>ADBE01000127.1 GCA_000176735.1 Neisseria polysaccharea ATCC 43768 | reverse complement strand
GATTATTCGTCCGCCCTATATCCGTACACCGCAAAAACACGATATACAGGTAACAGATAACGGAAACGACAAACGAAGACATCAGGGTGTAAGTATCCGCCGCCCAACCTTGAATCACCGGCACGACCGCACCGCCGACAATCGCGGTACACAGCACACCGGAAGCCGCGTTGGTGAATTTGCCCAATCCTTTGGTTGCCAAAGAGAAAATCGTCGGGAACATAATCGAGTTGAAAAAACCGATGGCAAGCAGCGACCACATCGCCACATCCGCATTGCCGCTGCCCGTCGCCATCGCGACGGCAAGCAGTACGACCGCAGCCGATGCGTTAAACGCCAAATAACGGTTGGGGGCGAATTTCGCCATCACTGCCGAACCGAGGAACCGTCCAACCATCGCGCCACCCCAATAAAACGACAGATAATGGGCGGCGGAAGCATGGTCCAGCCCTTTCAGATAACCCAATACGTTGACCATCAGCGAACCGATGGAGACTTCCGCACCGACGTAGCAGAAAATGCCTGCCGCACCGAACACGAGATGTTTGTATTGCCATACGCCGGTTTTGCCGTCGTGGTTATGCGCGCTTTCCTCGGCGGCAATTTTTTGCGCGTCGGGCAGGCGGATCATTTTCACGAAAACGGCAAGGATAATCAGCAGCCCCGCCAGTCCCAAATAGGGAATCTGTACGGAAGAAATCTGTTCCGCCTTGCTGACGGTTTGGGTTGCGTCTGCCAGAATCAGGAACGCGCCGATTTGAGGCGCAATGGTCGTACCCAAAGAGTTAAACGCCTGAACCAGCGTCAGCGTTGCCGATTCCTTGCCGGGTTTCGCCAGCAGGGTAACATAAGGATTACCGGCGACCTGAAGCAGCGTTACGCCGGAAGCCAAAATAAACAACGCGCCCAAAAATACCGCATACGAATGGCTGCCCGCAGCAGGATAAAACAACAGGCATCCGACCGCCGTCAGCAGAAAGCCGCCGATAACGCCGTTTTTATAACCGATTTTGCCCACCAGCGTACCCATGGGAATCGACATCACCGCATAGGCGGTAAAGAAACAGAATTGAATCAGCATCGCCTGAACGTAAGTTAGGTCGAAAATTTCTTTCAAATGAGGGATAAGGATGTCGTTCATGCAGGTAATAAAACCCATCATGAAGAACAGCGTGGTCAAGACGACCAACGGGGACGTATGGTTGTTTTGTGATTGCGCAGACATGATTTGCCTTTCATTTTATTGGAATACATTACACGGTTCGGACGGCAAAAATTGACATTCTTCAAGGGCGGCGTGAATCATACTGACATTTCACAAATTTGCAAGCCGTCGGCATATCCTTGCCGGACAACATCCGCTATTATCCCGACAAGCACGCCGACGCTGTATTTTTTCAATCCTCATTTTGATTTATCACAAACCGTACATGACCGTTTTTTCCGCCTACGCCGCACTCGCCTTTTCCGCCTTCACTTCCGCCACCCTCCTGCCCGGCACATCGGAAGCCGCCTTTGCCCTGTTCGTCCACCGCTTTCCCGAACACGCATACGGCGCGTTGCTGTGCACCGGCCTTGCCAACGGATTGGGCAGTATGGTTTCCTATTGGATGGGGCGTTTGCTGCCCTCCCGAAAAATGCCGTCTGAAAAAACAATCAGGATAATGAAGCGTTACGGCGTATGGCTGCTTGCGTTTGCCTGGCTGCCCGTCATCGGCGACGCACTGCCGCTTGCCGCTGGCTGGCTGCGGTTGAATCCGTGGACAAGCGGGCTGATGCTGGTTATCGGCAAAACGGCGCGTTACGCCTTCATTCTGTGGGGAATGCAATATTACGCCGCCTGAACCATACGTTATAATGCCGAACACACAAACCCACCGTATAAAAAAATGAACAGACACATCCGCCAAGAAATTTTCGAACGCTTCCGCGCCGCCAACCCCCATCCGACCACCGAGCTGAATTTCAACTCCCCTTTCGAGCTTTTAATCGCCGTTCTGCTTTCGGCGCAGGCGACCGACGTCGGCGTGAACAAGGCGACGGCGAAACTGTTTCCGGTTGCCGATACGCCGCAGGCGATGCTGGATTTGGGCTTGGACGGCGTGATGGAATACACAAAAACCATCGGGCTGTATAAAACCAAGTCCAAGCACATCATGCAGACCTGCCGCATCCTGCTGGAAAAATACAACGGCGAAGTGCCGGAAGACCGCGAGGCTTTGGAATCGTTGCCGGGCGTGGGGCGCAAAACGGCAAACGTGGTATTGAACACGGCGTTCGGACACCCCGTTATGGCGGTCGATACGCATATTTTCCGCGTGTCCAACCGAACCAAAATCGCCCCCGGGAAAGATGTGCGCGAAGTCGAAGACAAACTGATGCGCTTCATTCCTAAAGAATTTCTGATGGACGCGCACCACTGGCTGATTTTGCACGGACGCTACACCTGCAAGGCACTCAAACCGCAATGCCAAACCTGCATCATCAACGATTTGTGCGAATATCCCGCCAAAGCCTGACCGCCGCCGCCCTTCAAAATGAAATGCTTGAAAATTCGGACGGACGTTGTAGAATTTCAACCTATGCCGTCTGAAGCCGACAAAATGCGCTTCAGACGGCATTGAAGTCAATATCGGCACAACACAAAGGACGAAACGTGTTCAAAAAATACCAATACCTCGCTTTGGCAGCACTGTGTACCGCCTCGCTGGCAGGCTGCGACAAGGCAGGCAGCTTTTTCGGTGCGGACAAAAAAGAAGCATCCTTCGTAGAACGCATCGAACACACCAAAGACGACGGCAGCGTCAGTATGCTGCTGCCCGACTTTGCCCAACTGGTTCAAAGCGAAGGTCCGGCAGTCGTCAATATTCAGGCAGCTCCCGCCCCGCGCACCCAAAACGGCAGCGGCAATGCCGAAAACGATTCCGACCCGATTGCCGACAACGATCCCTTCTACGAATTTTTCAAACGCCTCGTCCCGAATATGCCCGAAATCCCCCAAGAAGAATCCGATGACGGCGGATTGAACTTCGGTTCGGGCTTCATCATCAGCAAAGACGGCTACATCCTGACCAATACGCACGTCGTTACCGGCATGGGCAGTATCAAAGTCCTGCTTAACGACAAGCGCGAATATACCGCCAAGCTCATCGGTTCGGATGTCCAATCCGATGTCGCCCTTCTGAAAATCGATGCAACGGAAGAGCTGCCCGTCGTCAAAATCGGCAATCCCAAAGATTTGAAACCGGGCGAATGGGTCGCCGCCATCGGTGCGCCCTTCGGCTTCGACAACAGCGTTACTTCCGGCATCGTCTCCGCCAAAGGCAGAAGCCTGCCCAATGAAAGCTACACACCTTTCATCCAAACCGACGTTGCCATCAATCCGGGCAACTCCGGCGGTCCGCTGTTCAACTTAAAAGGACAGGTCGTCGGCATCAACTCGCAAATATACAGCCGCAGCGGCGGATTTATGGGCATTTCCTTCGCCATCCCGATTGACGTTGCCATGAATGTTGCCGAACAGCTGAAAACACCGGCAAAGTCCAACGCGGACAACTGGGCGTGATTATTCAAGAAGTATCCTACGGTTTGGCACAATCGTTCGGTTTGGACAAAGCCGGCGGCGCACTGATTGCCAAAGTCCTGCCCGGCAGCCCCGCAGAACGTGCCGGTCTTCAGGCGGGCGACATCGTCCTCAGCCTCGACGGCGGAGAAATACGTTCTTCCGGAGACCTTCCCGTCATGGTCGGCGCCATTACACCGGGAAAAGAAGTCAGCCTCGGCGTATGGCGCAAAGGCGAAGAAATCACAATCAAAGTTAAGCTGGGCAACGCCGCCGAGCATACCGGCGCATCATCCAAAACAGATGAAGCCCCCTACACCGAACAGCAATCCGGTACGTTCTCGGTCGAATCCGCAGGCATTACCCTTCAGACACATACCGACAGCAGCGGCGGACACCTCGTCGTCGTACGGGTTTCCGATACGGCAGAACGCGCAGGCTTGAGGCGCGGCGACGAAATTCTTGCCGTCGGGCAAGTCCCCGTCAATGACGAAGACGGTTTCCGCAAAGCTATGGACAAGGCAGGCAAAAACGTCCCCCTGCTGGTCATGCGCCGTGGCAACACACTGTTTATCGCATTAAACCTGCAATAACCCACATAATTTAACCAAAATATTTTTTAAATGATAAAATGCCCGTCAATACCGATTAACGGGCATTTTACAAAAATCAGTTGGTTGATTTTAAACAAATATTTTTTACGACAAAAAATATTTCCGCCCATTTTGCCAACAAAACCCAAACCGGAGGCGGACAGATACGCTCCCATCCGGACGCTTAACACCCCCATAACCATGCAGCTGATCGACTATTCACATTCATTTTTCTCGGTTGTGCCACCCTTTTTGGCACTGGCACTTGCCGTCATTACCCGCCGCGTACTGCTGTCTTTAGGCATCGGTATTCTGGTCGGCGTTGCCTTTTTGGTCGGCGGCAACCCCGTCGACGGTCTGGCACACCTGAAAGACATGGTCGTCGGCTTGGCTTGGGCAGACGGCGATTGGTCGCTGGGCAAACCAAAAATCTTGGTTTTCCTGATACTTTTGGGCATTTTCACTTCCCTGCTGACCTACTCCGGCAGCAATCAGGCGTTTGCCGACTGGGCAAAACGGCACATTAAAAACCGGCGCGGCGCGAAAATGCTGACCGCCTGCCTCGTGTTCGTAACCTTTATCGACGACTATTTCCACAGTCTCGCCGTCGGTGCGATTGCCCGCCCCGTTACCGACAAGTTTAAAG
The DNA here is from genome assembly GCA_000176735.1 of Neisseria polysaccharea ATCC 43768. Lineage (GTDB taxonomy): Bacteria > Pseudomonadota > Gammaproteobacteria > Burkholderiales > Neisseriaceae > Neisseria > Neisseria polysaccharea. The sequence goes on along the minus strand of ADBE01000127.1, from coordinate 48,557 downwards.
TTTCCCGCGCCAAACTCGCCTACATCCTCGACTCCACTGCCGCGCCTATGTGCGTGCTGATGCCCGTTTCAAGCTGGGGCGCGTCGATTATCGCCACGCTTGCCGGACTGCTCGTTACCTACAAAATCACCGAATACACGCCGATGGGGACGTTTGTCGCCATGAGCCTGATGAACTATTACGCACTGTTTGCCCTGATTATGGTGTTCGTCGTCGCATGGTTCTCCTTCGACATCGGCTCGATGGCACGTTTCGAACAAGCCGCGTTGAACGAAGCCCACGATGAAACTGCCGTTTCAGACGGCAGCTGGGGCAGGGTTTACGCATTGATTATTCCCGTTTTGGCCTTAATCGCCTCAACGGTTTCCGCCATGATCTACACCGGTGCACAGGCAAGCGAAACCTTCAGCATTTTGGGGGCATTTGAAAATACCGACGTGAACACTTCGCTGGTATTCGGCGGCACTTGCGGCGTCCTTGCCGTCGTTCTCTGCACGCTCGGCACGATTAAAACCGCCGACTATCCCAAAGCCGTTTGGCAGGGTGCGAAATCTATGTTCGGCGCAATCGCCATTTTAATCCTCGCTTGGCTCATCAGTACGGTTGTCGGCGAAATGCACACCGGCGATTACCTCTCCACACTGGTTGCGGGCAACATCCATCCCGGCTTCCTGCCCGTCATCCTCTTCCTGCTCGCCAGCGTGATGGCGTTTGCCACAGGCACAAGCTGGGGGACGTTCGGCATTATGCTGCCGATTGCCGCCGCCATGGCGGTCAAAGTCGAACCCGCGCTGATTATCCCGTGTATGTCCGCAGTAATGGCGGGGGCGGTATGCGGCGACCACTGCTCGCCCATCTCCGACACGACCATCCTGTCGTCCACAGGCGCGCGCTGCAACCACATCGACCACGTTACCTCGCAACTGCCTTACGCCTTAACCGTTGCCGCCGCCGCCGCATCGGGCTACCTCGCATTGGGTCTGACAAAATCCGCGCTGTTGGGCTTTGGCACGACCGGCATTGTATTGGCAGTGCTGATTTTTCTGTTGAAAGACAAAAAACGCGCCAACGCCTGACCCCTTTCCCTGTTCAGACGGCATATGCCGTCTGAAGCTTTTTGGAGCAAACCGCAATGACCGTCCCCCATATTCCGCGCGGCCCCGTCATGGCAGACATTGCCGCCTTCCGCCTGACCAGAGAAGAAAAACAACGCCTGCTCGACCCCGCAATCGGCGGCATCATCCTGTTCCGCCGCAACTTCCAAAACATCGAACAGCTCAAAACACTCACCGCCGAAATCAAAGCCCTGCGCACACCCGAACTCATTATCGCCGTCGATCACGAAGGCGGCAGGGTGCAACGTTTCATCGAAGGCTTCACCCGCCTGCCCGCAATGAGTACGCTCGGCGAGATTTGGGACAAAGACGGCGCGTCCGCCGCCGAAACCGCCGCCGGACAAGTCGGCCGGGTTTTGGCAACCGAGCTTTCCGCCTGCGGCATCGATTTGTCCTTCACTCCCGTCTTAGATTTGGACTGGGGAAACTGCCCCGTCATCGGCAACCGCAGTTTCCACCGCAATCCCGAAGCGGTCGCCCGCCTCGCCCTCGCCCTTCAAAAAGGTTTGGAAAAAGGCGGCATGAAATCATGCGGCAAACATTTTCCCGGACACGGATTTGTCGAAGGAGACAGCCATCTGGTCTTGCCGGAAGACGGGCGCAGCCTCGACGAACTCGAAACCGCCGACCTTATCCCTTTCCGCATTATGAGCCGCGAAGGTATGGCAGCGGTTATGCCCGCCCACGTCGTTTATCCGCAAGTGGATGCCAAGCCCGCAGGGTTTTCCGAAATCTGGCTCAAACAAATTTTGCGCCGCGATATCGGATTCAAAGGCGTGATTTTCTCTGACGATTTGACCATGGAAGGCGCGTGCGGGGCTGGCGGTATCAAAGAACGCGCCCGACTGTCGTTTGAAGCAGGTTGCGACATCATATTGGTCTGCAACCGTCCCGACTTGGTCGATGAATTGCGCGACGGTTTCACCATTCCCGACAACCCGGATTTGGCCGGACGTTGGCAATACATGGAAAACTCGCTCGGCCATGAGGCAGCACAAGCCATGATGCAGACGGCGGATTTCCAAGCGGCGCAAGCCTTCGTTGCCGGCCTTGCCTCGCCGCAGGATACAGCGGACGGCGTAAAAGTCGGAGAGGCCTTTTAAATCGGCTGCGTTTCAACAATCTGCCGATTTCAACCGTTTGTCAGGGAAAGGCAATGATTTTTTTCGGTCAGGTAGAAAGTTATCTTATTGAATTACTTGGAGATAAGGATGCTTATCAACACTGTATTCAAACACAGCCCTTTAAATCCGCCCGACACGCGGCAAAAAGGCAAAACGGTATAGGCACGCCGTATTTTTTGCGCTATAATCACGCCTTACTTAATTCGGAATGTAGCGCAGCCCGGTAGCGCACTTCGTTCGGGACGAAGGGGTCGGAGGTTCGAATCCTCTCATTCCGACCAAATCCAAACCGCCTCGGCATAAATTGCCGGAGCGGTTTTTCCTTTTGGCGGCAACAGAAAAATGCCGTCTGAAACAGAATGCTGTTTCAGACGGCATTTTGTTTTCCCTAACCCTGCCATTTGCGCGCACTGGCACAGAGTATCGGCAAGGTTCAAAAGACCATCGGAATTTAGGAAGCCGGGCTTGTACCCAACGACGGCATCTTATTCAGTAAGGCTCCGCCCCCAATCAGGCAGCGGAAATACCGGCAGTTTCACGCGGAAGCGGCACACTTTCCCCGTATGTCAAACATCGGCAAAACGGTAAGCCGGCCCTTTGAGTTACACTGCTTAAACTACTCTATCCCCGCCCATTTATGCGTCTGCACGCTCAACTGCCAATGGACGGGCGCGTCGGGGCGGCTGTTCAGAATACCGATTTGGCGGATGGTGTCGTAGATGTTCATCGCACCGTCTTGTTCGCAGGGCGAAAGGTAGTAATGGCGCGCACGGATTTTGCGTTCCATATTTTCGCAGAACCCGACGACATCGCCGTCGGCAACAATCCGCACTTCGTCGGCTGTTTCGATACAGCTTTTTTCGTATTTGGCGGCATAGTAGGCTTTAGGGCTGGTGGCGACATAGTCGATTTGCGGCGGTGCAGGATTGAGTCCGTTGGTTTCGAGACAGAGGAAATAGCCTTCCGCCTTGAGCGTGTCCAGCAGCGCATCGAGATGCGGCTGGATGGTCGGCTCGCCGCCGGTAATGATGATATTGCGGGCGGCATAGGCTTTCAGACGGCCTAAGATGTCGGACAGGCTCATCATGCTGAATGTCAAATAATCGGTATCACACCAGCCGCAGGCGAGGTTGCATTTGCCCAAGCGGACGAAAACGGCAGGCATGCCCGTGTTCCAGCCCTCGCCTTGCAGGCTCTCAAAAATTTCGACGATGCGGTATTGGGGATTTTCGGGGGCGACGCTGATTTTTTTCATACCGCCAACACCGCCGCCGCTGCCAAAAATGCGGGCAAACCTTGTTTGACGAGTATGCCTTTGTTGCCGGAAGAGAACGCGCCCCACGCGGCGGCAATCAGGACGAAGCCGAGAAACAGTACTGTCGCGCCGTACACGGCGTTATCCGGCGCGGCAAACTGCGCCCACAAAAGCCCGACGGCAAGAAAGCCGTTGTACAGCCCTTGGTTGCCAAACAGGGTCTGCACGCGCTTTTGTTCCATAAATTCATAAGGCAGCTTGAATATTTCCGCCGCTTTTTCGCTGGGAATCTGTGTCATTTCAAGCCAGGCGATGTAGAAATGTTCGGCGGCGACGAGGAGAACGAGAATGGTGGAGAGGAGTTTCATGGGTGTTCCTTTTAATGGGTACGTTTGAGATGGAATGCCGTTTGAAAAGACGGGGAATCCGTGCAGGAGAAAAAACCGTTTTACGGTATATTGGTAGATCTTATCTGCTCTGGCTCTCAGGCTTCGTTCGCCGGGTGTGAATCCGTCCAAACGGTCTAGGGCATTATTCTCCACCGCATTCTGCCCCAGCACGCCCCCTACCTGTGCACTGATCAGCATGAAAAAAGTGTAAACAATGCAATTTTTCCAATAAATAATCAATACAGAAATTTACTTGCATCTATTATATTCACTTTGCAACCATGTTAAATCACTGTATTTTATTTTATTAATTTTATCAAAAACTATTTGGTGCTTATTTATTTGAGCATTTTCTATACTATCAGTTAGTTTGTTAATACGTAATAGCTTTAACTTTTTATTTGTATAGCAGAAATCATGCACAATACCTCCATCAATATATGAAAAATAAATAAAGTTACCCTCTTCTATATAGTTATTAATAAAGAAATAAATAATGGAATTCTGATTTTTATCTATTAAGAAATAGTTAAATGGTATGCCAGAATTATAACTGTATGACTTCTCAAAAATAAATCGTTTTGTTGATAATTCCTTCTCATTTGGATAAAAAATGAAAATCCAAAATAAAGTCATAACTACCCATAAAATTATTTTTTTAATTAACAATATTAACTCTCCCTTTGAAATCTATCTTGAATTTTGTACCACTAGTGGATTAACAAAAATCAGGACAAGGCGACGAAGCCGCAGACAGTACAAATAGTACGGAACCGATTCACTTGATGCTTCAGCACCTTAGAGAATCGTTCTCTTTGAGCTAAGGCGAGGCAACGCTGTACTGGTTTAAATTTAATCCACTATAAAGCAGATTCAAATAAGGACGCCCCACATCGTCATTCCCGCGCAGGCGGGAATCCAGAGATTTGGAATTGCTGCAATTTTTAAATATTCCTGATAAATCAAGGTCTGGATTCCCGCCTGCGCGGGAATGACGGCTTAGTGCAAGTTTCATTCAAATTCACTATATCGATACGTTCAAGATATTCCCTACTCCCCTTCATACTCCGCACACGATGTCGGCGTTTCCCACAATTTGACGCGGCACACGTTCAGCCCCGCGTTTTTCAGACGGCCGTACATTTCGACCGCCATATTTTCGGCAGTGGTGCGGCAGGGCAGGAGCAGGGTTTTCATGTTCCAGCCTTCCAAGAGTGCGGCGATTTGAGATTCGCGACCGTTGCCGCCGTGGTAGATGAAGGCGTGGTCGAAGGGGTCGGTAATGTGTTGTTTGACAATGGTTTTCAAGTCGGTAAAGTCCATCACCATACCGTCTTTCGCGCCGCCTTTGATAATGCCGTCTGAAACGGTGATTTCGAGTTTGTAGGTATGCCCGTGCAGGTTTTGGCATTTGCCGTCATGCCCGTCGAGCATATGCGAGGAGTCGAAGGTAAATATCTTGGTAATTTTCATGGTGTGTATTTTAAATCGGCAAATAGCCTTGAAAGCCGATTTCGGCGGGTTTACCGTGCGGATTCGGGGTCAGGCGGATATGGAAATTGCCGATGCGGTCGAGCGCAAGCAGGTTGTCCACATCTTTTAAGTTGTCTTTATGCTGCTGAACATAGCTGTCGGTCAACAGGGTTTGCAGGGCTTTTTGTTTGGCTTCGGCAGGCGTGGCGGCGGCGAACAGCCCGAACGCGTGCGCCTCGGCAAGCTGCCCCGCGCGATAACCGCCGACATTGGCAAAATACAGGCGCGGGGCGTGTTCAGACGGCATTGCGGTATGTTCTTCCGCCTCACTCACGCAGACATCGTAACCGTCCGCCCATTCGACAATCTGCCAGCCGTCGATGTGGATTTTGTCCGCATCGCCGAACCATGCGGCTTTGAGCGCGGGAATGGCTTCACGGTAGTCGTCGCACACGGCAAATTGGATGTCGTGCACTTCGATATTGGAGCGACCTGCGTTACCGCCGAGATAGAACATATAAAGTTTGGGCATGATAAGACCTGTATCGGATGATGGTTGTATTTTCAGATGGCCTTTTTACTTTCCAAATATTCCGCCAATCCGCGCTCGCGCAACACGCAGCTCGGGCATTCGTGGCAGCCGCCGACGATGCCGTTGTAGCAGGTGTGGGTCTGCTCGCGGATGTAGTCCAGCGCGCCCATTTCATCCGCCAACGCCCAAGTTTGCGCCTTGGTCAGGTACATCAGCGGCGTATGGATTTGGAAATCATAGTCCATCGCCAGATTAAGGGTAACGTTCATCGATTTGACAAACACGTCGCGGCAGTCGGGATAGCCGGAGAAGTCGGTTTCGCACACGCCTGCGATGATGTGCCGTATCCCCTGCCCTTTGGCGTAAATCGCGGCGTAGAGCAGGAAAAGTGCGTTGCGGCCGTCTACAAAGGTATTCGGAACGCCGTTTTCGGCAGTTTCGATGGCGGCGGCTTCGTCCATCAAGGCATTGTGCGTAATCTGCCGCATCAGGCTCAAGTCGAGTACGGTTTGTTTGACACCCAAATCCTGCGCAATCCAGCGGGCGCGTTCCAGCTCGACGTCGTGGCGTTGCCCGTATTGGAAAGTGATGGCTTGGACGTTTTCGCGCCCGTAGGTTTGAATCGCCTGAATCAGGCAGGTAGTAGAATCTTGGCCGCCCGAAAAGATGACCAAGGCTTGTTGGTTTGACATACTGAATCCTAGTTTTGGTAACGCGGGAGGTTTGCGAACCGCGAAGTTGGAAAAATCGGATTATAACAAACTCCGAATGCGGACTGCGTACCGCCGCCGATGCCGTCTGAAACCGCCGCGGCATCCGGCCGGGAAACGGCGCGGCTTGAAATCTCCGAAAAACAGCCTGTTCGCGGAATTTGACGCATCACGATGCGCCGCCCCCAACCGGCCAAGACCTTGCCGATATTGGGAAAAAATAAAGGCTGCGTCTGAACCATCCGCCGATTCCGACTATTTGCCGAGGAAAAGGCAATTATTTTTCAGTATTGAAACGCCGTCAAAATAAAAAAATCGGGGGCTTATTCATTTTGTAGACGGCATTTGAAAACAAAGCCCCCATAAGCGATGCGCCAGCAAAGGCTTCGGCTTGTTTTCATCCGGCCCCGCACCTGCGGCGCAACGGATGCCGGATTTGGGGACGGCGGCGGTTTCGGTTACAATCTGTGCTTTCCGTTCGGTACAGGCATATAAAAATGACGGTATTTTCAAAGTATTGGCAAAAAGGTATGGAAAACGGCGGCGTGGCCTTCCTGCTGTTTGTCGCCCGCCGTTTCAGCGAAGAGCGCGTACCTCAGGCGGCGGCGAGTATGACGTTTACCACGCTGCTGGCTTTGGTGCCGGTGCTGACGGTAACGGTGGCGGCGGTTTCGGTCTTTCCGGTATTTGAGAACTGGTCGGGGGCGTTTGTGTCCTTCATCAAACAAACCGTCGTGCCGCAAGGGGCGGACAAGGTGCTGGATTACCTCGACGCTTTCCGCCGGCAGGCAGGCAGCCTGACCGCCATCGGCAGCGTGATGCTGTTCGTCACGTCGCTGATGCTGGTTCGGACGATAGACCAGGCGTTTAACCGCATTTGGCGCGTCGGCGCGCAGCGTCCTTGGATGATGCAGTTCCTCGTTTATTGGACCCTGCTGACCTGCGGGCCGCTGTTTTTGGGCGTGGGCATCTCGCTGACGGCGGGATGGGGGGAATCGTGGCTGTTGCGCCCGCTGGCGATGCCGTTGGGAACGGTGCTGCTGTTGTGGGGGCTGTACTGCTTTGTCCCCAACCGTTTCGTACCCGCGCGGCACGCTTTGATCGGGGCGGCGGCGACGGCTTTGTGCCTGTGGTGCGCGCGCGCGCTTTTTGTGTGGTATATGGGCAGTTTCGACGGCTACCGCTCGATTTACGGCACGTTTGCCGCCGTGCCGTTTTTCCTGTTGTGGCTGAACCTGTTGTGGACGCTGGTCTTGGGCGGGGCGGTGCTGACGGCCTCCCTGTCGTATTGGCAGGGCGGGGCGTTTCGGAAAAATGCGGACGCGCGCGGCGGCTTTGACGATGTGTTGGACATTTTACTCTTGCTCGACGCGGCGCAAAAACGCGGCAAAGCCCTGCGGGTCCGGCAGTTCAGACGGCACATCGGTATGGGCTACGACGAGTTGGGCGCGCTCTTGGACAAACTGGCGCACTACGGTTATGTTTATTCCGGGCGGCAGGGCTGGGTTTTAAAAACAGGGGCGGATGCCATTAAATTAGACACACTCTTCAAACGCTTTGTGTACCGTCCTTCCGCCGCCAATCAAAACCCCGTCGGACAAGCCGTCGGCAGGCTGGTGCAACCCTGCCTTCAATCTTTAGAGATAACGCTGGCGGAGTTTGCCGCGCAAACCGGGCAAACCGCCCCCTCACCGTCCCAACCGCCGTCCGAAGGATAAAACGATGCGGTCGAACAACCTCCTCATCCTCATCTCCGCAGCCGCCTTTGCTTCGGCACGCGCCGATGCGCCCGACGGCGTTTTTACCGTCAACTTCCAAACCCCGAGCGGCAACATCGTCTGCGGCGGCGACACCGGACCGCTGGAAGGCGGAGAACCGTGGCACGGCGTATCCTGCTTCATCCACGAAACCGACAATACCAAACCCGCCATGCCGAAACCCAAAGGATGCGGATTCGACTGGGGCAACGTGTTCAATATCGACAACAAAGGGAAAGCCTATATGAGCTGTTACAGCGACTACCCGTACAGCCCCGAACCGCCCGTCCTCGCCTACGGCAGCAGCATCAAAGGCACAGGTTGGCAGTGCGGCAGCCTCGAAAACGGCGTACTCTGCACCAACTCGGCAGGACACGGCTTCCTGCTCAACCGCAAACGGCAGCGTATGTTTTAAAACAGAATGCCGTCCGAACCGCAGTTTTGCAGCGTTCGGACGGCATACCCGCCAACCACACAAAGGAAAAACCATGAGCAAAAAAATCAAAGCCGGCATTGTCGGCGCGACGGGCTACACGGGCGTGGAACTGCTGCGCCTGCTTGCCGCCCATCCCGATGTCGAAGTCGCCGCCGTAACCAGCCGCAGCGAAGCCGGAATCGCGGTTGCCGATTACTTTCCAAGTCTGCGCGGCGTGTACGGCCTCCGTTTCCAAACGCCCGACGAGGCGGGGCTGGAAAAATGCGACATCGTCTTCTTCGCCACGCCCAACGGCATCGCCATGAAAGACGCGCCGCGCCTGATTGAACAGGGCGTGCGCGTCATCGACCTTTCCGCCGACTTCCGCATACGGGACATTCCGACCTGGGAACACTGGTACGGCATGACCCACGCCGCCCCCGGCCTCGTTTCCCAAGCCGTGTACGGATTGAGCGAACTCAACCGCGAAGCCGTCGCACAGGCGCGCCTCGTCGCCAACCCCGGCTGCTACCCGACCTGCGTATCCCTACCGCTCGTGCCGCTGTTGCGGCAATGCCGTCTGAAGCCCGGTATGCCGCTGATTGCCGACTGCAAATCCGGCGTGTCCGGCGCGGGCAGGAAAGGCAATGTCGGTTCGCTGTTGTGCGAAGCCGGCGACAACTTCAAAGCCTACGGCATAGCCGGACACCGCCACCTGCCCGAAATCAGGCAGACCATCGCCGGGCTTCAGGACGGCATCGCCGAAGGATTCGTGTTCACGCCGCACCTCGCGCCGATGATACGCGGTATGCACGCCACCGTTTACCTCCACCTTTCAGACGGCAGCGACCCCGAAACCGTCCTGCGCGACTATTACCGCGACAGCCCGTTCGTGGACATCCTGCCCGCAGGTTCGACACCCGAAACCCGCAGCGTGCGCGGCGCAAACCTCTGCCGCATCAGCATCCAACAGGCGGCGCAATCCGATGTGTGGGTCGTCCTTTCCGTCATCGACAACCTCGTCAAAGGCGCGGCGGGACAGGCGGTGCAAAATATGAACATTATGTTCGGACTGGAAGAAACACACGGCTTGGGCGGCATCCCCCTGCTCCCCTGAAGCGCAAACGGCAAACCGCAGGCATCGTGCCTGCGGTTTTTTGATGCCGTCTGAAAGCGGCGGTTTTTTTGGGTTCGGACGGCTTTTGAGCCATCCATTCCCACGAAAACAAAAATCTAAAATACCGTCATTCCCGCAAAATCGGGAATCTAGTTTATCCGATTTCAGCAATTTCCGACACATTTCCACACGCTTCGATTCCGTCATTTCTCCGGTTTCAATCATTTCCGATAACACCGTGGTTTTTCATTTCTAGATTCCCGCCTGCGCGGGAATGACGGCGGAGGGCTTGCCGTTTTCCCGATAAGTCTCTGCGGCTTCCCATTACCGGATTTCCGCCCACTTGGGAATAACGGGATTTAAAATCATGAAAATGTGTCAAAAATAATGCAAAATCAGATTTCCGTTACACTTTTTTCTAATATTTCAGACGGCATTTTGCTCACACGCCCAAATACCCTTCCCTGCCGGAAAGCCACCTTGCCAAATGCGCTTCGACGATTTCGGGGTTTTGCTCAATCAGTATCGGGGCGATTTCGCGCGCTTGTTCCAAAAGGTGTAAGTCTTCTTCGAGCTTGGCGAAACGCAGCATAGGAACGCCGCTTTGACGCGCGCCGAGAAATTCGCCGGGGCCGCGGATATTGAGGTCTTGGCGGGCGATTTCGAAGCCGTCGGTGTGTTCGTAAATCACTTTCAACCGCGCTTTGGCGAGTTCGCCCAAGGGTTCGGCAAACAGGAGGACGCACACGCTTTCCGCCGCGCCGCGCCCTACCCGTCCGCGTAATTGGTGAAGCTGCGCCAAGCCCATGCGCTCGGCGTGTTCAATCACCATCAGGGCGGCGTTGGGCACATCTACGCCGACTTCGATGACGGTGGTGGCAACCAAGACGTTCAGACGGCCTGCGGCAAATTCCGCCATAACTTCGGCTTTTTCGGCGGCCTTCATACGCCCGTGTACCAGTCCGATATTCAGCTCGGGCAATGCCGTCTGAAGCCGGGCGAGGGTTTCGGCGGCGGTTTGCAATTGCAGGGTTTCGCTTTCTTCAATCAATGGGCAGACCCAATACGCCTGCCGCCCTTTTCGGCAAGTATTGAGGACGAAGCCTTCGACTTCGGTGCGGCGGACGTTGTTGACGAGGCGCGTTTTAATCGGGGTGCGCCCGGGCGGCAGTTTGTCGATGACGGACACGTCCAAATCGGCGAAAAAACTCATCGCAAGCGTACGCGGGATGGGCGTGGCGGACATCATCAGCTGATGGACTTCGCGCCCTTTGTTTTTGAGGGCGAGGCGTTGGGCAACGCCGAAACGGTGCTGTTCGTCCACGATGGTCAAGCCTAAATTGTGAAACGCCACGCCGTCTGAAAACAGGGCGTGCGTGCCGACGGCGATTTTGACGCTGCCGTCGGCGAGTTTGGCTTTGGCTTCGTCTTTGGCTTTTTTACGCAAACTGCCAAAAAGGCGGACAACCTCAATACCCAAAGGCTCAAGCCATTGTTTGAACTTGATGAAATGCTGTTCGGCAAGGATTTCAGTGGGAGCCATTACAGCCACCTGCGCGCCGGATTCGATGGCGGTCAGCGCGGACAAGGCGGCGACGATGGTTTTGCCGCTGCCGACATCGCCTTGCAGCAGGCGGTGCATCGGGTGCGTTTGCGCCATATCGGTTTGAACTTCCGCCAACACGTTTTCTTGTGCATCGGTCAGGGCAAACGGCAGGGCGCGGCGCAGGGCTTGGGTCAATACGCCATTGCCGCGCAATGCCGCCGCCGAGCCGCCGATACGCTTCTGCCGCGCCAGCCGCATAGAAAGCTGTTGCGCCAAAAGTTCGTCGAATTTGAGCCGCTGCCACGCCGGCAGCGTGCCGTCTGAAAGCTGATGAATCGTGAAACTCGGCGGCGGCGAATGCAAAAGGCGCAGGCTTTCGGCAAGGTGCGGCAGCTTCAGACGGCATAGCAGGGCATCGGGCAGCGTGTCGTGCAGCGGCGTAACGTCCAACGCCGTCTGAATGATGCGGCGCAAAGTGGGCTGGTTCAAACCGTTTACGGTCGGGTAAACCGGCGTGAGGCTTTCCGCCAAACCGCCGCCCTCGGCATCGCGGATTTTGGGATGAATCATCTCGTCGCCGTAAAAGCCGTGTTTGATTTCGCCCACGGCACGGATGCGTTTGCCGGCCGCCGTCTGTTTCTGATGGCCGGCGTAAAAGTGGATGAAGCGCAGAAAAAGAACGCTGCCGGAATCGTCGGCAATTTGGACAATCAGCTGCTTGCGCGGTTTGAACGTTACTTCCTGATGGATAACCTCGCCCTCGACCTGGCACGGCACGCCGATCGGCGCGTCCTTAATCGGCATAATGTGCGTCTCGTCCTCGTAACGCAGCGGCAAATGCAAAACCAAATCCCACGCGGTATGAAGATTGAGTTTGTCGAGCTTCTTGGCGGAAACATCGGTGATTTTGAGCTGTTTCTGGGTTTCGGGCGGCATCATAGGCAGATTCCTTTGGACGCGCCTATTTTATCCGAAAACAAAAATGCCGTCTGAAACGGATTCAGACGGCATCGGCAGGCAGGAATCAAGCCCCGGCGGCTTCGGCTTCCTGCTGTTGTTGGTAAATCGCCTCAAAATTAATCGGCGCAAGCAGGACGGGCGGGAAGCCGGCGCGCGTTACCGTACTGGAAACGGCTTCGCGCGCGTAAGGGAACAGGATGTTCGGACACGCCACGCCGAGCAGCAGGTCGGCATCTTCTTCGGGGATGTTTTCCAAACGGAAAATACCGCTTTGGGTTACTTCGTTCAAAAACATCGTGCGCTCGTTATCCAATTTGGCGGTAACGGTTACGGTAACGTCCACGTTGTAGTAGCCGTCTTCCAGCTTTTGGCTGCCGGTGGAAACGCGCATATCCACTTCGGGCTCGCCCTGTTCCAAGAAGATTTGCGGCGCGTGCGGCACTTCCAAAGACAAGTCTTTGACATACAGTCGCTCGATGCTGAATACGGGTTGCAGTTCTTCGCTCATTTTGTTTTCCTAGTTGGGGGTTAAGGGTTCAGCAGTCCGTCCAGCCCGCCTTCCTGCTGAAGGCGGTAGAGGTCGGTAAATCCGCCGACGTGCGTTTCGCCGATGAAAATCTGCGGCACGCTGCGCTGTCCCGAAAGCTGCTGCATTTCGGCAAAGGCTTCGGGGCTTGCATCGACACGGATTTCGTCGATATGTCCGACACCTGCCGCGTGCAGCAGCCTTTTCGCCATCGTGCAGTAGGGACAAAACGGACCTGTGTACATGGTAACGGTCTGCATATTGGGTTTCCGAAAATTTTGCAATGATAATCAATATAGGGGCATTTCCCCCATTTGGCAAGTGCGGAACAGATGCACATTCAGACGGCATGTGCGGAGTGTGTCAAAGTTTCTTTTTTAAAGTATGATAGGCATTGTGAAAAATATTTTTGCACCCGCCCTGCGCGGCGGAACGGGTGCAAAAATATTTTTATTACATTTTCAGGAAAAACCATGTTGTCAGGACTCCCCATCCCCAAAGACATCGCGCGCCCGCCCGAAACGATATTGGTCAACATCACGCCGCAGGAAACACGCGTGGCGGTGTTGGAGGAAAACAATATCTGCGAACTGCATATCGAGCGTAACAGCGGGCACAGCCTGGTCGGCAATATCTATCTGGGTGTGGTGCGCCGCGTGCTGCCCGGGATGCAGAGCGCGTTTATCGACATCGGCTTGGAACGCGCAGCGTTTTTACACATCGTCGATGTCCTCGAACAACGCCGCAACCCCGAAGAAACCCAGCGCATCGAACATATGCTGTTTGAAGGGCAGTCGGTTTTGGTGCAGGTCATCAAAGACCCGATCAACACCAAAGGCGCGCGCCTTTCCACCCAAATCTCGCTGGCAGGGCGTTTCCTCGTCCACCTCCCGCAGGAAGAACATATCGGCGTATCCCAGCGTATCGAGGACGATACGGAACGAAGCAACCTGCGCGAGCGTCTCAACAAGCTACTACCGGAAAAGGCATGCCACGGCTACATCATCCGCACCAACGCCGAAAACGCCACCGACGAACAGCTACAATCCGACATCGACTACCTGACCAAAGTGTGGGAACACATCCAAGAACAGGCAAAAATCCAACCGCCGGAAACCCTGCTTTATCAGGACTTGCCTTTAAGCCTGCGCGTGTTGCGCGATATGGTCGGCTGCGACACGCAAAAAATCCTCGTCGATTCCACCGTAAACCACGGGCGCATGACGCGTTTTGCCGAACAATACGTCCACGGCGCATTGGGCAGGATAGAGCTGTTCAAAGGCGAACGCCCGCTGTTTGAAACCCACAACGTCGAACAGGAAATCGGCCGAGCCCTGCAACCGCGCGTCAACCTCAACTTCGGCAGCTACCTGATTATCGAGTCCACCGAAGCCATGACCACGATAGACGTGAACACCGGCGGCTTCGTCGGCGCACGCAACTTCGACGAAACCATCTTCCGCACCAACCTCGAAGCCTGCCACACCATCGCCCGCGAATTGAGGCTGCGCAACCTCGGCGGCATCATCATCATCGACTTCATCGATATGGCGCAGGAAAGCCACCGCGAAGCCGTGTTGCAGGAGCTTGCCAAAGCCCTCGCCTTCGACCGCACACGCATCACCCTGCATGGCTTTACCCATTTGGGGCTGGTCGAGCTGACGCGCAAACGCTCGCGCGAAAACTTAAACCAAGTCCTCTGCGAACCCTGCCCTTCCTGCCAAGGCCGGGGCCGTCTGAAAACGCCGCAAACCGTGTGCTACGAAATCCAGCGCGAAATCGTCCGCGAAGCCCGACGCTACGATGCGCAATCTTTCCGTATCCTTGCCGCACCCAACGTCATCGACCTTTTCCTCGACGAAGAATCGCAATCCTTGGCAATGCTGATAGATTTCATCGGCAAACCGATTTCTCTGGCAGTCGAAACCGCTTACACGCAGGAACAATACGATATAGTGCTGATGTAAAAAATGCCGTCTGAAACCTTCAGACGGCATCTGTCTATTTCAGGGTTTCCTTGTCCAACAGCGCGCGTATCAGCAGGCCGTGTCCGAAACGTCGGCTGTCGGATAATTCCAAATATCCGCCGTATTTTTTGGCAAGCGTGTCGGCGATGGACAGACCCAGCCCCGTCCCCTGCTGCTCCGTTCCCAAAATACGGTAAAACGGATCGAGGACGCGGGCGCGTTCGGATTCGGGAATGCCGTTCCCGTTATCTTCCACCCACACGGCGAGATATTTTCCTTCGTCCGTGAAACCCAAATCTATCCTGCCTTCGGGCGGCGTATAACGTATCGCGTTGTCGGCAAAGGTTTTAATCAGCGTATAGATTTCCGTTTCGTCGGCAAATATTTCGACATCGCCTCCGACCGCCACACCGATGTCCTGACGTTTTTCCAAAGCCAGCGGCATCAGTTCCTGCAACACTTGGCGGAAACGGCTTTGCAGCCCGAATGTCGTTTTCGTCAGAGGGGTTTCGTCCGACTGCGAACGCGCCAGTGCCAAAAGCTGTTCGAGCAGGTGTTTGTTGCGCCGTATGCTCTGCTGCAAAACGGCGGACTGCCGCGCCGCTTCGGGAGGGAGCGGCATATTGTTGAGCCGTTCCGCCTGAAGGGAAAGGGCGGTCATCGGCGTACGCAATTCGTGTGCCGCGTCGGCAACAAACCGCTGACGGTGGCGGATGTCTTCATCCGCACGTTTCAAAAGCAGGTTGATGGCGGTTACGAAACCTCTGATTTCACTGGGAATATTGTCCACACTCAAAGCAGACAGGTCATTGATTCGGCGTTGTTCGAGACTTTGCGACAATTTGCGGACGGGGCGCATGGCTTTGTGCGTAATCCACACGGTCAGCAAAATCATCAGCGGCAGTGCCGCCAACAGGGGCAACACGCTTTGCCGTGCCGCATCCGCCGCCAAATCTTCACGGTATTCGTTTTCCTGCATGACGGCAATCCGTCCCTGCTCGGTCGTGCGGATATAGACGCGGTAATAATCGTCGTCATCGTCCGCCTGAAGCGTGTGCAGACCGTCCGCCAGATGCGCGGGCAGGCTGACAACAGGGTCTTCCTGCTGCGGCATCTGTACCAAAATACGCGTATCGCCATCGCCCTCGGGCAAAGTTTCGGGTTTGGAATCGGGGACGACGTACAATGCCGCCTGACGGAGCAGGTCGTCCTGCAACTCTTCCGTTTCGTGGAAGGTTTCGTAGTAGGAAAACATACCTGCAAGCATTGCCAGCGGAACAAACATCCAAATCAGGGCAAGGCTGATTCTGACCTGAAGCGAATGTTTTAAAATTTTAAAAAAACGGTCCGGCATCTTCGTTCCTGTTCAGACGGCATCTTGACGCGGCATCAGCCAGCCGACACCGCGCACATTTTGTATGCTTTCCTTACCCAGTTTCTTACGCAGCGCGTGAATCAGAAAATCTACCGCATTGCTTTCGACTTCCTCGCCCCAGCCGTAAACCTTGTCCTCCAAATCCGAGCGCGACAAAATCACGCCCGGCCTCGCCAGCAAAGCCTGCAATACTGCAAACTCCTTGTTGCTCAATGCCACCTGCCGCCCCTCGGCAATAATTTCCGCCTGATACGTTGCCGGATTCAGCGAAATCACGCCGTTGGACAGGCAAACCTGTCCCTGACCGCCGCCGCGCCGCAACACTGCCCGCATCCGCGCCTTAAGCTCCGCCATATCGAACGGCTTGACGATATAGTCGTCCGCACCGCCGTCCAAACCATTCAGCCGGCTGTACAAATCATCCCGCGCCGTAACGATCAGCACGGGGACGGTACAGCCTGCCGCGCGTATTTCCGACAAAACATCCAAACCATCGCGCCCCGGCAAACCCAAATCCAGCAGCATCAGGTCATAAGGCTGGGCAGCGGCCGCCGCTGCAACCTGCGCGCCGTTTTTGACCCAATCCACCGCATAACCGCCGTCTTTCAAATTTGCCGACACCGCTTCCGCAATCATCGCATCATCTTCAACCAGCAAAACACGCATCAACTTTCCCTTTCAGACAAACCGCGGCTATTCTAACACTTGAACATTAGCTGCAATTTAGCGGCAACAAAAAACCGCAGAACAGAAATTCTGCGGTTTTTGACCGTTTTCAACCTATTTTGCGTGTTTCTCCACCAGAGAGACAAACTGATTAATATATGACTGAACAAAATCCCTTGCCGAGTCGATCAATTTGCCTTTTTCATCAAACAGCGTCGGCGAATTGCCCAAAAACACCTCAGGCTGCCCTGTTAGCGGCATATCGAAATAAGACAAAGCAAGACGCAGGTTTTTTTGAGAACTGTAGCCCCCCATCTTGCCGACGGAATGGCTGATGATGCCGGCAGGTTTGTGTTTCCACGCCACATCGGCATTCGGTTTAGAACCGATGTCCACCGCATTTTTCAAACAGGCGGGAACAGTGCGGTTGTTTTCGGACGTAACGAACAAAATGCCGTCTGAAGCCTTAATCGTTTCGCGGAAAGCCGTGTAGCTTTCGGGCAGCGGCACATCTTCCACCGCAGGGTCGTCATAATCGAAATTGTAAAGCGGCAGATGTCCGATTTCGACGATTTCCGCCTGCCAGCCTTCGGGGAACATCTCCGCCGCATTCAATGCCACTTTGCGCGCAAACGAAGCACGGCGCAGGCTGCCCACCAAAATACTGATTTTCTTAGCCACAATCATTCCTCCTGAATATTAAGTTTGTACGTCTCAATCATTTCATAATGATAACGATTATTATATATGTGATTTCCCCTGCAAACAAGCCGGACCGCCGCCCCGGCGTTCCCACTTATCCGGCTTTGCCTTATAATTGCTTTTTTTATGTAACAGATTCACCTATGAATTTCCCCAAAACAGCGGCCTCCCTGCTGCTGCTTCTCGCCTCCCTCGCCGCACACGCGCTCGATACCGGCCGCATTCCGCAAAACGAAATCGCCGTATATGTCCAAGAACTCGGCAGCGGCAGGGTCGTCATCGACCATCGCGCGGATGTCCCCGTCAATCCCGCGTCCACGATGAAACTCGTTACCGCGTTTGCCGCCTTCAAAACCTTCGGCAGCAATTACCGCTGGGCGACCGAGTTTAAAAGCAACGGCAAAGTGAGTAACGGCACGCTGGATGGCGATTTGTATTGGGCAGGCAGCGGCGACCCCGTTTTCAATCAGGAAAACCTGCTTGACGTTCAAAAACAGTTGCGCGACAAAGGCATACGCAATATCACGGGACACCTGATACTCGACCACAAGCTGTGGGGCGAAGTCGGCAGTCCTGACCATTTTGAAGCCGACAGCGGTTCGCCGTTTATGACGCCCCCCAATCCGACTATGCTGTCTGCCGGTATGGTTATGGTGCGCGCCGAACGCAATGCCGCCGGCAGTACCGACATCCTCACCGATCCGCCTTTGCCGCATATTTTCGCCCAAAACAACTTGAAAATTACCGCCTCCCAAGCTGCCTGCCCTTCGGTCAAAAAACTGATGCGTGCATCTTTTTCGGACAATACGCTGAAATTGCGCGGCAATATTCCCGAAAGCTGTTTGGGCAAGCCTGTCGGTGTCCGGATGTTCGCGCTTGACGAACTGATCCGGCAAAGTTTTACCAACCACTGGCTGCTCGGCGGCGGACGGATTTCAGACGGCATCGGCATAGCCGACACGCCGGAAGGCGCGCAGACGCTTGCCGTTGCACACTCAAAGCCGATGAAGGAAATTTTGACGGACATGAACAAGCGTTCGGACAATCTGATTGCGCGTTCCGTCTTCCTCAAACTCGGCGGCAACGGCAAACTACCCGCCGTTTCCGAACAGGCAGCGTCTGCCGTCCGGCGTGAACTTGCCGTGTCGGGCATCGATGTTGCGGATTTGGTTTTGGAAAACGGTTCGGGTCTGTCCAGAAAAGAAAGGGTAACGGCGAGAATGATGGCGCAAATGTTGGAAACGGCTTATTTCAGCCCGTTTGCACAAGATTTCATCGACACGCTGCCCATCGCCGGTACAGACGGAACTTTACGCAACCGCTTCAAACAAAGCGGCGGGCTGCTGCGCCTGAAAACCGGCACGCTCAACAATGTCCGCGCCCTTGCAGGTTATTGGCTGGGCGACAAACCGATGGTCGTCGTCGTCATCGTCAACAGCGGACGTGCCGTTTCCCTACTACCTGATTTGGACAACTTCGTTTCTAAAAATATCATTCCCGGAGGCGACGGCTGGCTGGATGCAAAACTGATGTGCAAAGAACGCCACGCCTGAACGGACAAAAATATAGTAAATTAACAGGTTACCGCATTGCCGTACAGTTTGCAGTTTCACCGCCTTGTTCCGATTTCTGCCGACCCACGATAAAATGCCGTCTGAACTTGCACTGCCCCAACTTATAGGGTGCAGTCAAGTCCAGACGGCATTTTTATTTCTCCATCAAATCATAGCTCCAATCCAACAGCATCAATATAGTGGATTAAATTTAAATCAGGACAAGGCGACGAAGCCGCAGACAGTACAAATAGTACGGCAAGGCGAGGCAACGCTGTACTGGTTTAAATTTAATCCACTATATTTCATCCGTTTCCGCACCATAATCCAACACGATACCGACCCAATGCTGCTTGTTCATATGGTATGCAGGTAAAAAATTTTCTCCCCACCTCAAAACGGAAACCATATCAGGATTACTCTTCACATTAATGGATGTTACCCCTCCATCCCCTGCAAACCCAAACGGCTTTTGGCAATCCTCCCGATTAAGGCATACCATTTCCCCCTATTCCCACCATGCCTCAACACTGTAGAATCAAGATATTCTATCCACAAATACTCAGAAACCGTGCTGCATTGCTTCTCTGCGTATTCTAAAATCCGCCTTGATTGGGTAACAACTTCCCTCCATAAAAGAATGCCGTACCGGATTCCCTGACAAAAATAAAACCCTCTAAGAAAATACTTAGAGGGTTTTGGAATTTGGCTCCCCGACCTGGGCTCGAACCAGGGACCTGCGGATTAACAGTCCGTCGCTCTACCGACTGAGCTATCGGGGAATAAGCGAGAATAATAAAACAGAAATACCAAACGTGTCAATATAAATTTACAATCGATTGCACTTTATCTGCAAGCCCGCAATCTTTATATGTCATATGGCTTCCGCAATATGCCTTGCCGCACGTTTCGCATCCAATAGGATTAAACCAAGTTTGCCGGTTTCTTTTGCCATCAGCACCAACACGGCATCTTTACCCGCCTGACTTAAAAGGATATAGCCTGATTTTCCTTTAATCATCACTTGTTCCAATTCCCCGCAGGCGAGTTCTTGCACCGAACGGCTGCCTAAAGCAAGCAAAGTAGCAGAAATCGCCCCTACCCTGTCCGAATTCAAATGTGAAGGAAGCATTGTCGCCATCGGCAATCCGTCGGTTGAGATAACGGCAGATGCGACAATATCCGGAGATGTGTTGTTCAAGTCTTCCAAAACCGAAATTAATAATTGCTGCATAAACCCTCCTGTCCCAAGTTTTACACGCGGTTGCTGTAACGGCGGTATAAAATCCTGACCAAAGTAACAAATGCCTCTTTGCTCAAGTCCGGAATACCGCCGATAACCAAAATAAATTTGGTTGAACCGATATACAATGGGAAAAATGTCAATTCGCTCTGACCGGAAGGGTCGCAAACGCCCCAAGCGTTATTGTTGATATACAGGTTGTTCTTAATCAGCAGCCGGTGTTTCTTTTCCATCTGTGCAACTTCTGCCGCCAGCAACCCCAACTCTTCCGCCGCCTCATGATGGAAATTGGCGTTGGCAAGATACAGGCCGTTCCGATCGACCAATAATGCCTTACCGCTACCGGACAATTGTTCCATCAGCAACGGCAATTGCTCGTCCGACAGATTGATGCCGTCTGAATGACCGTTTTCATCGCCATAGAGGAATTCGAGTTTTTGCAAACGGTACAATAGGTTCAAAGCGGTATCGATGTCAGCGGTGTCCGCCCAGGCGAGCAGCTTCTCACTGCTGACCACTTCGTCCGCATCCGCTTTCAACAGGCTGTGCAACAAAGTTTTACCGGCACTGGGGGTATCGCTGGATACGGCATAAAATGCACCGGCAGGAGTCAGGCGGGGATATAAATTTGCTTGTAGTGAAAGTGTTGATTCCATATTAAACCTCCAGTCCCGGATCAATAGAAAATAACATTGCGCTAACCAATTGCTTTACGTCATCTTCCTTACGGGCATCAATTTCAAAAACCGGAACATTAAGATTATGTTTTGCAAGATATTTGTGATACACGTCGATACCGGGCTGAGAGCGTATATCCATCTTGGTAATACCGACAACGACGGGTGCCTTCTCCAGCAACCCTCGAAACGAATGCAAAAAGAATTCCAAATCTTTCAACGGGTTGGTTCTGGCATTATCTAAAAGCAAGACCAAACCCATACTGCCTTGGCTTAAGATTTCCCACATAAAGTTGAACCGTTCCTGACCGGGCGTACCATATAAATGGACTTTAGTATCCTCATCCAAGCTGATGACCCCGTAGTCCATCGCCACTGTCGTATTCCTTTTCCTATCCAAAGTCATATCGGATGCGGAAGCATCGGTCTGGACGGGTGCTTCGTCTGAAATAGCCGCAATGGCGGTGGTTTTCCCTACGCCGACAGGTCCTGTGAAAATAATTTTATTTTCTCTCATCTCTCCGCCTCTTAGCTGCCCAACAGTTTTTTCATCAGCCTTTGAAGAAGACCGCGCGGCTGGGATTGGGATGGTGTCGTGATTTTTTCCGCTTTTTTCACCATTTCACTATCAGAGGCAGAATCGGCCCCGATATTTATTTTATCCGCCATATCGGAGTATGCCTGTTGTGAAACCGTTTTTAAATCTACCGACAAAAACCCGGTCGTATAGGTTGCCGCAAGATAATTCAGAATATCATTGAGGTTTAAAGGCATCACTTTATACAACACGTTAAGGTTGACGGATGCCTTGGTCAGAAATGCCGACAAGCGTATCGACCCCGGCACATTTGCCAACCGGGTCAGGTTTGGCCAAGATTTCAACGTAAACGGAGTATCGGGAGAAATCGGATAAATCAACCTGCCCTGCGCCGTCCAAATGGAAAACTGCCACATACAGGACATAATGCCTACTTTAGCCTTTTCGCGCCATTGCGGGTTATCGGGAACAGTCTTGCAACTGACCTGCAAATTTTCGTCTTTACACAATTCTTCGAGTTTTTGCACACTTTCTGTCAGCAAAACCCGTTGTATCGAGGGGAAAACAATAAGGACCGGCTTATTTCCATGCAAGATAGCGATGTCCCGCCTGTTCTTTTCCGCAAACCGCAACGCCCCCAATAATCCTTTATTCGGGTTAAACCGGCGTATCGTAACCGTACGCTGCACATTCCCGTTTGTTTTTTGCCGACCGGTCTGCGGGTGCAATAAACGATTTCCCATAAACATTCTCGCCCTGCAACAACTTGCGGAGCATAGGAAACAATGTTTCAAACCGAATCGGTTTGGGCAGGTAGGGAACTTCAGAATCGGGAACTTTCTCCGAACAGACGGCGACGGGTATATCCTTATAACGCTCGGCAAGCTCTTTCCAAAGTTCAAAACCGCCCTCGGCATCGGTATCCGCCAAAACCAAATCGGGCACGACACTGCCGTCTGAAGGGGATACCGTTTCATAACAGGTGGTATTGTGCATTTTGAATGCCATTTTGAAAACGGATTCCTGCTGCGCCGTCATCCCCGCCAACATTACGCGTACTGTTTTAATTTTCGGCAGTTGAACTTCCATTTTTATTTTCCGTACCGTTTTATTTTTTTATATTTTGATTCATACGCTGCAGCAGCCGGCTCATCAGCATAACGACCTCTTCAGGAAGCCTGTCCGCACGTTCCCTCAATACCCTTAAAAACTGCCCCAACCTATCCCAATCTTCAGTACGTTCATAAATATCGATCAACGTAATATAAAGCTGGGACTCGTCGGGATATTTCAATACCGCCTGCTCCAACACATCCATTGCCGCTTCAATCTGACCATACATCAGCAACGACTCTACTTCTTTAACCGCATCGTCTGCCGGAGACGAACCGGTGTTGATCAATGAAGAATCTTGAAGCACCAAATCCCGATGTTGCGCTTTGAATTTCTGTATATTTTGCGGCAGATACCCGTGCCCCATACCGATGTCTTTGATTTGCCGGTCGTTCGGCCCCTTTTCCAAATCATCGAAAACTTCATGGTAACCCAGGCTGTACCCCCAACCCAGCATCCGCTCTTTAACCTGCCTGCCGTAATTGCCCAACGTTTGGTAAAGTTTCCACAAATGTCCGGCAAAACGGTCTATATCCGCATGCTGATAGTCGAGTTTCAACGCATCGATAATCAGGTTTGCAGGTTTTTCGGAAGTTTGGATGGCACGGTCGTATTGTTTCGATGCCGTTTCGTAGCTGACTTTGTCTTTAAGGATTTTCGCACCTTGATCGGCGCGGACCAAGCCGGCAATCGCACCGATTTCCTCTTGGCTGATTCCGGACACGTCTTTTTTGCCCCGCACAATCGGGATGCGCTTGATTTCTTCGGCTCCATAAGCCTTACCGCCGGCATCCGGTGGGGGCGATGCGGAAGCTGCCGTCGCAGAACCGCCTTCCGCACGTTTTTCAATCTCCTGAATGCCCCATCCCAAACCTTCTTCCGCCAAGACGCGGATACGCAAATGGTTTGAATCGCGCTGTAATGCCTGTTCGATATATTTTGCCAAAAGTTCGGAAGGGATCAGTTTGCCGTATTTTTGCAGATTGTCTGCCAAAACATCGACATCCCCCACTTCGAGATTGATATCGAGCAGCTCGCGGATAAGGTTTTCAGGTTTCGCTTCACCATCCGGAATGCCGTCCAGATAGGCAGCCAAAGATTCGGCAGCCTTGCCCTGATAACCGAACTGCTTATAAACCTGATATTCCGTCAGCGGATCGACTTCTTGCGCGGATACTGCCGCAGATGCAGTCTCGGCGCTCTCATTCCAAGAAAATCCCGTCTGCGTGCCGTCTGAAACCGATTGGTCAACCTGATCGACCCAGTCCGAATCATTGCTTCCGGGCGGCTGCCCCTGCGTATTGCCGACACCTTGGGATTTGCGCTTCGGTGTTTTCTTACCCTGCTTCGCACGCATAACCAAAAGCACCAGCAATACCGCCAGTGCCAGACCGATAATTAATGAGTTTTCCAAAGGATACTCCCGATACCGTAACGAGCGGATAGCCGACTGCCTGCAACGGCAATTGTCCGCTTTTATTATTAACGATTTACTGAAATAGACTTGTAAGTTTCAAATCATACCATAATTTAACGTTTGACAATATGCCTTCTGCACAAGCCTTGCCATATGACCTTTTATGTTTTATACGTTTAAATGTATTTGTCGGGCACTATCTGTTTGCCCCCTTCCTTAATTATTCTTTTCCTTTGATTTTCAAAAAGTTATTTTCCTGTTTGCGGCAACAAATCGAATACGGCGACAGACTCGGTATGGGATGTCTGGGCAAACATATTCATTATCCCTGCCTGGCTGAGTATATAGCCTTTTTCAACCAACACGCCCGCATCCCGTGCCAAAGTGGAAGGGTTGCAGGATACATAAACGATTTTTTGCGGAAGGTAGGGTGTATGCAGCGATTTGACGACTTCATACGCACCGCTTCTGGGAGGATCTATCAACATTTTGTCAAACCTTCCCCAAGAGGCGACTGTCTTTTCGGTGCAATCAAAGAGGTTGGCGGCAATAAAGTCTGTCTGTCCGTCGCAACCGTTCAACCGGGCATTTTGCCGGGCGCGCCTGACCAGGTTTTCCGCGCCTTCGATGCCGACGACATCCGCCCCGCTCTTGGCTATGGGCAGACTGAAATTGCCCAAACCGCAAAACAGGTCGGCAACTCGCTCACCCTGACGTATGTCGAGCATTTTCACGACGCGTGAAATCATCAGCCGGTTGGTATCGGTATTAATCTGCGTAAAATCTCCCGGACGGAACGGCATTTCAATGCCGAATTCAGGTAATGTATATTTTAATGTTTTGTCTGTTTTGGGATAAAACGGTTGCGATACCTTTCCTCCGATTTGCAGCCAAACATGCCAACCGTCCGACAATTCCGAATCAAACCACTGCCGAATCCGGTTTTCTTCGTTCTGCCGAAGTTTGCTTTTGAACGCGATGTTCAATACGGTAATTTCACTGCCGCGATAAAACTCGGCAAAACGGGTAACACTTCCCTCTTCCGCCAAATCCTGCAAAAGCTCCCTGATGGCCGGCAGCTTGTCCGAAACCGGCTTCGGAATCAGCATACATGACGAAATATCCACCACATCATTCGTTTTCTTTGCCTGAAACCCCAGTTTCAGACGGCATAGTTTGTCTAATGACACGCTGAACCGCGCCCTATCCCGATAATGCCATACATGTCCGTAAATCGGCGGCAATATCTGCTTCGGTTTGACCTTGCCGATACGCTCGAGCTGCTCTTCCATCATCCTTTGTTTGAACGCCACCTGCGCTGTCGGAGAAATATGTTGCAGGGAACAACCGCCGCAGCGTTCAAAATAACGGCACTGCGGGACGGTACGCTCATCCGAAACTTTGAATATCGCTACTGTTTCCGCTTCGTCAAACTGCTTTTTCTGTCTGACAATCCGAAAACCGACTCTTTCAGACGGCAATGCCCCTTTAATAAAAACCGTTTTGCCGCCAACCTTTGCCACACCCCTGCCTTCATAATCCAAGGCGGAAATTTCCGCGACATTTGTTTCCGTTACCATCACTCAATCCGTCCGCACTGTACTGAAGCGCATATTTTCGCACAAATTGGTACGGTTTCAGGTATGATTTGCCGAAAACCTATCGGACACACACCATATTTTGATATGAATAAAACAATCTGCCACACTGCCGCACTATTGATAAGCGGTTTTTCATACGCAAACACCGTCATTCCCGATGTCTCCCCCGTCGCACAAGGTCAACATGTCTTCATTAACATCCCTCAGCAACGCCTGTTCCTCTACACCGACGGCAAACTGACCAAGGTTTATCCCGTTGCAGTAGGTCGGGCGATGACACAAACCAATCTAGGCGAACATAAAATCGGGGCGAAAGCCTATAACCCTGTTTGGCACATCCCCAAATCCATACAGAAAGAACGCGGCGACGGCGTAAAAACCATAGCCGCCGGTCCGGACAACCCTTTGGGGCCGGTTTTTGTCCGCTTAGGAGACCCGAAACTCGGTTTGGGCATACACGGAACCAATGCGCCGACCAGCGTCCCCGGGGTTCGGAGTCACGGCTGCGTCCGCATGAAATCGCCCGACGCGCTCGAGTTTGCCAAAACCATCGCCAGCGGCTCGCCCGCCTCCGTCATCTATCAAATGGCGGGTCTCAATGAAGATGCGGATCGCAACCTGTGGCTTGCCGCCTTCCGCGACCCTTACGGCAAAAACAACCTTGACACCGCCTCCCTGAAAAAAAGCATCGGGCAATGGGCAAAAACACAGGGCAAAACCATCGCACCCGAGAAAGTCGATGCCGTACTCAAAGACCGCACCGGATCGGCCGTCTGCCTGACATGCGGCAAAAACGGTAAGATGAAGATGCCGCTCAAATCGCTGGCGTGGATACAGGGTTCTTCCTCATACAGCCAAGCCAAAGCACCTAAGCCGGAAATTACCCGGGTTAACCCTGCCGAACAGCCGGCTCCCCAAGCTGCCGAACAACCGCCGGTTCAAATCGTCCATCCCATTCCCGCCCTGCCGTCGGCCGATGTCGAACCGGTTACCGAATCCGTACCTCAGGCAGAAACTGAAACTTTTAAAAACACTGCTTCCGAACCGTTTGATTCGCTATTCTAAACCCGTCTCCCCACTGGAAAACAAAATGCCGTCTGAACGCTTCAGACGGCATTTTGGTTCATCTTTCCATCAAAGGAGTCAGCGATCGAGCTGCTCTTTGATGATTTTCAGGTCGGGGTAAGACAACACGATGTCGTATTCGCGGCCGTCTTTATAGGCTTCCACTTCCAGCACAGGCTTACCCCAATGGTCGTCGGCATCGACATCGTGAACTTGATAACCGCGCTGTTCCAACATTTTCACGGCTTTTGTGCGGTTTTGTTCAAAATGGGGATCACTGTAAATCTGACGCTCGGCAGAGTCGCTGGCAAATGCGGTTGCGGCACTCAGGGAAACAACGGCAGCCAATAACAGTTTTTTCATTTTCAGTCCTTTCTTTATCGACTTATTGAACAAGGGGTGTTTTTCAATGCCGCCATTAAAACACAGCAAAATTAGGTTTGAATTAGCAGGAAGTTAAGGAGCGTAAATGCCGTCTGAAAAAAACAGAGCCGTCAAACGGCTCCGTTTTCCTTATGCTTCTTTGGTTTCAGCCACCTTTTGGCGCAGGCGCAGGCTCAATTCACGCAACTGCTTGTCGTCCACGCTGTTGGGCGCGTTGGTCAGCAGGCATTGGGCACGTTGTGTTTTCGGGAAGGCAATCACGTCGCGGATAGATTCGGCGCCGGTCATCAGGGTAACCAGACGGTCGAGGCCGAATGCAAGGCCGCCGTGAGGAGGCGCACCGAATTTCAGGTTGTCCAAGAGGAAGCCGAATTTTTCTTGTTGCTCTTCAGGGCTGATTTTCAGCGCGGCAAACACTTTCTCTTGTACGTCTGCGCGGTGGATACGGATAGAGCCGCCGCCGATTTCCCAGCCGTTCAATACCATATCGTAGGCGCGGGCCAGGCAGTTTGCAGGATCGGAAACCATCAGGTCTTCATGACCTTCTTTCGGCGCGGTAAACGGATGGTGTACGGCAACGTAGCGGTCGGCTTCTTCGTCGTATTCGAACATCGGGAAATCGACAACCCACAAAGGTTTCCATTCGTCTGTGAAGTAGCCGTTATCTTTGCCGTGTTCCAAGCCGACTTTGATACGCAATGCGCCGATGGCTTCGTTCACAACTTTGGTTTTGTCCGCACCGAAGAAGATAATATCGCCGTTTTGTGCACCGGTACGCTCGATGATTTCTTTCAGGGCATTCTCAGACAGGAATTTGACGATTGGAGATTGCAGGCCGCTGTCTTCGCCGTTTGAGAGGTTGCCCACATCGTTTACTTTGATGTATGCCAGACCTTTCGCGCCGTAGATGCCGACAAATTTAGTGTATTCGTCGATTTCTTTGCGGCTGAATTTCGCGCCGTTCGGTACACGCAGAGCGACTACGCGGCCGCCTTTCATATCTGCCGCGCCACGGAAGACTTTGAATTCTTCCGTTTTCATCAGGTCGGTCAACTCGGTAAATTTCAAGTTGATACGCATATCCGGTTTGTCAGAGCCGTAGTAGAACATGGCTTCGGCGTAAGGCATACGCGGGAAGTCGCCCAAATCTACGTTCAAGGCATCTTTGAAGACTTGTTTCGCCATACCTTCGGTGATGTCCATAATTTCATCCTCGTTTAAGAACGAGGTTTCCAAGTCGATTTGGGTAAATTCAGGTTGGCGGTCGGCACGCAAGTCTTCGTCACGGAAACATTTAGTGATTTGGTAGTAACGGTCGAAACCCGCCACCATCAACAGTTGTTTGAATAATTGCGGCGATTGAGGCAGTGCGAAAAACTCGCCTGGATGAACGCGGCTCGGCACGAGGTAGTCGCGTGCGCCTTCGGGAGTGGAGCGGGTCAGCATCGGCGTTTCAATGTCGATGAAGCCTTGTGCGTCCAAGTAGCGGCGAACGCCCATGGCGACTTGGTAACGCAGACGCAGGTTGCGTTGCATGGCAGGACGGCGCAAGTCGATAACGCGGTTGGTCAGGCGAACGTTTTCGCTGATGTTTTCGTCGTCGATTTGGAACGGAGGCGTAGCGGCAGCGTTCAACACTTCGATTTCTTTGGCAAGGATTTCGATTTTGCCGGAAATCATTTTATCGTTGGTCGTGCCTTCGGGACGGTTGCGTACGCGGCCGGTAATGCTCAAAACGTATTCGTTGCGGGCGGAATCGGCAGCGGCGAATGCTTCGGGCGTGTCGGGATCAATCACGACTTGAACGATGCCTTCGCGGTCGCGCAGGTCGATAAAAATCACACCGCCGTGGTCGCGCCGGCGGTGTACCCAGCCTTTGACGGTAACGGTTTGGTCTAAGTATTGCTCGCTGATCAGGCCGCAATAGTTGGTACGCATAAAATCACCTTTTTATTGATTTAAACTGAAAACAGAAAATGCCGTCTGAACGGCAGCTTTATTGTTGTTCGGGCAACTCCGCCTTTTCAGGAGGCATAGGTCCTGCCAATGTTTTGACGGGCAGGTCGTCAGGGATAACCATACCCAGCGAAATCACATATTTCAACGCTTCGTCCACGCTCATATCGAGTTCGCGCACATCGCTTTTCTTTACCATAATATAGTAACCGCCGGTCGGGTTGGGCGTGGTCGGGACATACACGGAAAGATAATCGCCATCCTGAGGCAATGCGGCCTTAACCGCATTCGACACCTGACCGGACACGAAAGCAATCGTCCAAATACCCGATTGGGGGAACGGCACGAGTACCGGCGTTTTAAACGAGCGGCTGCTGTCGGACAGCAGCGATTCTGATACTTTTTTCACACTCGAGTAGATGGATTTGACAACCGGAATCCGCCCCAACAGGCTGTCCCACGCGGCAAGAATCTGCCGGCCCAACACGTTTGCGGCAAATAATCCGGTTACAAACAATACGGCAATGGCAACGATAACGCCCAGCCCCGGGATATTAAACCCCAAAACATATTGCGGCCGCCATTGCTTCGGCAGCAGATTGACGAGCTGGTCGGACGCGGAAACGATATAGGAAATCACCCAAACCGTTACCGCAATCGGCAGCCAGACCAAAATGCCCGTAATCAGATATTTTTTTAACGCCTTGGCAGCTTTGCCGCCTTCGGCCGCAGGTTCCGTCATCTTGCTTGATTCCGACAAAGTCCGTACAAATCGCACATTATACGCGTTTGCCCGGATTCAAACGAATTTTTTATCCCGCCCCGCCAAACCGCCGGCGGCTTCAGACGGCACGGCAACTTGATATGCCGTCTGAAACAGCATTCAGATGCCGTCCCAGTCGTTGAACATCAAACCGATACCGATACCGTTCTGCTTGTGGTTGTAATCGATCAGGCTTTCCCCGTAGCCGTGGAATCCGCGTACCACGCCTTTGAGTTTGCCCTTAATCGGAAACGTGTAGGCGGCTTCAATCGCGCCGTAGCCCGTTTTGGGGTTGTAGCGCAATACGGAATACACATTCTGCCTGTAGTTCAGGCGGTACTGAACTTTCACATCGCCATACCCCATATAATCGGCAATATCGGGATTGTCGTTTTTATCGCCGCTCTGATCGAACGCACGCACCCACACGCGCGGAATCACCGTCAATTTGCCCCATTCCATCCCGGCCACGGCATAAATCCTGTTCCACGAACGCGATTCGGGACGGCTTTGCCCATTGGACTGGTGGACAAAACCCGCACCGAACATACGCAGCCTGCCGCCGAACGGCAAATCTGCCTTCACAGGCTGGGTCAGGAAAATTTCGGGTTTGTAATCCGTATTGCGGAACGGCGCGGATTTCCTGCCTTGGTTGTAAATCTGCCAATCGGATTTTTGGGTGTAGCCGAACCACAAATCCGCGCGGGTTTTAAACAAATCTTCGGCAATTTTGCTTTTAAACGAAACCTGCAATTTGGTTTCCGCACGTTTCTGCTGTCCGAATTTTTCCTGTACAGTCGTACCGCGCGTCGGCGAACTCGGGGCATAGTTGGGCGAACTGTTGTACCAAACCGGCATAAGGTACATCGGATTGTGTTCGCGTACGCCCAACAGCCCGCGCAAATCGTTTTTGTCCAAGTCGTACATCAGGCTCAAAGGCGTATAGATGTCGGCGGTTTCGCCTACACTGTCGGCAGGAAGCGCATCCCCGCCTTTTTCAACAACAATGACCGCCTCGCCCTTATCCAGGCTGCTGCGGACGGTTTCCGTCAGATTGAGTACGGTTTTCGGCTCCCGCCCTTCCTGCCCTGCCGAAGACGGAAGCTGTGCCGCAAAAAATCCTGTCGTAACACGCCAAACGCGTAACATTGTCCGTCAAAGCGGCGCATTGCAGCGCGGTCTCTCCAAAAGCGGATGCCGTCGGCAACAGTCCTGTCAAAAGGATATAGCGCATATTCCGTATATTCATCTCCACCCCCATTGTCGGCATATTGGTTTTCAGACGGCATTTTATAGCGGATTCAGATAAAAAACCGCACCCTTTCCGCCATTTCGGGATTTTGCCCCCGCAATACAGAAAACCCCGAAACCGTCGGGCTTCAGGGTTTTCCGCTTATCGCGTATCAACCGCCTTGGCGGTTTTGCAAAAATCAAGCCAGCGCTTTTACTTTTGCAGACAGACGGCTTTTGTGGCGAGCCGCTTTGTTTTTGTGGAACACGCCCTTGTCGGCGATGCAATCGATGATTTTGACGGACTCTTGGTAAACCGCTTGTGCGGCAGCTTTATCGCCTGCTTCGACTGCTTTCAATACTTTTTTCACTGCGGTGCGGAATGCGGTACGCAGGCTAGCATTGTGGGCGCGTTGTTTGACGGACTGGCGGGCACGTTTGCGTGCTTGTGCGCTGTTTGCCATATTGGAATCTCCTGGAAGAAAAATAAATTCTGTAAACGCGCAATTTTAAAGGGGGTTTACATTATATGCAAGCCTTTTCTCTCTATCCGCCCGTCGGACACCCTGACAGCGCAGGAAAACGGCAAAATCGGGCGGCCGTTTTCCCCCTCTTTTGGAAACAGGGTAATTTTTTAGGAAAATCAGTCCAATATCGCTTTGAGTTTGCACAAATTTACTTTACAATGCCCAAACCTTGCGCCGGGGTGTTTATGGGGCGCGGGGTTTTCTTTTTTCCAACCTCTTTCATCAGGAATCTGCCCGTATGAAAAAATCCGTATTAGCCGTTTTGGCCGCGCTGTCTTTGGCAGCCTGCGGCGGCAGCGAAAAAAACGCCGTGCAACCTCAAGCAGACGCTGCGTCTGCTGCCAATGCCGAAGCCGCTGCCACCGATACTCTGAACATCTACAACTGGTCGAACTATGTTGACGAGAGTACGGTCGAAGACTTTAAAAAAGCCAACAATCTGAAGCTGACTTACGACTTGTACGAAAACAATGAAACGCTGGAAGCCAAAATGCTGACCGGCAAATCCGGTTACGATTTGGTTGTGCCGGGCATCGCCTTCCTGCCGCGCCAAATTGAGGCGGGCGCGTATCAAAAAGTCAACAAAGACCTGATTCCCAACTATAAGAACATCGATCCCGAACTCTTGAAAATGCTGGAAACCGCCGACCCGGGCAACCAGTATGCCGTCCCCTATTTCTCCGGCGTGAACACGATTGCGATTACGGCGAAAGGCAAGGAGCTTTTGGGCGGTAAGCTGCCTGAAAACGGCTGGGATTTGTTGTTCAAACCCGAATACACCAACAAGCTGAAATCTTGCGGCATCGCCTTATGGGATACCCCGAGCGAAATGTTCCCGATTTTGTTGAACTACCTGGGTAAAGATCCTAAAGGCTCGAATCCTGAAGATTTGAAGGCGGCGGCAGAAGTTTTGAAAACCATCCGTCCTGACGTGAAACGTTTCAGCCCGTCTATCATTGACGAACTGGCGCGCGGCGACATCTGCTTGGCGGCAGGTAACGGCGGCGACTTGAACTTGGCGAAAGCGCGTTCTGAAGAAGTGAAAAACAATGTCGGCATCGAAGTGTTGACGCCGAAAGGTATGGGATTCTGGATTGAGTCTTGGCTGATTCCCGCCGATGCGAAAAACGTCGCCAATGCCCACAAATACATCAACTACACGCTCGACCCCGAAATCGCGGCGAAAAACGGCATCGCCGTAACCTTTGCCCCCGCCAGCAAACCGGCGCGCGAAAAAATGCCTGCCGAGCTGGTGAACACCCGTTCCATCTTCCCGAACGAGCAGGATATGAAAGACGGTTTCGTGATGCCGCAAATGAGCGCGGATGCGAAAAAACTGTCGGTCAGCCTGTGGCAGAAAATCAAAGTCGGCACCAACTGATTTGAAGCATTAAAATGCCGTCCGAACAATGTTCGGACGGCATTTTATATTGGATTCAAATAGAAAATATTTATACCGTTATGCCGGCGGCCGGAATTTCAGGTTGCGGACAGTTGTCAGGAAAAACAAAAAACCTTCCGCCGCCGCGCAGGCGAAAATCCGGTTCGTTGAAATTCGGTTGTTTTAAATAAATCCTCGCAGCTTTGATTTTCTGTTTTTCCGATAACGCCGTAACTTTGAAACGCGAAAGCGGGAATCCGGTCCGTTGGGATTTTGCAACTTCAAATCAATCCGCAAACTGAAATCCCGTCATCCCCACGAAAGTGGGAATCTAGAACACGTCCGCACAGAAACCTACATCCCGTCATTCCCGCGCAGGCGGGAATCTAGAACGTAAAATCTAAAGAAACCGTTTTATCCGATAAGTTTCCGCACCGACAAACTTAGATTCCCGCCTGCGCGGGAATGACGAAATTTCAGGATTACGGTGTATCGGGGATGATGGGAAACGGTGGGAATTGTGTAAAAAATGCCGTCTGAAGCCTTTCAGACGGCATTTGCGGAGTTTGGACGTTTAGAACTTCATTTCCAAGCTAAATGTGTAGTTTCGGCCGGGGGCGGCATATCGGTTGTAAACGCCGACATTTTTGTGTTGATTGACTGCGCCGCCGGCAGTTTGCCGCACATTTTCCCAAGTAACATAGCGGTGGTTGAGGAGGTTGTACACGCCCGCACGGAGGGTAAAGTGTTTTTTAATCGTGTAATAACCGGACACATCCACAATATACCAAGGGCGAGTACGGCGCGCGGTGGCTTTTGTATTGCGGCTGTTGCCGTTGAGCAAAGCCCGGCTGCCCAACAACTCTGTGATTTCCTTGGCTTTGGAATAAGTCAGCATACCGTTCACACCCCATTTGCCTTCCGGTTGGTCATAGCCCAAGCCGACGACATAGCGCGAAGGTTGGATGGCATCAAACAGATGTGATTGAATATCGGTGCGGTCTGCGCGTTTTTTGATGTCGCGGACACGGACACGATTATAGGCAAATGTAGAATACCAACCTTCGGGCAATTTATCCCATACGCCGTTCCAATCGATTTTGCCCAAAACATTGATGCCGGTAATCCGCGCGCTTTGGGCATTGAGGTAAGCCGGGTCGCCTTTGGCTTCTTCTTTGCCGTTTTTAATTTGCGCTTCATAACCCCGGACAATCAAATCGCGGTAGGCATTGTTGAACCAACTTGCCTCCAAGTTGCCGAAATCGCCTTTAAACACGATGCCGACTTCTTTGTTGAACGATTTTTCCGGATCGATTTTGACGGCTTTTATTTTATCGCCCGACCGCCAGCCGTACATTTCCGCAAACGAAGGCAGGCGGAAGCCGGTTGAAGTGCGGTAAGTCAAATCCAGCCAGTCGGCAGGTTTGAGGACGATGCCGGCGTTCCAGGACAGGGTGCGGTGCGTGCCGGTGGAAACGCTGCCGTCGTCCGAATGCGTGCTGCGGTAGTCGTAGCGCAACCCCGCGCCGACATCCGCCCACCTGCCCAAACGGACATTGTCCCGAACTGCCGCGTAATAGCTTTTGCCGTTGATGCTGCGCGGCGTGCAGTCCGCATAATTATTGCTGCTCGAGAGGCAGAGTTCCTTCTTTTTGACATTTCCCCCGCCTATGCTGACCCAATAGGGTTTGTCTTGGCTGCCGTTGAGGCTGATTTTTGGATTGTCGGGATGGGTCGTTTTCGGCAAATAGGCGCGGTCGGCACTTTGAGAATAATAATCCTGATGGCGGAGATTAGAGCCAAAGCGGTCAAAACCGAGATTCACGCTCAGGTTGTGGCGGATTTTGGCGGTATCAAAGGATTTTTTGAATGCCGCCTGCAAGAGCTTATGGCTTTCCCCATAAATCACGCGGTCGGATTTGTAGTAGGAAGACGGCTTGTCGGCACTCGGGCGGCAATATTTGTCCGAACCGTCGGCAGAACAGTGCGTCTGCTGAAAATGGTTGTCCAAACCGATGTCCTGCCGGTCGTAAGAGAGGCGGGCATAATCCGCCCAAGTGTCTTTATCGGCATTGGTATAGACATATTCCAAACCGTAGCGGCTTTTGGTGTGCGTCTCGTCGTAAAACACGCCCGTACCGTATTCCGCGCCCACCTCCGCATCGTTTTCAACTTTGGTAAACAGACCGCCGTATTTGTGGTCGCCCGCGTATTTGCCGTAGCCGGGTAAAGGATTTTTATTTGCATCAAAAACCTCCTTGGTCAGGAATGCCGGAACCGTCATATCGCGCGTGTCGAAAGTTTGTTGCGTGCGTTCGAGTATGCCGCCG
Organism: Neisseria polysaccharea ATCC 43768; assembly: GCA_000176735.1. GTDB lineage: Bacteria > Pseudomonadota > Gammaproteobacteria > Burkholderiales > Neisseriaceae > Neisseria > Neisseria polysaccharea. The sequence goes on along the minus strand of ADBE01000127.1, from coordinate 13,150 downwards.
ATGTAGTGCCGCTTATTCTCAAAACGAAAACCCGGGCGGAACAGCCACGACCGGCTTTCGTATGAAAGCGGATCGGCGAGGAAGCGGTTGGGACCCGTGTAGTCTCGGGTGGAAACCGTTTGACGTTCGTCTTTGCCGACAACATCTTTTTTCGGATTCGCTTTACACGTTTCGTAATTTTTGCTTTCGCATTCTTCTTCAACGATGAAATTTGCGTACTGATTGGTATCCTCAACCGGTACCAGCCTGTTAAAGCTCTGAACGCCGCGTCCGGCGGCTTCGTGGGCACGGATTTCCCCCGCGCGCCGACCCGTGTGGATCAGCAAAGCCTCCGCACCGCCGATGCGCCCCGCCAGCGCGATGGATTGGGTAAGCCCCCGGTTTTTGCCGGAATAGGCGGTTTTACTCTGAATCCCCCACTGCCTGCCTTCCCCGATAACATCGTCGGCAGTTTTGGTTTGAAATGCGACCGAGCCCGCCAATGCGCCGCTGCCTTATTCGACCGAGTTTGAGCCTTTGCTGATTTCAACAGCCTTGACGTTTTCATACTCGATTTCATTGATTGCGCCGCTGCTGCCCGCCGTCCTCGTCCCGCCCAATGCCGCCTGCGCGGTGTAGGACTGTATTTGCGCCAAGCCGTCCACCGTCAAGGAAACGCGGTTTTTGTCCATACCGCGTATCGAATAGCCCGAGCTTGCGCCGCGCCCCTGTTCGACGACGGCGATGCCGGGGTCGTAACGCGTCAGGTCGCGGATGTCGAGTACCTGTTCCTTGCTGAGGGTGTCGGCGGTTTTGACCAATTTGCCCAAACCGGTTACTTCGTTATCGCGGCGGGTTTTCTGTTTTTTGGCTTTTACCTGTATGGTATCCAACTGTTTTTCCTGTGCTTGTCCGGCTTGCACATTTTCTGCATAAGCGGGCAGCGCAGTCATTAAAGACAGGCATAAAATATTTAATCGGAACAAATGTTGCTGTTGCATAGCGTTTCCCTACTCTTCGCTTTCAGACGGCATCGGAAGGAGCGATGCCGTCTGAAGCCTTATTCTCAATTGTTCGGCAGCCGTGCTTATTGCACAAGCTGTTGGCGTTTCGCACCGAATACCACCGATGCTTTCTCTTGTTTTCCCCCCGGTTCATTTCCCGGAAATGAGAACGAACCGCCCATCTCGATGGCGTTTTTGCCGTAGAAACCGCCGGATACAGTGGCTTCAATATGCGTATAGTGGGAATTTCCGGTATTTTGCGGATCCAGCGCAAAGCCGTCATTACCGGTTTTCGCCGTACCGGAAAAACCGTTGTCCTGAATCATGGCAGTAATAGTAAACGCAGGAGACGTACGGTCTTTTGCCGTCAGTGTGCCACTGATATTTTTAGTGGAAAAATTCACGTCAAACTCTGCCCTATTACCACTTTCCTGATTGGAGGCTTCGCCGCTCCAGCTTGTGCCGTTGGCAATATATCCGTACCAAGTACCGCGATATTTGGCGTTTGCCTCCGTCCTTGCCGCCACATCGGATACTGGAGTGCGGACACCTTGCAGGAACATATCGTCTTTATTTTCTTTTGACAGCTTCCCAAAACTCATGTAATCCAAGTTGGAACAACACACCGTTGCCTTCACGCCGTTTTGCTCAATCTCGTGCTGAAATGCCGCCTTATTGCCCTCAGACGGCAGCAGTGAAAGCTCCACCCCGTCAACCAGCAGCTTTTTCACATCTCCAAAACTGTCTATTTGCTCCTTCTTAAACTCCCCTCCGGTAATACGGTATGCATCTATCACGGTTTCCGTTGCAAGCCCTGCCGCGTTTTCCCCCTCCTTCTTATCTTTCTGCTTCGCACCAAACACCGCTGCAACTTTGTTGTCGTTGCTTAAGAATTTACCGGCAAGTTCCTCGCCTTTCGGTCCGTAAAATCCGCCTTCCAAACTGTCGGAGTCGGAAATAAAGGGATGACTTCCATTTGTTGCACCTTTATCCGCTGCCAACGCCTTACCTTTGAAACGGTTGCCGTGCAGGTTAGCCTGAATGTCGTAACGTTTAATTTGTTTGTCTCTATTTTCGGTTTCGTTATTGGTAATCCGGTTATTGCGGTAGAGTTTGCCGGTCATGGTCTTGGCGGCGAAATCCACCTCAAACTCGCTGGTCAGCCCGAAATCGGTCTGACCTTCCTTCGCCTCGCTTTTGTTGCGCAACACATCCGCTTCCTCGGCAGACAAAGCCCCGTACCTATCGCCCGCTTGCGAATTACCCAACTGGGGAAACTTCTGTTTTTCCTTGGCATCGGTTACATAATCCCAAGTGCCTTTGTAAATCGCCTTGCCCGTCGGCAGAGCTTGGGAAGGATTGCTGCCTTTGTAGAAAAGGTAGCCGTCCGGACCGAAAAGGGCGATATTGTTTTTAAAATCGATTTTATTGGCACCGTTGCGGTAGATATAGCCCGAACGAACATACTTGAAATCCGTGTATCCTTCCACGCGGCTTTTGCCGTCCTCACCTGACTAAAGAGACTCATTCAGAGTTCCTTTAGTCATATTCGAGATTTCATCCTTTTGGGGAAACTTATCCGGCTCACCCGCCGCCAATTTCACCCAATCCGCATCCGACAGCGGCTGATGCCCCTGCTTCACGTTGAAATGGACATTGCGGCGCGGTATTTTGACCGCAAAACCATAAGCCGGACGGTCGTTTTCCGCCGCCTGCGCTTCATCGGGTTTTACCGGTTTTTCAGTCTGTTCGTCTTGGTATTTCGGTGCTTCGGACTGCGGGTTGTGCTGTTTCGTTTCCACGCTGTCCAAATCGAAACTGCCGCCGCCCGCGCAGGCAGAAAGCAGCAGCACAGGCAGGATGCCGGCTGCTTGGGCAATAAGTAATTTTTTCATATTAATTTTTTTAAAAATGATAATAGTTTGTATTATATTAACTTAAAATGTAATTTGCAAACATTTTCTGACGTACCTTCACAAAAAACACCCGCACATCCTTACTTCGGATATGCGGGTGCTTGAGCAAACCTTGCCTAACCCAAAGACACCATTTCAATCTGCTCCATCGTCCTACCCAGAAAACGCTCGCCTATCGTTCTGAATTTCAAAGGAATATCGCTGACATAAAAACGATAGTCGGGATTATTGTTGTCAGTATTGAGTAACCCCTCCTGCGCAAGGACGCGTGCGGTTTCTTCAGCCGTCGTAATTGCAGAATCAACCAACGCGACATTGCCCGCCTCCCTACTAATTAAGGGCTTGAGCAAGGGAAAGTGCGTGCAGCCCAACACCAGCGTATCGATGCCGTCTGCAAGCAATGGTTTGAGGTATTCGCATACGGTCAGGCGGGTAACTTCATGTTCCAACCAACCTTCCTCCACCAAAGGAACAAGCAACGGCGCAGCCTGCGTGCGGACGAGCGTGTCGGGGTTGTTCCTATGGATGGCGCGCGCATAAGCATTGCTGTTGACTGTCGTATTGGTGGCGATGATGCCGATTTTATTGTTGCGCGTCGTTGCCAGCGCGGCTTTCGCGCCGGCGGAAATCACGTCCAACACAGGCATATTGCCCGTCTTTTGACGGATTTTCTGCCCCGCCACCGCCGCAATCGTGTTGCACGCGATAACCATCGCCTTAACATCGTGTTCCAATAAAAAATCGACAATCTGCATCGAAAAATTTTCGATGGTCGCCTTAGATTTCGTCCCGTAAGGCACGCGCGCCGTATCGCCGAAATAAATGATGTTCTCCATCGGCAGCCGCTCCATCAGCGCGCGCACATTGGTCAAACCGCCGATTCCCGAGTCAAAAACGCCGATGGGTCGCTGCCTGCCGATATTTTCCATCCTTTTTCCAATCCGTCCTAAACATACAATCCGCGTATTGTACACGCGCCGCTTTTTCTTGACAGCCGTTGCCGTCTGAAAGCAGGATGCGGATTTGGCTGTTATAATGTACGGCAATGCCGCCGCCGGGCACCCGGTTTTCCGGCCGCCTGCCCCTCCGATCCGCCACATAAAAGTTGTAAAGCCCCTATGCCTGATTTTCCTCCCGTTTCCCGATTCCTTGCCGACGAAGCCGCCACACTCGATTTGGGTGCGGCGTGGTCTTCCCGTTTAAACGCACCGCTGGTCATTTACCTCGAAGGGGATTTGGGTGCGGGCAAAACCACGCTGACACGCGGCATCCTGCGCGGATTGGGTCATCAGGGCGCAGTCAAAAGCCCGACCTACGCCATCGTCGAATCTTATCCGCTGGAACGCTTCACCTTGCACCATTTCGACCTCTACCGCTTCTCGTTCCCCGAAGAATGGGAAGACGCGGGGCTTGACGAACTGTTTTCCGCAAACAGCGTCTGCCTGATCGAATGGCCGCAACAGGGCGGGGAATTTACGCCGCCTGCCGACATCACCGCAACATTGACACACGACGGCGACGGCAGAAAATGCCTGCTGACCGCCCATACCGAACGAGGACGCGAAAGCCTGCCGCTATGACCAAACTGACACGAAGACAAATCATCCGCCGCACCGCCGGCACACTGTTCGCCCTAAGCCCCATCGCATCCGCCGTTGCCAAAACGGTACGCGCACCACAATTCACTGCCGCACGGATATGGCCGTCGCACACCTACACCCGCCTGACGCTGGAAAGCACAACCGCGCTCAAATACCAACACTTCACGCTCGACAACCCGGGCAGGCTGGTCGTCGACATACAAAACGCGAACATCAATACCGTATTGCACGGACTGTCTCAGAAAGTCATGGCAGACGACCCCTTTATCCGCAGCATACGCGCGGGTCAGAACACGCCGACCACCGTCCGCCTCGTCATCGACCTGAAACAATCCTCACGCGCACAAGTCTTTTCCCTCCCCCCTGTCAGCGGCTTTAAGAACCGCCTCGTTATCGACCTCTATCCGCACGGAATGGATCCCGACGATCCGATGATGGCGCTGCTTAACGGCAGCCTGAACAAAACCCGTCGCGGCTCCCTTGAAGCCGACCTCGCTCAAAATACTCCCGCACAAACCGAACGCGGCAGAAACGGGCGCAGACCCGTCATTATGATCGACCCCGGACACGGCGGCGAAGACCCCGGTGCCGTCAGCTCGGGCGGCCTACAGGAAAAACATGTCGTCCTATCCATTGCCAGGGAAACCAAAAATCAGTTGGAAGCATTAGGTTACAATGTATTTATGACGCGCAACGAAGATGTGTTCATCCCTTTGGGCGTGCGTGTCGCCAAAGGGCGCGCACGGCGGGCGGACGTATTTGTCTCCATCCACGCCGATGCCTTCACCAGCCCCTCCGCGCGCGGAACCGGGGTTTATATGTTGAACACCAAAGGCGCGACCAGCTCTGCCGCCAAATTCTTGGAACAAACCCAAAACAATGCCGACGCGGTCGGCGGCGTACCGACCAGCGGCAACCGCAATGTCGATACCGCCCTGCTCGACATGACCCAAACCGCCACGCTGCGCGACAGCCGCAAACTCGGCAAACTGGTGCTTGAAGAATTGGGCAGGCTCAACCACTTGCACAAAGGCAGGGTGGACGAAGCCAATTTCGCCGTATTGCGCGCGCCCGATATGCCGTCTATCCTGGTCGAAACCGCCTTCCTGTCCAATCCTGCCGAAGAGAAGCTGCTGGGCAGCGAATCCTTCCGTCGGCAGTGCGCCCAATCCATTGCCTCGGGTGTCCAACGCTACATCAACACTTCCGTATTGAAGCGGGGTTGATTCCGAAAAATAAATGCCGTCTGAACATTTTTCAGACGGCATTTTTGTACACTTTCCTCAACGGTTCGATCCCTGCACCATATCAATCAGAAACAGGCGGCAGTCGATGTTGCCGTTATAAAGCGGGATTTTCCGCTTGGGCGACAGGCGCATGAATTTGGGCATTTCCCTGTCGCCGGTAAACATACCGACCCGCCAGCCGGCATAGTGTTTTTTCAACCACGTCCCCAACTGCGGATAAAGTGCCTGCAAAGCGTGGACTTCCTCAAGGCGTACACCGTAGGGCGGATTGGACACCATAATGCCGTTTTCGCCGTTCGGACGGACGGATTGCGCGTCGGCAACGCTGAAGGAAACGATGTCATCCACTTCGGCACTGCGTGCGTTGTCCAATGCCGTCTGAATGATGCGGCGGTCGCTGTCGCTGCCCGAAATCGGTGCGCGGACGGGGCGGGTTTGCGCTTCGGCGCGGCGGCGCAAATCTGTCCACAGCGTTTTATCGAAATTTTGCAGTTTTTCAAAACCGAAACGGCGCATCATGCCCGGTGCGCGGCCTGTGGCAATCCAAGCAGCTTCGATAGCAATCGTGCCGCTGCCGCAAAACGGGTCTTGAAACGGCTGCGTGCCGTCGTAGCCTGCCGAGAGCAGCAGTCCGGCAGCAAGGTTTTCGCGCAGCGGGGCTTCGCCGGTATCGAGACGGTAGCCGCGTTTGAACAAGGCTTCGCCCGAAGTGTCGATGAAGATTTCGACATTGCGTTCGTCCAAAAAGGCGTGGATGCGGACATCGGGCGCGGCTTTGTCCACGCTCGGACGTGCGTCGTAAATGTCGCGGAAAGCGTCGCAGACGGCATCTTTGACGGTCAGTCCGACAAATTGGAGGCTCTTAACGTTGGCACGCTTTGCCTCGACTTTGACTTTGAACGTCTGCTGCAAGGTAAACCAGTTGAACCAGTTGATGTTTTTGGCAAGTTTGTAGATGTCGCGCTCGGTTCGGTATGTGCCTTTGGTCAGACGCAGCAGGATACGGCTGGCGGTGCGTGAGTGCAGGTTGGCGGCGTAGGCCTGTTCCAATCCGCCCCGGCAGGAAACGCCGCCGTCAAACGCTTGAACATCGGTACAGCCGAGGCTTCCGAGTTCTTGAGATAAAACGGTTTCCAAGCCACGCGGGCAGGTGGCGAAAAGTGTATATAAAGTATTCATAGCGTGTCCTTTCCGGACGGATGTTCCGGCAATGGCGGATTGAAAGGTTTATTCGGCGGTAAATGCCGTCTGAAATGTCCGGCTGCCGATTGTAATGTCCGCCGTAAAATCGCGCCTGCCTTCGACACAGACGGGCAGGCGGATGCGTACTGCCTGCCAAGTCCCCGACGGTTGCCGCTCGAACATATAGCGGTTGAACCCCATATCCATATTTTTCATACTGAAGCTGATGCTGACCTGTTCCGTGCCGGCGGGCGCGTGTTCGATATAAATATCAAACGGTTTTTTGGTTGAAACGGCGGCGGCGCGGACGCGGCTTCCGTCCGGCAGCGTGCAACCTTCGGTCAAATCGCATTGCGCCGCCACAGCTTGCGGCTGCTGCGCCTGCCACCATTGCAACAAAACGAGCTTGAAGGCGGCAAAGGCAATCAGCAGCAATGCGGCAAGCAGTAATTTGCGGTTTTTAGCCATTTCCGTTCCCCATTTTTTCATCGGCCAACACGGCGTGTGCGCCCGCCGCCAGCCATTGCCCGCCGCAATGCGATGCCGTCTGAACGTTGGCGGCAACGACCAGCGGCACGGATACGCCGTGCTTCAACACTTCGTCCACCGCTGCGGCTTGTGCGGCATTACCAACCCGCCAGACGACCACATCCGCGCCCTTTTCCTGCGCCTGCCGCCATTGTTCGCGGGTCTGCACCATCATCCACACGCTGTCGGCGTGTTCGGGTCTGTCCTGCCATTGCGCCGCCTCCATCAAAACGTTCGCACCGCTTCTCTCTGCCGAACCCAAAGGCAGGACGCGGTACGCGCCCATACTGTTTTCGCCGTGCAAACCCGTTTTCAGGCTGCCGTACAAACGGCGCGGAACGGACAGCGAACGCAAAAGCGCGCCGTTGGCGGGCAGCATGGGGGCAACGGTAAAATCACCCGCCTTCTGCCAAGACCATTCCTGCCCTTCGCGGGATTGCGGTTCGCCCGTCCATTGGCCGGGGTTGACCCATAGGAATTTCAGGCAGACATGCGCATGTTCGTAGGAATGGATTTTGGTCAGCCAAGGCGTGGCGGCGAGGATGCAGATGCCGAGTTCTTCTTCAAACTCGCGTTGCAGGGCTTGGAAGTCGGTTTCGCCCGCTTCGACCTTGCCGCCGGCAAATTCCCAATATCCGGCATAGGGCTTGCCTTCGGGGCGCGAGCTGAGCAGGTAGTTGCCGTCTGAATCGAGTAGGATGCCGGCAACGACGCGGATAAGGGGGCGGGTGTCTTGGATCATGGCGGGTACGCGGTTGGTCGGTCAGAGTGCAAATGAGGGACGGGCAATGCCGTCAACAGGTTTGCCGCATTTCAGACAGCATTATTTTTCGGCAACGGCAAACGCCAATACGGTGTCTTCTTCGTCGCTCATGCTGAGGCTGACGCGGCTAATGCCTTGTTCCTCCAGCCATTTGGACAGGGCGGGGGCATAGAAAAATTCGGGTTTGCCCAATGCGTCGTGCCCGATGCCGATGTTGCGGAAGGAAACCGCGCCGCGTATGCCCGTACCGACGGCTTTGGCGAAGGCTTCTTTGGCGGCAAAGCGTTTGGCAAGGTAGTTGACGGGTTTGCCCGCCTGAGGAAATTCAAGCAGCTCTTCGGGGGTGAGGATGCGCTCGGCAAACGCCTGTCCGAACTTTTTGCTCAGGCGGACGATGCGTTTGAGGGAAACAATATCTGTGCCTATGCCGTAAATCATATTTGCGCTCCTTTGTCGTGAAATGCCGTCTGAAACGGTTTGCCTGCCCTTACGGCAGCATTCTTGCACGGAACATGGTTTCTTTCATCTGGCGCACGGCCTCGGGCAATCCGAGGAAAAGTGCCTGCGAAATCAGCGAATGTCCGATGTTCAGCTCGCGGATGGCGAGGATTTGGGCGATGGGGGTAACGTTGTGTATGGTCAGTCCGTGTCCGGCGTTGACGACCAAGCCCAAATCGCTGGCAAAATGCGCGCCGTTTTGCAGACGCTCGAATTGCTTGAGTTGTTCGGCGTGGCTGCGTGCATCAGCGTATGCGCCGGTGTGCAGCTCGATAACGGGTGCGCCGACATCACGGGCGGCTTGGATTTGCCTGTCGTCGGCATCGATAAACAAGGACACGCGTATGCCTGCGTCGGTCAGGATTTTGGTGAACTCGGCAATTTTGTCTTGTTGCGCCAATACGTCCAAGCCGCCTTCGGTCGTGATTTCCTGCCGTTTTTCAGGCACGATGCACACGTCTTGCGGCATGACTTTGAGCGCGTTTTCCAACATCTCTTCGGTCAATGCCATTTCAAGGTTCAGGCGCGTGCGGATGGCGTTTTTGACGGCGAACACGTCCGCGTCTTTGATGTGGCGGCGGTCTTCGCGCAGGTGCATGGTAATCAAATCCGCACCGTGCGTTTCCGCGACCAACGCCGCTTCCACAGGGCTGGGATAGGTCGTACCGCGCGCGTTGCGGACGGTGGCGATGTGGTCGATGTTGACACCTAAAAGCATGATGTTTCCTTTCCTCTTCGATTTTTTATTTTGCAGCATACCGGTACGCTGCGTCGGCACCTATGTTGCACGACGGTCAAACTGCCGTATCTGTTCCAAAACCTGCCTCGACTTTACCCCTTCAGGAAGCAGGCTGCCTGTCAGCAGCCGTGTGATTTTCAGGGCATCCTGAAGGCTTTGCGCACTGCCGAAACTGCCCGTCTGCAAATCAATCAGGCTCTGCCCGTCGGCAATAATGACGGTTTCAGACGGCAAAACGCATTCCCTGCCTACGGGCATGACTGCTTCTTCCGGTCTGATACAGTATCTGGCGGAGGACTGGATTTCCCTGCCCTCTCCGTCCGTATGCAAATCGGGGGCGACGCCTAAGGCCGTCAGCAGCTTCCACTCGAAGCGGCGCAAATCGGCAACATGGTCTGCCTCGCAGCAGACTGCCTTCATCACTTCAGCCAATGCATCGTATAACTCAGGCATGGGATCTTCGCGCGCGGTCAGTTTTAAAACCAGCTCGTTCACATACAATCCGCCAAACAACGCCCTGCCCTGCGGCTGCCGCCATCCGCCGACCCATTCGGCGCGGTGAAGGGTTTTGAGTTCCTGACTGCCGTACCACGACACGCTGACAGGGACGAACGGAACCAGCACGCCGCGCAATTCGCTCTGCCGCTTGCGCGCGCTTCTTGCCAAAAGTGCCACGCGCCCGTAACGGCGGCTGAATGCTTCAACCCACAGGCTGCTTTCGCGCCAAGGCGAAGATGCCAGCATAAAAACGGGTTCGTGGTTGACTCGGTATTCGGACATAATCGTTGGGGGAATGCCGTCTGAACGCTGCCGCGACTACAAAACGGCAGTCGGATACGAACCGATGATTTTGACGAATGAAGCGCGCCTGCCCAACTGTTTTAATGCCGTCTGAACCTTGTCATCCGTCCGGTGTCCCTCGATATCGATAAAGAACAGGTATTCCCACAACGCCGCCTTTCCGGGACGGCTCTCAAACTTGGTCATGGAAATGCCTGATTCGGTCAGGGGTTGCAGCAGCGAGGCAACCGCGCCTGCCCGGTTGGGTGCGGAAACGACCAGCGAGGTTTTGTCGCTGCCGCCAGCACCGGTTTCATGATGACCCATAACCAGGAAGCGCGTGGTGTTGTTCGTCTCATCCTCAATGCACTCAGCAACGGGGCTGAGTCCGTAGATTTCCGCCGCAGTACGCCCGGCAATGGCGGCAACCGTACCATCGTCCGATTCGGCAACCAGCCGCGCGGCTTCGGCATTGCTAGACACGGCAATCCGCTCGGCGTTGGGAAGGTGTCTGCCCAGCCAGTCGTTGCACTGCGCCAACGCCTGTGCGTGCGAAAATACTTTGGTGATGCCTTCGGTACTACTGCTGTTTTTACGCAGAAGGTTGTGGTGTATGCGCAAGACAACTTCGCCGCAAGCCTGCAATGCGGTAACGGCAAGCAGGTCTAACGTGCGGCCGACCGAGCCTTCGGTCGAGTTTTCCACGGGGGCGACCAGATAATCCGCCTGACGCGTTTCAACCTGTTTGAAGCAGTCGTCTATGGTCGGACACGCCATCGTGCGTGCGGCGTGTCCGAAATGCTTGATTGCCGCCTGCTGGGTAAACGTGCCCTGCGGCCCCAGATAGGCGATGGTCAGCGGGCGTTCGACGGCGAGGCACTCGCTCATCACCTCCCTGAACAGGCGGGCGACGGATTCGTCGGGCAGCGGGCCTTTGTTCAAATCCTGAATGCGGCGCAACACGGCAACCTCGCGCTCCGGGCGGTACACCGCGCCCGTGCCTTTCAGTTCGCCGATGGCGTGCGCGTGTTGCGCGCGTTCGTTGAGCAGGCGCAGGATTTCCGCATCGATGCTGTCGATGGCGTTGCGGTGAGGAAGGAGGAGTTCGTCGATAGTTTGGGACATAATTTCGCCTGAACGGTAGTTTGCCGTGCATTCTAACATCAAATGCCGTCTGAAGCGGTTTCAGACGGCATTTTCCGTTAAAGGTATTCGCTTTGTCCGTTTTCCTTCCACGCCTTGTGCGAGCAGAGCCACAGAAGTGCGATGCCGCAAGAGGTGGACGCGGTCATGGTTGCCGCCATCACAGTTGCCGAACCGTCGTGCAAGAAGGTCGCCGCCATACCCACCCCCGCGCCGATTAAGGATTGGAACACGCCCAACACGGCATTTGCACTGCCGCCCTCCTCCTTAAAATAAGACATAAAGCACGCCTGCGTGTTCGCACCGACCAGACCCTGCGTGCCGACGGAAAACATCACGCACGCAACCAGCAGCCAAAACGGCGGCAGCCCGAAAAACAGCACGGCGGCGAATTGGGACAGGTTGGCGGCAAACTGGACGACAATCCCCCACAGCAGGATGCTTTGCGGATGCGCGCCGGTTTTGAGCCGCCACGCGGTAATGCGGTTGAACGACATCATCGTGATGATGTTGAGTGCGAACGCCCAAGCGTATTGGTGCGGCGTAACGCGGTAAAGCTGCCGGTACACGAAGGACGATTCGGTCAAAAAAGCAAACATCGAGCCGAAGCTGAATGCTTGGAAAAACAGATAACCCATAGCGGCGCGGGTTTTCAATACGCGCTTGAACCGCCCCGCCGCCAGTCCGAACACGTCCCGTCCGATTTTGCCGCCGGCGGCGGGCTTGGGCAGGAAATACTGCACCAAACCGAACAACACCAGCGAATAAGCCGCCAAAAAAACGAAAATCGCCTGCCAGCCGCCCAAACTCTGCAATACCGCGCCGGCCATAGGTGCAACCAGCGGCACAACCATCAGAATGATGCCGATAAGGGCAAACATCTGCGCGGCTTTGCGTCCGGAATAATAATCGCGCACCATTGCGCCGACGATGACGACGGTCATACCCGCGCCGAATGCCTGCACGACGCGCAGGTTGAGGAGCTGTTCGGCACTTGAGGCAAATACGATGGCGGCAACGGCAAGGCAGTAGACGGCCAATCCGGTCAGCGCGACGGGTTTGCGCCCTTTGATGTCGGACACCGAACCGCCGACCACCTGTCCGAACGCCGTGCCGAACATAAACACACTCAGGCTCTGTTCGATACGGTGGACATCCGCACCCAGCGATTGCGCCATTTCGGGAATCGCCGGCAGGTAGGCATCGATGGAAAACGGCATCAGCGCGACCAGCATCGCCATCAGGACCGCCATCAGTTTTTCATTCATCTCAGGATAATGGGCAGAAGGCATAAATTCTCGTCCGATTCGCAAACAAACCGCCCGGCGGCGGAAAACACAATACGCGGAAACGGAAAATTTTAGCACACCGGCACAAACAGGCGGCAACAAAAGCCACGGACAACACCGGAAAAGTCGGAACGATAAAAGGCCGAAGGCGGGCAAAAATTTGAAAAATATTGTATAATGGAACGGGATTCCCTAACGGATTCCCTAACGGATTCCCTAACGGATTCCCTAACGGATTCCCTAACGGATTCCCTAACGGATTCCCTAACGGATTCCCTAACGGATTCCCTAACGGATTCCCTAACGGATTCCCTAACGGATTCCCTAACGGATTCCCTAACGGATTCCCTAACGGATTCCCTAACGGATTCCGATATTCAAAAACTTTTGAACATTTTTAGGAATCAAAAAATGAAAAAACTCCTTACTGCATTAACCGTGCTTGCCCTTCCCGCTGCCGCATTTGCCGCCGACAGCCAAC
>ADBE01000128.1 GCA_000176735.1 Neisseria polysaccharea ATCC 43768 | reverse complement strand
CGTCAACCATGTCGCATTTGTTCATGAACACGATGATGTAAGGTACGCCTACTTGGCGGGCCAGCAGGATGTGTTCGCGGGTTTGCGGCATAGGGCCGTCGGCTGCGGAACATACCAGGATTGCGCCGTCCATTTGTGCGGCGCCGGTAATCATGTTTTTAACGTAGTCGGCGTGACCCGGGCAGTCTACGTGTGCGTAGTGGCGGGTTTCGGTTTCGTATTCTACGTGCGAGGTGTTAATGGTAATACCGCGTGCTTTTTCTTCGGGTGCGTTGTCGATTTGGTCGTAAGCTTTTGCAGCACCGCCGAATTTTTTAGCCAAAATAGTAGTCAAAGCAGCAGTCAGAGTGGTTTTACCATGGTCAACGTGACCGATGGTGCCAACGTTTACGTGCGGTTTGCTACGTTCGAATTTTTCCTTAGCCATGGCAATTTCCTATATCTAAGCTTTAAAGAAATGAATAATTGAGTAAGATGGTGCCCATGGGCAGATTTGAACTGCCGACCTCTCCCTTACCAAGGGAGTGCTCTACCCCTGAGCTACATGGGCCTAATTGTCTGGAGCGGGTGAAGGGAATCGAACCCTCACCGTAAGCTTGGAAGGCTTCTGCTCTACCATTGAGCTACACCCGCATTACTCGCTACTGCCCCAAGTAAGAATTTTGGTGGAGGGAGAAGGATTCGAACCTTCGAAGCTTTCGCAACAGATTTACAGTCTGCCCCCTTTGGCCGCTCGGGAATCCCTCCAAAAGAGAGCGCTAGTTTATTAGTGGCTCGTTTCCCCGTCAAGTTTTTTTTCACTTTATCTTAAAACAAAAATAATATTATGTTTTTAAAAGTAATTAATTTATTTAAACTGAATTATCTTCTCGTATTTTGCCATCAGTTCATCATGGGTTTCAGGGTGTTCTTCGTCAATCAAGATGCAATCAACCGGACAAACCTGCTGACACTGCGGCTCATCGTAGTGTCCGACGCACTGCGTACAGAGGCTGGGGTTGATTTCATAAATTTCCTCACCTTGAGAGATTGCATCATTCGGGCATTCCGGTTCGCACACGTCGCAGTTGATGCACTCATCGGTAATAAAGAGCGACATTTCTTTTCCTTTTCCACTAAATTATCAAAACCGTTCGGGCGCGGATTATAGCACAAAGCTTTTTTAAACCATGCTGACGCAAACGAATGTTTACAACTCGGAAATGATTATCAAAGCGCATATTATTCAGCCACTTGGAAAACCCTTAATTCAAATGTACTCTGCCCCGATTTCCCCTCTCTATATTCCACCAGCCAATCGGGAATATCCGGCAGCGTACCCGCCTCGATATAGACATATGCACCGTCATTCAGGCGTGTGCCCAATACATTGAAAAGACTTTCCCAACTTTGCCACGCAAACGGCGGATCAAGGAAGACGACATCGAATTTCTCTTTTAGGTTTGCCAAATAGGCAATGCCGTCCGAACAGACGGTTTGCACCTGCCCCAAACCCAGTTCGCGGCTGTTTTTCTCAAGGGTTTGTACCGTTTGACGGTTGTTGTCTGCAATCACGACCCGTTTTGCATTACGCGAAGCGGCTTCCATACCGAGTGCGCCGCTGCCTCCGAAGAGATCCAAAACCGTTTTGCCCGTCAAATCCTGTCCCAGCCAGTTAAACAGCTTTTCACGCACGCTGTCGGGGGTTGGGCGCAGCCCGTCTGCGGATGCGAAACTCAATTTCCTGCCCCGGCATTGCCCGCCGATAATGCGTACCCGGTTGCTGTGTTTGGTATGTTTGCCTGCCGCCATAATCAAAAACCTGTAAGTTCAAACGGTATTATACAAGACCTGTCAAAGAATATGCCGTCTGAAAACTTTTTTCAGACGGCATATCTGTTTAAACGGTTTCGGTCAGCTTGCGGAGCAGCTCGATTTCTTTGTCTTTTTGTTCCAACATTTCTTTACAATGTTTCAACTCCATTTTTAAAAATTCTATTTTCATCGAAGCATCACCTGACGCATACAACGCAATATCGCCACCACTATCACCTTCATTAATCTGAAACACCATCCCGCCGCCGCCCGATTTGAGCAAGTCCCACATATCGATTTTGAAAATCTGAGCCAACTGCTCCAAACGCGGGATATTCAACTGCGTTTCGCCCCGTTCGATTTTGGCATACCCGCCTGCCGACATCGCCAGCTTTTCCGCCATATCCTCCTGCGACCATTTGTTCAATTCGCGCATCAGGCGGATTTTTTCGTGGGTTTCCATAAGCTGAACTTTCTGTATAGATGGTTAAATTATTTGGATAGATTTTAAACTTTAGTTTACTGGAATGGCAAATGTATTTTTAATAGAATTTTAAAATCTAAATACACATTGAAACTTCAATATTCTTAACTTTTTATACACTTTAGGAAATTACACATGGCTATTCCAGTTTTACTTTGGGGTGCAGCCGCCGCCCTTGCTGCAACAGGTATTGTCAAAGGAGCAGCCGCACTCAGCGATATAGATGATGCAAAAGAAATAGGTGAGCGTGCAGAACGCCGTTATAAACGCAGGAAAAGAGAATTGAATTCGACTAAAGACGAAACCAACCTTGCTTTTGAGGAGTTGGGACAGTTTAAGGTTGATATTTTTAACAATCAAATCAGACATATTGTTCAAGTCCTAAACAACACCAGCAACAAGCATGCGAAAAGCGAACTATCGGGTTTTAACAGTACATTTGATATTGCTGAATTAAAAGAAATGGAAACTATGGTGCAAACTTCTTTAGAGTTAAGCACCAATCTCGGCAGTAGTGCCATTACTGGCGCACTGGCAGGCTTTGGCGTATACGGTGCAGTACCTATGCTTGCAACTGCTTCCACAGGAACAGCAATCTCCACCCTTTCAGGTGCTGCGGCAACCAATGCAACCCTTGCTTGGCTCGGAGGTGGCTCATTGGCAGCAGGTGGATTCGGTATGGCAGGCGGCATGGTGGCTTTGGGTGGCATCGTGGCAGGACCTGCTTTAGCAATCGGTGGATTTATGCTGGCAAGCAAGGCGGAAGAGGCTCTGACGGAAGCACGAGCATATAGGGCTGAAATCGATGAGGCTATTGACGAGATGGATTTAATTACAGAAGGATTAGAAGGGTTGAAGGAAAACGCAAGGGAAATACGCCATACCTTAGAAGAAATGGTTAAACGTTTCGAAAAGGTTCGTGTCGACCATGCCGACCATCCTGATTTCCACACCATGCTGGTCATCGGCAAAGCAATTAAAAATCTGCTGAATACGCCTATTATGGAAGAGGACGGATCTCCTGTAGCCAATATCCGTCATCAATGCGAAGGTTATCTGAATATCGAATTAGGTACAGTATAATGGGAAAAATCCAAATCCTTAATAAGTTACCAACAAAGAATCCAGCAAACATTTCGTTTGATGCGGCTTCTAATTCGTTTCTTCGCATCTTAGAAGCACGCAACGAATATAAGAAAATTGCTGCTCAAGAGAAAACCAAACGTGAAGTCATTGGTGCATGGCGTGATGTCCGATTAACAGAATTGAAAAACCAACAAGAAATTTTGCGCTTGTATCTGGAAAATACGTTCAAAGAACGTCGCAAAATGATTGACGGTTTATTTGAGGCATTGGACAAAGGAATGGAAGCGGGAAATATCCACGTTATTGATACAGCAATTAACGGCATTGTAAGCATTGCCAAAGATTCCCCACTGAAACAAGTGGACAATCTGATTGCAGCTTTGAAAAACGACAATGTGAAAGTAATCGATTTTTGATTGCCTCATCAGAACCCTTCCCATGCTCTGCTTGCGGTTTGTGCTGTCAAAAGGTCAATTTAAGCGAACAAACCATATACCTGGATCGAGGAGATGGTACCTGCCGCCATTTCGATGATTCAACGCGCTTATGCACTATCTATGAAACGCGCCCTTTGGTCTGTCGTGTGGAGGACTATTATCACCATTACTTATCAGAACAAATGTCGTGGCAGGACTTTATACGGATTAATATAGAAGTGTGTAAACAGTTTCAATCTGAGTAGGTTTGTTTTCACATGAAGAAAATGCCGTCTGAAACTCCTTTCAGACGGCATTTTCTTCCATCTCAATCCCAACCGCTTCA
The DNA here is from genome assembly GCA_000176735.1 of Neisseria polysaccharea ATCC 43768. Classification (GTDB taxonomy): domain Bacteria; phylum Pseudomonadota; class Gammaproteobacteria; order Burkholderiales; family Neisseriaceae; genus Neisseria; species Neisseria polysaccharea. The sequence continues at coordinate 35,615 of ADBE01000128.1, read as the reverse complement.
CTCTTTCGGTGCAGGCGGTTCGATTTGCTCTTTCCAGCCGCATTCTTTTTGCGGGCAGACTTTTTCCACTCCCCAGCGTTTGGTGGTTTTGATGGTCAAGACCGGCCAATGGCAGTTCGGGCATTCTTCGGCGACGGGCGGGTTCCAAGTGGCGTAGTTGCAGTCGGGATAAGTGCTGCAACTGTAAAACAGTTTGCCGTAGCGGGATTTGCGCTCGACGAGGTTGCCTTTTTTGCATTGCGGGCATTGGACGCCGGTATCTTTCGGTTTTTCCAGCGGCTCGACGTGTTTGCATTTGGGGTAGTTGGCGCAGCCGATGAATTTGCTGCCGGTGCGGCTGTATTTGTACACTAGGCGACCGCCGCATTTGGGACACTCGCGCCCGTCAAGTTCGGCTTGTTCTGCTTCCGCTTTGGCGATGCGTTCGGCAGCTTCTTCGGCGGTTTCGTTGACGTTGCGGGTGTAGCTGCACTCGGGATAACCGGCGCAGGCAACGAAGCGTCCCATTTTGCCGAACTTGATTTGCAGTTTGTGTCCACCGCATTTGGGGCAGGTTTCGTCGAGTTCCTGCGTGGTAAATTTGGCGCGTTCGATGCCCTCTTTTTCTTCCACTTGCTTGATAAACGGCTTCCAGAATTTGTCCATCACGGGAACCCATTGGCGTTTGCCGCCGGCGATTTCGTCGAGCTGGTCTTCGAGTTTGGCGGTAAAGTGGTAGTCGACGTATTGGGCGAAGTGTTCGGTCAGGAATTTGTTGACGATGTCGCCTGTGTCGGTGGGCATAAAGCGTTTTTGCTCAAGGGTGACGTATTCGCGGTCTTTGAGCGTGGAGATAATGCTGGCGTAGGTCGAGGGGCGGCCGATGCCGTATTCTTCAAGGGCTTTAACCAATGTGGCTTCGTTGTATCGCGGCGGCGGAGTGGTAAAGTGTTGTTCGCCGTAGAGTTTATCCACGGGCAGTTTGTCGCCTTCGCTCATTTCGGGCAGTTTTTTGCTGTCTTCGCCTTCTTCATCGTCGCTGCTTTCTTCATAAACGCTCAAGAAGCCTGCGAAAGTTTGCACTTGTCCGGTTACGCGGAACACGCCTTTGCCGACGGTAATATCGACGGTAGTTTGGTCGAATTTGGCGGGCATCATCTGACAGGCGACGGTGCGCTGCCAAATCATTTGATAGAGTTTGAACTGGTCTGCGCTCAGGAAGGGTTTGACGCTTTCGGGCGTGCGGTACACGGAAGTCGGGCGGATCGCTTCGTGCGCTTCTTGGGCGTTTTTGGATTTGGTTTTGTATTGTTTGGCGGCACTCGGCAGATATTCTTTGCCGATTTTGTTTTCGATGTAATGGCGGATTTCGGTTAAGGCTTCATCCGCCAAGTTCACGCTGTCGGTACGCATATAGGTAATCAGACCGATGGCACCCTGCCCTACGTCAATACCTTCGTAAAGCTGCTGGGCGGTACGCATGGTGCGGTCGGTAGTGAAGCCGAGTTTGCGCACGGCATCCTGCTGCATGGTGGATGTGGTGAACGGCGCGGCGGGATTACGGCTGCGCTTTTTCTTTTCGATGGCGGTAACGACGGCTTCTTTGCCTTCGAGTTCTTTCAACACATCGGCTTGAGCGGCTTCGTTCGGCAGGTCGAATTGTTCGAGTTTTGCGCCGTTGTATTGGGCGAGTTTGGCGGTGAACTTGCTGCGGCCTTTGTGGCTGTCGAGATGCACCGTCCAATATTCCTGCGCTTCAAACGCGCGGATTTCGTTTTCGCGTTCGCAAATCAGGCGCAAAGCAGGACTTTGTACACGGCCCGCGCTCAAACCGCGCCGGATTTTTTTCCACAACAACGGCGAGAGGTTGAAACCGACCAGATAGTCCAGCGCACGGCGGGCTTGTTGCGCATCGACCAAGTCCATTTCGATTTCGCGCGGGTTGGCGACGGCGTCAAGGACGGCGTTTTTGGTGATTTCGTGGAACACGACACGCTGCGGCTTGATGTTTTTCAGACCGCGTTTGGATTTGAGGATTTCTAAAAGATGCCAGGAAATGGCTTCGCCTTCCCTATCCGGGTCGGTTGCGAGGTAGATGTTTTCAGCTTCTTTGGCACCGGCGACGATGGCATCGACGTGTTTGGCGTTGCGGCTGATGAGTTGGTATTTCATCGCAAAGCCGTTGTCGGGATCGACCGCGCCGCTTTTGGGGACGAGGTCGCGGACGTGTCCGTAGGATGCAAGGATTTCAAAATCGCCGCCCAAATATTTTTTCAGGGTTTTGGCTTTGGACGGGGATTCGACGATTAATAGGTTTTTCGCCATTTGTCGTTCTCTAGATGGTGGTTTTGATGCCGGCGTTTCAGACGGCCTCGGGCGGGCCGTCTGAAGCCGCTTCAGTTCATCGTAGGTTTGTTGTCGAGTAAAAGCGCGCTCATCAGCTCGTCGCCGACCAACACGGGCAGCTCGCTCTTGTTTGCCCATAAAAGCAGCAGGGTCAGCACTTTGGCGGTATCTACGGTAATTTCGTCGCCCGGAATGTGCATCAGCGCGTGGATGATGATTTCCCGCTGTTCGCAGCTGACGGCTTTTTCTTCAATCAGATACTGCATCAGCCCCATCACTTCCTGCGGCAGGTTGTCGGTTTCTTCTTTGCTGTACACGCGCAATGCGCCGCTGTCGGCGGGTTCGGCGGAAAATTCGGAGCTGTTGAGCAATACTTCCATCATCATCAGGGTGTTGCCGATTTCCATCGTATCGAAACCCGCTTCTTCAAGCAGCATACCCAAGTCTTCGGGCGGCGGACAGGTATCGAAATCTTGGAAATGTTCGATGAGGTAGGCGATGACTTCGGTCATTCGTGTTCCTTAATATAAAGTGCGTTCAAGTTCGGATACGCTGGTATCTGCCGCCGGGCATTGCGGCAACGCTGCCGTCCAGTTCCAATTCCAACAGTTCGGCGTATAAGTCTGCGGCAGGCATACCCAACTGCTCGGCAAGCACATCGGGATGAACCGGGTCGAAACCCATCCTGTCCAAGATACCGCCGCCGACGGGTCGGTTCTCCGTCTTTTCAGACGGCATTTTGCCTTCAGACGAAAACGGCGGGTCGGATGCCGTCTGAACGGCAGTGATGCGCTTTTCAGGTATTCCCTTATTTATAGAATATGATGAAGCACCCTCATTTTGCAAGAGCCGCGGACACTCATGAAGGATGTCGTCCAGGCATTCCACCAATTTTGCGCCGTCTTTAATCAGTTTGTGGCAGCCTTTACTGTGTGGATTGTCTATCGAACCGGGTACCGCCATCACTTCGCGCCCCATCTCCGCCGCCAATCTGGCAGTAATCAGCGAACCGGATTCCAACGCGGCTTCAACCACCAGCGTTACTTGCGACAGGGCAGCAATCAGGCGGTTGCGGCGCGGAAAATTGCCGGCATACGGCCGCGTACCGATGGGGAACTCGCTGACAATCAATCCTTTTTCGGCGATTTCATAGGCAAGGTTTTTATTGGACGGCGGGTAAATGCGGTCTATACCCGTCCCCCACACGGCGATGGTGCCGCCTTCTGCCTCCAGTGCTCCCTGATGGGCGGCGGTATCGATGCCCGAAGCCATACCCGACACAACGGGAATGCCTTTCCCACCCAACGCCCTGCCGAAATCTTTGGCAATCCGCATTGCCTGCGGCGTGGCATAGCGGCTGCCGACAATGGCGGCGGAAGGCTTGTGCAGCAGCCGCACGTTGCCGCGCAAAAACAAAACCGGCGGCGCGGTCAGCCCCTGCGCCAGCATTTCGGGGAAATCTTCATCCTGAAGCAGCATCAGACGGCATCCGTCCCGCATTTCCCATTCCAACGCCGCTTCTGCCGCCTGCCGCGCCAAGGCGCGTTTTTCCGCATTGCGCCAAGCCTCAAGCGCCTGCTTGTGCCGCACCGCCGGGGCGACCTGTTCCGCCGGTGCGGACAAGGCGTTCGACGCGCTGCCGAAACGGCGCAGCAGCAGCAGGAAGCTTTCTGCGCCGATATAGGGCGTAAACGCCAATTGCAGCCACGCGAAACGTTCGTCCTCTGTCATAAAATCCGTCCCCTTACGATTTCAGACGGCATTTGCACCAAATGCCGTCTGAACACAGAAGCCCGCAGCCGGAAAACCGGCCGTCCGGGCCTATTCTTCGGTTTTTTCCCCCGCACGGCGCGAAACGCCGATGCCGAGCTGTTTGAGTTTGCGGTAAAGGTGCGTGCGTTCCAATCCGACTTTCTGCGCCACTTGGCTCATATTTTGACCTTCTTGGGCGATGTGGTACTCGAAATAACGCCGCTCCACCGCCTCCCTCAATTCGCGCAGGGGCAGGTTGAAGTCGAACCCGCACGCCATATGCCCCGCTCCGTCGTCAGGCGCGCCGCGCCCCAGTGCCGAAGAAGCCGCGCCGATACCGATTTCCTGCCCGTCCGCCTCCAGCAGCAGCGTTGTGACGACGTTTTGCAACTGCTCGAAATTCCCCGGCCAGTCGTAACGGGACAATACGGCCAGCGCATCTTCACCGAATGCGGCGGGCGTGATTTTTTGGCTTTCCGCCACATTGCAGGCAATCCCCTGTATCAGGAAGGGAATGTCTTCGTGCTGCATACGCAGGGGCGGGATGCGGACGGCCGAATCCGGCGGGAAACCTGCCGCTTTTTCTTCGCCCCCGCCGTCCGAACCCGCCGGCCGGCCGTACGCTGCGACCAGCCTGACGCGGCAGCGTTCCGCCTTGCCGGCGATAAAGGCGATGCCGTCCCGGATGTTGCGTCCGTATCGCGCGATGTCGCCCGCATATAAGACACCGCCTTCCGCCTTTTTCAGCAGCTCCATCGGCATATCGGCCAGATATTCCGCCTTTGCCGGAATGACCCACGGCGTACCGTTTTTATGGAAATAGCGCGCCACGGTTTCAAACGGCGAACCCGCCTCGCCCGTCAGGAGGACGGGGGATGTGCGTTTTGCCGCCGCCCCGACTTCGCGGTTCATTTCCTGGATTGCCGCGCTGCTGCCCAGCTTGTCGAACACAGGGCCCTCTTCCGCCTGCGCCGCGCCGTGCTTCAACGCGTTTTCGACCGCAGACAGCAGTTTTTGCAGGGAAATCGGTTTTTCCAAAAAGTCGATCGCGCCGATTTTGGTCGCCTCCACGGCGGTATCGATGCTGGCGTGCCCGCTCATCATCACCACCGGCATATTGAGCTGCCCGTTTTTCGCCCACTCCTTCAAAAGGGTAATACCGTCGCAATCGGGCATCCAAATATCCAGCAGCACCATCGCTGGGCGCGCCTGATGACGCAGCTTGCGCGCCTCTTCGGCATTTTCCGCCAATGCGACCGAATAACCTTCGTCCTGCAGGATTTCCGACAGCAGGTCGCGGATGCCGATTTCGTCGTCTACAATTAAAATATCGCTGCTACGCATAAATTTATACCGTTTTTGGCAAGATGATTCTGACACACGCGCCCCCCGTATCCTGATTGCTCAAACTGATGCGGCCGCCGTGTTCTTCAATGATTTTTTTCACCACGGGCAGACCCAGCCCCGTTCCCGCCGGCTTGTCCGTCACATACGGCTCGAAGGCATTGTGCAGCATTTCCCTGCTAAAGCCTTTGCCGTTGTCGCAAACCGTCAGGACAATCCGTCCGTCCTGCCCCGCTTCCGATTTTACCCTGACTTCAGGCATATCGGCTTCTTCCGCCGCTTCGGCGGCATTTTTGAAAATATTGTGCAGCACCTGCCGCATAGCGGTCGTATCCGCCGCCACCATCAGCGGTTCGCCGGCAAGCTCCGCCGCAAACCGGCACGGGCCGGCCTCATACAATGCCAACACATCGCCGATTAAGGCGTTCAAATCCTGATTTTCCAGTTTGAGCGAAGGGGCGCGCGCGTAATTGCGGAATGCCTCGACCATTTCTTTTAACGCCGCCACTTGTTTGATGATGGTGTCGGTCGAACGTGTCAGGATTTGCGCGTCCTGCTCGTCCAGCTTGCCGTCCAGCTTCCACGCCAGACGTTCGGCAGAAAGCTGGATGGGCGTGAGCGGATTGCGGATTTCGTGTGCCAGCCGCTTCGCCACTTCGCCCCACGCCGCTTCTTTTTGCGCGTGTATCAATACGGTGATGTCGTCAATCACCATCACCACGCCGTTGCCGTTGTCTTCGGGCAATACCGTCGCCTTGCCCAGCAGGATTTTGGCATCGTCCGGCGCGGCATATTCCACCTGGACCGGTTTGTCCGTACCTGCCGCCGCGCCGATGGCGGCAAACACTTCGGCAAGCAGGGACTGCTGCGCCGAAACGCCGTGCCAACCGTGCCGGCTGCTACCCCACAGGGGGGCGAGCGGCATCCCCAAAATCTGTTCCGCCGCCTTGTTAAAGGTTTTCAGACGGCCTTGTTCGTCAAACACCACCACACCCGTGGTCAGCCCCTCCAACACGCATTCGAGATAATGTCTGGCGGCTTCCTCGCGCCTCCTGTTGCGCTCGTCTGCTTCTTTGGCGATGGAAAGCTGCTCGGTCATATGGTTGAACAACTTGGTCAAACGCCCGAACTCATCATTGCGTAAAACAGGACGGGTTTGGCTGAAATCGCCTTGCGCCACCGCCTTCGCCCCCTCGGCAAGCGATAGGACGGGTTCGACGAAACGGCGGGCGAAATACAGCGCCATCACCAGTGCAAGAAAAATCGACAGCAGCGAGGCAATCAGCAGGGTTGCCAGGAAAAAGGTCTGCAAACCTTTTTTGCTGTAACTCAACTCGGCATATTTCGCCCGCGCCTTTTCAATCAGGACGGCATCCTCTGCCACGTCTTTGGGAATCGGCTGGCGGAAAAACAAGGCGTAATCGCGCCCGTTGTGCGTACCCGCCGACAGCCAGCCCTGCGCGTACAATACGCCGCCTATGCTTTCCAAATCCCTGACCGAACCCGCCTGTTGGATTTTTTCCCAACGCGCCTTATCCGGAAACGGCTGATCGAGCTTGTGCGGGTTGATGCTTTTTTCGATTTTGCCGCTTGCGGCATTGTACAGGGACAACTGGGTAAAGCTGCCGGCGTAATGTTCCAGCACCCTGCCCATATCCCCGGGCAGGGAAGCCGCGCCGATGAGGTCTATCTGCACGGGGACGGCGTTGCCGAGGGCGTTGTCTGCCGCCAGATTCAATGCGGACTTGCTCAAATTGAGGCTGCGTTCGAGGGCTTCGTGGGTGTCGTTGCCAAACCACGAATTAATCGTACCGTTGATGAACTGTGCGGAAACGCCGAACAGAAACACGCCGGGCAATACGGCGACCAGCGTGAACATCCCGGAAAGGCGTTTGGCAATCTGCGAACCGAATACGCCGTCGCGCCTGTCTTTCAACAGCAATATGACATAACGTGCCAAAACGGCGGACAGTACCAGCAGCAACATTGCGCTGAACGCGACTATCCACCAGAAATAATCCGCCAGCGAACTGGTGCTGCCGGTTGCCGCCGTCAGTCCGTACAACAGGACGACGGCGCATATGGCTGCGATCAGTAGAAAACGGCGCATTATTTGTTCCCGATGATGTTTAAAGGTTTCCAACCCGAATCCAAATGCCAGTTTTTAGAAGTCAATGCGTTGATTTGAAAAGGCTTGGGCAGTTTTGAAGTGGACAGCAGCAAGCGGATTTCCGCCTTGGTTTCCCCTGCTTCCGCACCGGACAACGCGCCTTTGTTCAGGACTTTCCAGTTGGCAACCGCGCCGGTCGCACGCAATGCCGCACCCAAAGTGTCGTAGTCTGTCGAAAACGCGCCGACGGTAACGCGGTAGCGGTTGGTCAGCGGATGGAAACTCAGTTTGTAGTCAATATTGTCGTCATCGCCAATCAGTTGCCCCAATTTAAACCGATAAGAAGCGATTGTCGGGGCGGAAAGCTGCCAGCTTAAGGTAAAGTTGAGCGGCACGCCCCTGCGCAACGCCTGTTGGAGCTGGTCGGGCAGCTCGGTTTGGAAGCGGCTGCTGATGGAAAGCCGTCCGCCGTCGGTTATCCTCGCTTCGGCGCGGGTCGCGGCAATGCCCTCCGCCGCCGCGTCCGGCAAAACGGAAAGCATCGGCAGCAGCACAAGCCATTGTTTAATGCTTTTGAATAAGCGCGTAATAAAAGCCATCTTGGTGTTTGTTCGGTAAAAGCACCCGCGATTCGATCGGTTCGGCATCGTTATGGCGGCTGAGGAATTTTTGCAATTGCCCGTCGTTTTCTTCGACGAACACGGAACAGGTGGCGATCAACATCCTTCCGCCGCTTTTCAGCACCTGCCACAATGCGTCCAGCAGGGCTTCCTGCTGGCGGGCGGTTTTGGCGGCATCGGTCGGACGGCGCAGCCATTTCACGTCGGGATTGCGCCGCGCCACGCCGGAAGCGGTGCACGGCACGTCGGCAAGGATTGCGTCGAAAGGCTTTCCATCATACCACGCCGCCAAATCCCGCGCATCGGCACACGCCGCCGATGCCGTCTGAAAGCCCAGGCGGGCGATATTGTCCTCCACACGCTTCAGACGGCCTGCATCAATATCCAAGGCGGTAACGCGGCAATCCGCCAGTTCCAAGATATGCCCCGTCTTGCCGCCCGGCGCGGCGCACGCGTCCAAAATCCGTTCTCCGTCTTTCGGGTTAAGAAGATACGCCGCCTGCTGCGCGCCGAAGTCCTGTACCGAAACAATGCCGTCTGAAAAACCGGGCAGACGGTTTACCGGCACGGCTTCTTCCAACGTAACCGCATATTCGTCCAACGCCTTTGCGGCGATACCTTCCGCAGCCAGTTTTTCCAAATAGCTTTCGGCATTGCCGTGCCGGCGGTTGACGCGCAACGTCATCGGCGGATGGGATTGCAGCGCGGCAGTGATGTTGTGCCAGTGTTTCGGATAATGGTTTTTCAAGTAAGCCACCCACCACAGCGGCAGGTTGTGTTTCGCCACATCGTCTTTTTTGCAGGAAGCCGCGAGCTTGTCGCGTTCGCGCAAAAAACGGCGCAAAACCGCGTTGGCAAACGAACGGTACTGCCCGCGTCCGATTTTGGCTATGCTTTCCACCGCTTCGTTGACCACGGCGTGGGGCGCGTTGCGCGTGTAATGCAGTTGGTACAACGCCGCCAAAAGCAGGCTTTCGAGCTGCGGATTGCCAATCGGCTTTTTCAGCATCTGCGCGAGCATATGTTTCAAACTGCCCAAATAACGCTGGCAGCCGTAGGCGATGTCCTGCAACGCGCCGTTTTCCTGCGCCGTAAGGTCGGGATGCGCGGTGCGGATTTGCGCCAACACGTCCTGAAGGTTGCGCCCTTCGGCAACCGCCTCAATGCTGTCGGCGGCAAGTTTTTGGGCAAGTGCCATACTCATATTATGTGATTCGCTTTCTTCAACTGATGGTTTCAGGCGGCATTCCCGTTTGCGGATCGGAATGCCGTCTGAAGGGATTTACAGCTTCGTCCCTGCTTCGATATGCCGTCCAGCAGCAAACGCCGCGATATTCATACGCCTGCCGCCGGCAGGCTGCAATTCGGTAATCTTCAGCGCGTTTTCGCCGCAGGCAACGACCAAACCGTCCGCCGAACAGGACAACACTTCGCCTGCCGTGCCTTGTTGCGCCACCACTTCGGCGCGCCGGATTTTCATCGGCTTGCCCTGATACTCAACCCACGCGGCAGGCACGGGGTTGAAGGCGCGGATTTTGCGTTCGATAACCGCCGCGCTTTCGCTCCAATCGATACGCGCTTCTTCTTTGCTTAGTTTTTGGGCGTAAGTAACACCTTCTTCGGGCTGTTTGACCGCGTTCAGACGGCCTTTGCTTTGAAGCTGTTGCAAATCGGCAACAACCGCCGCCGCACCGATTTCCATCAGCGCGTCGTGGACTTCGTTGGCGGTATCAGTAGGTCGGATGGCGTAGCGGTGTTCGCTGACTACATCGCCGGTGTCCAAACCGATGTCCATCTGCATAATGCACACGCCGGTTTCGGCATCGCCTGCCTCAATCGCGCGCTGAATCGGTGCCGCGCCGCGCCAACGGGGCAGCAGCGAAGCGTGGATATTGAGGCAGCCGTGTTTCGGCGTATCCAACACGTCTTGCGGCAGAATCAAACCGTAGGCGGCAACCACCATTACGTCTGCCTCGACCTCTTTGAGCATTTGCAGGGCTTCGGCGTTGTTACGCAGTTTTTCGGGCTGTTCGACGCGCAAACCGAGTTCCAGCGCGGCTTGTTTGACGGGCGGGGCAGTCAGTTGCATACCGCGCCCTTTCGGACGGTCGGGCTGGGTCAGCACCAGCGGGATTTCAAAACCGGCGGCGGCAACGGCTCTTAAGGCGGCGGCGGCAAAATCGGGCGTGCCGGCGAAGATGACTTTCATAGCGTGTTCCTGCGTGTGCGTAAAATTGTCGGACAAGACCGTGCCGTCTGAAAACTTTGCAGCGTTCAGACGGCACGGCAAAAGGGTCAAATCGTATGTTTCTGACGTTTTTTCAGCTTGGTTTTGATGCGTCCCTGCTTGAGCTGCGACAGGCGTTCGACAAACACGATGCCCATCAGGTGATCCAACTCGTGCTGCACGCAAATCGCCAGCAAGCCGTCCGCCTCCAGCGTGAACTTTTCGCCTTTTTCGTTCAAAGCCTCGACCTTGACGCGTTCGGCGCGGGTTACGGTGTCGTAAATGCCCGGCACGGACAGGCAGCCCTCTTCGTAAGTGGTTTCGCCGTCTTTTTCAACGATGACGGGGTTGATGAACACGCGCGGTTCGCTGCGGTCTTCGGTCAAATCCATCACGACCACGCGCTCGTGCACATCGACCTGCGTCGCCGCCAGCCCGATGCCGCGCGCCTCGTACATCGTTTCAAACATATCGGCAACCAGCTTCCGGACGCGCCCGTCAACTTGTTCGACAGGCTTTGCCACCGTGTGCAGACGCTCGTCGGGATATTGGAGGATATTCAGTAAAGCCATAATTTTCTCTTTCCTTCGGCGGATACGCCGCCTGTTTTTCATAATTACCGTGATGGTGCGGATAATTCGATGTTAAAATGCGAAACATTTATTGTCATGCGGCACGTCCCAAAAAGACCGCCGCCGCTTTTTCCAACCCAATCAGGCAAGACAAACCGAAATTTATCAGATAAGGGGAACGGTTATGCAACGTCGTATTATAACCCTGCTCTGCGCGGCAGGTATGGCATTCTCAACACAAACTTTGGCGGCAAATCTGAAGGTACGCCCGAACGCGCCGCAACGCTACACAGTCAAACAGGGCGACACCCTGTGGGGCATTTCGGGCAAATACCTGTACAGCCCGTGGCAATGGGGCCGCCTGTGGGGCGCGAACCGCAGCCGAATCCACAATCCCGACCTGATTTATCCGGGCCAGGTATTGGTGTTGCACTACATTAACGGCGAACCGCGCCTCAGCCTGGAACAGACAGACGGCATCCCCGTCGTCAAAATGAGTCCGGATAAGGAAGTGTCCGGATACGGCATCCCTGCCGTCAATGTCAACTTCTACCGCATCTTTATGCAGCACCCGCAAATCGTTTCCCGCAAAGAAACCGCTGCCGCGCCGCGCCTGGTTTCGGGTCCGGAAGGCAGGCTGCTGTACACCAAAGGCACCCGGGTTTACACCAAAGGCCTGAAAGAACCGGGCCGCTACCTGACCTACCGCATCAATAAAAACATCACCGATCCGGATACGGGCAGATTCCTCGGACAAGAAGTCGCATTCAGCGGCATCGTACGCTCCCTCGACTATACCGACTCCGCCCTCGGACAACGATCGAAACAGGCTGAAGAACGGTTGAAAGACAACGAATACTACAGCCGCACCCATCCTCTGATTACCCCGCTGCGTACCCGTTCGATACAGCCGCTGGTGGTCGAAACCGCCATTTCCGAAATACAGCAGGGCGATTACCTGATGAAAATGCCGGAAGACACCGACCGCTTCAATATGGTGCCGCACGAGCCGTCCCGCCCGATTCAGGCGAAAATCGTTTCCGTGTTTGAAGGCGCCGGGGTCGGCGGACAGTTCAAAACCATTACGATAGACAAAGGCGAGGCGGACGGATTGGACAAAGGCGCGGTAATAAGCCTCTACAAACGCAAGAAAACGCTGCAGGTCAACCTCTCCAACAATTTGGCGGAAGAACCAAAAAGCAGGGATACCGTCGAACTGATTTCGACACCCGCCGAAGAAGTGGGTTTGGCAATGGTTTACCACACTGCGCCGAACTTGGCTTACGCCATTATTTTGGAAAACATCTCCGATATTTCCGAAGGCGACACCGCCGCCAATCCGGGACGGGATTTAGACAATATGCCGGATCAGGGTCACGCCCGCGTCGATTCCGACCCTTTCCAATAACCCCTCGGCAACAATGCCGTCTGAAGGCTTCAGACGGCATTTTTTATTGAGGCTGCGTTTCCATATTCCGTTGATGCACAACTTTAATTAGACGGACAAAATGCCTTTTATCTGATGGAACCGGTTTCCGCCCGAACGGAAACAAGCGGCTATTTCCCTTGCAGCCAAATGGAAGCAACCGAGTATCCAAACCCAATCTTGCCGCTTTGCCGCCGCCCCCTGAAAAAATGCCGTCTGAAGCCTTCAGACGGCATTGTTGCCGGAAAAAGCCGCCGCGCCGCCGGTGCGCACCCCATACATCGGGACACCTTCAATAAAATATCCGTTTGGACTTTTCCGGCATTTTTGAAATTTCCCTCAACGCCTGATTGAGCGCGCCCAAATCCAACGCCGTTTCCGAACGGCAGGCATCGCCGAAGATGTTTTTATATTCCGCCGTCAGTTTCAGCATCCCTTTGAACGCGCGCCCTTCCAAAGCCGCCGACAACTCGAAAATATCGGCGAACACGCGCCCGTAGGTTTCGCCCGAGGCGACCGCGTCCGTCCCCAATGCGAACATATCCATTTTTGCCAACTCGGCGGCAATCGTGCGCGCGTCTTCGTCGTCGGGCAGCACTTCTGCCTTGAACCTGACCTGCTCCGCCATCCCTTTGCCGTGGTTTTTGACCAGCAGGGCGAGCATTTGCGGCTTGTGTTCCAAGTGTTGCAAAGAAGCGTGCAGGACGGGGTGTATGCTTTCGTTCTGTATCATTTTTTCGCGGTAGAACTTTTCCGCCTTAGCCTTTGAACGCGCCGACACGAACGCCCACGCCAGCCACACCAGCGCGACAGCGGACAATGCGGACAGAAGCGGAGGCAGCTCTTCAGTATAGGCTTTCTGATTGAACCAGATTTGCGCGGTCAAAAAACCGGCAAAGAAAATCAAAACATAAAGTATCGGTGCGAAACGGCTTTGGACAGAAGCGTGCATCATCATTCCATTTCAGATTGGCAAAACAGGCGTCAGACGAAATGCCGCCCACTCGGTTTAAGGGAATCCGTCAGGCTTCCGCCACCGAATCCCTGCTGTAGGTTTTTTCGCAGTAATGGCATTTCAGCCGCGTCTGCCCGTTGTGTTTTTTAACATAAAACCGGCTTTTGACCGGCTCGCCATGGCTGGCGCAATTGGGGTTCGGGCAGCGGAACACTTCGGCGATTTCATCAGGCAGGTTCAAATGCCGCTTCTGCACGACCTTGAAATTGTCGATAGTATTGACCACCGCTTCGGGGGCGAACAGGGCAAGGCGGTCGGCGGCTTTGTCGTCCAAGCACACGCCTTTGATTTTGATGATGTCTTTGCTGCCTTGGGTTTTGCTGGGCAGGTTGAAGCCCACGGTTACCGCGTTGCCGTAGTGCAAAAGTTTGAACTGGCGCAGGATGGTCAGCCCCCTGCCGGCGGGAATATGGTCGATAACCGTACCTTTTTCAATGGCTTCGACACTGAGTTTCGGGGTTTCCATATCGGTTCCTCACACTTCTTCGTTCAACACCAGCGACAATATCGCCATACGCGCATAAACGCCGTTAGTCGCCTGCTCGAAATAATAGGCATGCGGCGTAGCATCGACATCGGGATGGATTTCGTCCACGCGCGGTAGGGGGTGCAGCACGCGCAGGTTCGGTTTGGCGCGGGCAAGCATGGATGCGTCGAGATTGAATTTGCCTTGGATTTTGGCAAATTCCTGTTCGTCGAAACGTTCGCGTTGAACACGGGTCATATACAGGATATCCGCCCATTCCGCCGCTTCTTCCAAACTGCCGAGGATACGGTATCGGCAGCCGGCTTCGTCCAACTCTTCGGTAATATAGTCGGGCATGGCCAGGCTGGGCGGCGAAACAAAGGCAAATTCACAATTCCAGCGTTTCAACGCCTGACAAAGCGAATGCACGGTACGTCCGTATTTCAAGTCGCCCGCCATGGCGATTTTGAGCTTGTCCAAACGTCCCTGCGTTTCATAAATGGTAACCAGGTCGAGCAGCGTCTGACTGGGGTGCTGGTTCGTGCCGTCGCCGGCGTTGATAACGGGGACGCGCGAAAACTCCGCCGCCACGCGCGCCGCGCCGTCTTTGGGATGGCGTTGGATGATTGCGTCGGTGTAGCCGGAAATGATGCGGGCGGTATCGGCAAGCGTCTCGCCTTTTTTGGCACTGGTATTCGCGCCGTCCGAAAAGCCGATGACCTTGCCGCCCAGCCGCTGTACCGCCGTTTCAAACGACAGGCGCGTACGCGTGGACGGTTCAAAGAAGCACGAACCGATAAGTTTCCCTTCCAACAGGTTGCCGTGCGGCTCCGACTTCAGTTTCAATGCCGTCTGAAGCAGCAGCTCGAGCTGTTCCCGCGTCAAATCAGAAATAGAAATAACATGCTGTTTATATAGCGGATTAGGCATTTCACCCCTCCTCCGTAAAAGACCCGCGCCAAGCAGGCATCCGGTTATGCGTCCACACCGCCCGAGTGTTTCCGAAAGCGGCAATACGCCGCGTATTATCGCACATTTGCCGCCGCAAAGTTTCAACAGTGCACATCAAACGGTTTTCAGACGGCATATCCAAACACGCCCGCATAAGCATAAGGTATAATCGCGCCAGACATTTCTTTTCAGGAAGCCGCCATGTTAGTCTGCAACCCCTACGAAGTCGTCATCCACGGCACAACGAGTTCCGGCAAGATTTTCCGCCCCAGCGACTGGGCGGAACGCCTGTGCGGCATCCTGTCCTCGTTCACCAAAGACAACCGCCTCTCCTACTCGAAATGGGTGCGCCCCATGCTGGTGGACAACATCCGCTGCGTCGCCGTCGATAAAAAACTGGAAACCGACAACCCCCAGATGTTCCGCTTCCTGATGGACTTTGCCGCCGACAACGACCTGCGCGTCATCGACTGCAAAGCCCTGCTCGAAGAACGCGAACAGGGCGGACAAAACGACCCTACCGACGAGCGCGTCCTGCTGGCACAGGCAATCGAAGAAAAACACGCCGCCGAGAAAGCACAGGAACAGACCGTCTCGGGCGCATCCTACGTTTTGCGCGAAATCGGCGCGGACGACACCGCCACCGCCTTTGCAGCCTTGAGCGTTTTGCGTTCCGCCCTGACCGACATCAACCGCTTTACCGAACAGATCAACAAAGTCCAACGCCCCCAAGGCTACCGCCTGCTGGGCATTTTTGAAGAAGGCAAACACAACGCCGTCGCCGTCTGCGGCTTCCGCGAAGCCTGCACCCTCGCCGGCGGCCGCCACATCCACATCGACGACATCGTTACCCTGCCGCAAAGCCGCCGCAAAGGCTACGCCTCGCGCCTTTTGGAAGAAGTCCGCAAAATCGGCGCGGAAACAGGGGTAACCAAAATCCACCTCAACGTCCACGTCAACCACGACCGTGCCGACGCGCACCGCCTGTATTTCAAAAACGGTTTTGAAATCTGCGCCTACCACTTCCGTTGCGACCCCAAATGAAAATACTCCTCCTCATCTGCACCCTGTTGCCCCTTGCCGCCTGCACCACCCCGTCCGGACAAGGCGACAGCCGGATTTACGGCGAAATCAAAGCCGGTATCGAAACCCGGCACACCCACTGAAAAATGCCGTCTGAAGCCCTTTCAGACGGCATTTTAAAATATGCGCCCTATCCGTCCGCCTTGCCCGTACCCCCTGACTTTGCCGCCCTGCCCGATGCCGTCTGAAGCCTGAACCGCCCCACCAGCCCGATGACGCACGACACCGCCGGAAAGGGCATACACAAAGCCGTCAGCACATAACGCGCATTCCCCGTATTGACCACGTCCGCGCCCTTCAGCAGCAGCGGCAGCGCGTTCGCCCACTCCCACAGCGAAGGCGCGCTGAACGCCAATACCGCCACCAGCCCCAACATCCGGAACACCCCGATTTCCAACACCTGCCGCCGCCGCACCGAACGGTTGAGCAGAAACACAACCGCCAACCCGAAACAGACCACCGTCGCCATCCCCCCGTTGGCGACAATCTGCAAACTGTTGAACGCAATATCGGGCGTAACCGCCAACACGCCTTCCGAATCCGGCACGGCACGCTGCAAATCCAAACCCTGCAACACGTTCAACACAAAACCGTAGATCAAATCAAAAAACACCACGCCTATCGGCAAAGCACTCAAAACCCGCCACATCTTCCTGTCCGACCAACCGTTCAAAACTTTCATTTTACCCGACCGCGCAAGCCGCCGAACAAAAAATAAATTTAGCCTAAGTCATAAAACCGTGTAATTTTGCACCAAAAAAGGCGGTTTGCAGGTAAAATATCAAACCATTAATTTAAATCATATTTTTACAGAATATTCCGCCGCGTTCACCAAATAGACATCAAACCGGTTCCAAATTTCTGTAATTTTGCAACAAAATACCGCAAAACACCCGATTGAGACCGAAAGGACTTTCATATGAACCAGACAAGCCGCGATCTGACCCGCATCAGCCACAACACCAAAATCGTCGCCACCCTTGGGCCGGGCAGCAACAACGTCAAACTGTTGGAAGATATGATCCGCGTCGGCGGCCTGAACGTCGTCCGCTTCAACTTCAGCCACGGCACGCCCGAATTCCATCAGGAAAACGCCCGTATCGTGCGCGAGGCGGCAAAACGCGCCGGACAGGAAATCGCCATCATTGCCGACCTGCAAGGCCCGAAAATCCGCGTGGGCAAAATCGCCGGCGGCGGCATCGAATTGAACAAAGGCGAAACGCTGGTACTGGATGCCGCGCTCGAAGGCGAAGGCACGCGCGAGGCAGTCGGTTTGGACTACCGCGACCTGCCTGATGATGTTGCCGCAGGCGATGTCTTGTGGCTGGACGACGGCCTGCTGACCCTGACCGTGGAATCCGTCGAAGGCAGCAGGATTATCACAAGGGTGGAAAACAGCCACGTCCTGAAAAGCAACAAAGGCATCAACAAACGCGGCGGCGGTCTGTCCGCAGGCGCGTTGACCGAAAAAGACTTCCGCGACCTGAAAACCGCGATTGCCATCGGTTGCGACTACCTCGCCATCAGCTTTGTGAAATCTGCCGAAGATTTGCACATCGCGCGCGCCAAAGTCGAAGAAGAAATGAAAGGCAGCACTGCCGTGCGCCCCGGTTTGGTTTCCAAAATCGAACGCGTAGAAGCGATTGAAAACCTTGATGAAATCATCCTTGCCGGCGACGGCATTATGGTTGCGCGCGGCGACTTGGCGGTCGAAGTCGGACACGCCGCCGTCCCCGCCCTGCAAAAACGGATGATCCGCCGCGCCCGCGAGTTGCGCCGCTTCAGCATTACGGCGACGCAAATGATGGAATCGATGATTACCAACCCCGTGCCGACCCGCGCGGAAGTCAGCGATGTGGCAAACGCGGTATTGGACGGTACCGATGCGGTGATGTGTTCCGCCGAAACCGCCGTCGGCGCGTATCCGTTTGAAACCGTCAGCCAAATGGCGATTATCTGCGCGGCTGCGGAAAAAGAGCAGGATTCGCTCAACGGCGTTGCCGAACAGGTCGAGTATCCCGAAGCGGTCAGCACCAACCTGGCGGTTGCCGGCGGTGCGGTCAGCGTGGCGCGCGCGGTTCACGCCAAAGCGATTGTCGCCCTGACCGAAAGCGGCTCGACCGCCTTTGAAATCAGCCGCCACAACATCACCCTGCCAATTTTCGCGCTGACCCCGAGCGTTTCCGCCCAACGCCGTATGGCGATGTACCGCGGCGTGCGCCCGCTGATTTTGGCAACCAGCACCGACCACGACACGGCGTTGAACGAAGTCGAAACGATGCTGGTGGAACACAACATCCTGCATTCCGGCGACCAGTACATCATCACCAGCGGCTCGCAAATGCGCGAATCCGGTTCGACCAATACACTGGAAGTGCTGCGCGTCAAATAATCCGCCCTGAGTGGAAAATGCCGTCTGAAGCCGATGCCCGAGGCTTCAGACGGCATTTTTTGCGGCGGCGCGGCGGTTCGGGCAAACTGAAAAAATTGTGCAAATCCGGCAACATCGGATAAAATCGAGTACCTATACTAAAGCGAAACAAGGCATTTCCGACTGCCTTTTTTATTTGTCTGCAATTTTTTACGGAAACTGAAATGACCCCTTCCACACTGAAAAAAACCGTCCTGCTGCTCGGCACTGCCTTTGCCACCGCATCCGTCCACGCATCCGGCTACCACTTCGGCACACAGTCGGTCAACGCGCAAAGCACGGCAAATGCTGCCGCCGCAGAAGCCGCCGACGCATCGACCATCTTCTACAACCCTGCCGGCCTGACCAAACTCGACAGCAGCCAGATTTCCGTCAACGCCAACATCGTGCTGCCCAGCATCCGTTATGAAGCGGATTCCGCCACCGACTTTACCGGTATTCCCGTCCAAGGTTCGAAAAGCGGCAAAATCACCAAAACCACGGTTGCGCCCCACATCTACGGCGCATACAAAGTCAATGACGACGTAACTTTGGGTTTGGGCGTGTACGTCCCCTTCGGCTCTGCCACCGAATACGAAAAAGATTCCGTGTTGCGCCACAACATCAACAAACTCGGTCTGACCAGCATCGCCGTCGAACCTGTCGCCGCGTGGAAACTCAACGACCGCCATTCCTTCGGCGCAGGCATCATCGCCCAACATACTTCCGCCGAACTGCGCAAATATGCCGACTGGGGGATTAAAAATAAAGCGCAAATGCTGCAAGCAACACCATCCAATCCCGCCGGTGCAGCCGCCATTCAGGCCGACGGACACGCCGATGTCAAAGGCAGCGATTGGGGCTTCGGCTACCAACTGGCGTGGATGTGGGACATCAACGACCGCGCGCGCGTGGGCGTGAACTACCGTTCCAAAGTCTCACACACGCTCAAAGGCGATGCCGAATGGGCGGCAGACGACGCAATGGCGAAACAACTGTGGAATAGCAATATGCTCGCACCGCTCGGCTACACGCCAAGCGAAAAAGCCCGCGTTAAAATCGTTACGCCTGAGTCTTTGTCCGTACACGGCATGTACAAGGTGTCCGACAAAGCCAACCTGTTCGGCGACGTAACTTGGACGCGCCACAGCCGCTTCAATAAGGCGGAACTGGTTTTTGAAAAAGAAAAAACCGTCGTCAACGGCAAATCCGACCGCACCACCATCACGCCCAACTGGCGCAACACCTACAAAGTCGGATTCGGCGGTTCTTATCAAATCAGCGAACCGCTGCAACTGCGCTCCGGCATCGCTTTTGACAAATCGCCCGTCCGCAACGCCGACTACCGCATGAACAGCCTGCCCGACGGCAACCGCATCTGGTTCTCCGCCGGTATGAAATACAATATCGGTAAAAACCACGTCGTCGATGCCGCCTACACCCACATCCACATCAACGACACCACCTACCGCACGGCGAAGGCAAGCGGCAACGATGTAGACAGCAAAGGCGCGTCTTCCGCACGTTTCAAAAACCACGCCGACATCATCGGCCTGCAATACACCTACAAATTCAAATAAACAGCCCGCCGTTTGAATGTAACAATGCCGTCTGAAACAGATTTCCGTTTCAGACGGCATTGTTTTAGGCTCGATTTATAGTGGATTAACAAAAATCAGGACAAGGCGACGAAGCCGCAAACAGTACAAATAGTACGGAACCGATTCACTTGGTGCTTGAGCACCTTAGAGAATCGTTCTCTTTGAGCTAAGGCGAGGCAACGCCGTACTGGTTTTTGTTAATCCACTATAAAACGAAGCAGGAAAACACTGCCGCTATCCCCGTACAGACAGGAATGACGGGGTGCATTTTTGATTTGTTCCACTGCAACAATGCCGTCCGAACCCGATGTTTTCAGGTTCAGACGGCATTTTTATCCGGCAGCCGATACGCTTACCTCGGTATTCTATTAAACATTTGCCAAACTGCCTTCATATCAAAACAATCGGAACGCTCGGGCAGCAAAACGGCGGCGGGCAGCTTGGTAATGCCGTTCAAGCCGCGCGGGAACAGCGCAATCCGCTCTTTGCCCTTTTCCGCATAATCTGCTTTGCGGTTGTGGACGGAAACCACTTCGCGATGGCGGTAAAGCAGCGTGTTCATTTCGATATAGGCTTCGTTGTGGATGGCTGCCGACTGTTTCTGCAACACGTCAATCTGCCTGTTGAGCTTGTCGTTGGTTTTCATCAGCCTGTTGAAGAACGACGGTTGCTCCTGCAGTTTGGCGGTACAGGCTTCGATGCTTTCCGATACCGGCCCGAACTGTTCGAGGTGTTTTTCCAGACAATTTTCCAAGTCGGTCAGGCAGCCGGCCATCTTGCGGGAGAACTCTTCTTCAGGCTTTCCCTGCCGAATGGACAATATCTCGCGGCGGCGGTCTTCCATTGCGGAAATATAGGCGTTCATGCGGTCGGACATATTTTCCGCATCCCTGCTCATCCACAGCGCGGGCAGCAGGCGGAAGTTTTCAAACGAATTGAAGATGCCGCCGAAAGACTGGCGGAAGGCGATATAAATATATTTCAAATCTTCCTCGCCCTTCGCCATACGCGTCAGGCAATAGTAGAACGGATCGAGGACGGTGTCGCCCAACAACCGCTCGAATTGGTCCAATCTGGCGGCAATCGCCTGCGTGCGTTCGACTTGCGCGGGGAATGGCGAAAACAGCAGCGGCAGGGCTTTTTTGTCGTAGTTTTCCTCTATCCTGTCCATCATATCGATGATTTCCCAGCTCACGCCGGATTGCAGCGAAAGAATCTGTTTCAAACCGTTGGCAAAACGCAGGGCATCATTCTGAGTGATGTTGCGGACAGGAATATGGATGGCGGTGTAATAGCGGTTGTAGCTGGTATAGAGTTTGTCTTCCGACAGGAAGCGGCGCAGGGAAAACGGAATATCGTCGGTGTAATAAGGTGCGATGGCGAAGATGTATTTCGACGTTCGGATAACTTCCAACTGGCGGGCGCGCTGTTCGGCAAACAATACTTTGTCAAACACCGGTTCGGGCATCTGCTTCACTTCGCGCGGGCGCATCATCGGAAAACTGTTGCCGAGCAGGTGCGATTTTAGGAACACTTCGCAGATATAGGTACAGATGATGTCCGAATCGAGATTGCGGGTATTTTCGGGGATTTCCCATTTGGTTTTGTTTTTCAATACCGCAGCGGCGGCGTAGATGAATTCGGTTTTCAGAATCTGTTTGAAATTTTCCCGTGCGCGCTTGCCTCCGGTATCGACATTTTTTGATAACGGACAGCACGCTTTCGAGAATGTCGGCAATATAAACCGGCGATTCGCATTGCGCCAATACATCCAGGCGTTCCGCGATATGCCCCGCCAGCCGTTTGAGGTCGGGGATGGGAATATCTGTTGCCAAAGAAGAAAACGAAATGCGTTTTTTGGGAAGGTAAGTGAAAGAACCGTCGGCTTCGTTATAGCCTATGCCTTTTCGGGAAAGGATTTGCGT
Source organism: Neisseria polysaccharea ATCC 43768 (assembly GCA_000176735.1). Classification (GTDB taxonomy): domain Bacteria; phylum Pseudomonadota; class Gammaproteobacteria; order Burkholderiales; family Neisseriaceae; genus Neisseria; species Neisseria polysaccharea. The sequence goes on along the minus strand of ADBE01000128.1, from coordinate 13,788 downwards.
ACAGGCGGCTTGCCCGGCTTCGGGAGAAAGTGTTTTGAAGATTTCTGTCAGATTTTCCTGCCAATGGCAGTCGAGTTCGGGAAGGATTTGATTGAGCCTGAAACGGACGGTGTAAGGGATAAGGTCTTGCTCGAAATGTTCATTTTGCGGGGGGGGGGGGGATGCATAATGTCTCCTCGATATGGATGGAACTTTTTAACTTTACGGCAAACTGCCGATTTTATCGTATTTCCTTTTCGGTTGAAATCCCACCCTTTAGGGCGGTGCTTTTTGTATCGTCCTGTGTGTTGAAACATCAGCATAGGAAACGCAGGAAAAGACGGCTGTTTTGCGCCTGCGTACCGTATTGGTCAAAATGCCGTCTGAAACCGACAACAGGGTTTCAGACGGCATTTCCGTCAATTTTCCCTTTATCTGCCGAACAGGTTGGCGATATTTTCCATCTGTTCTTCGGTAAAACCGTTTTCGCCCAATCTGGCGGCAACTGCCCATTCGCCCGACAAACCGTGTTCCGCACCGAGCTGCCGCCATTTTTCGACTTTGGCTTCGTCTGTGGTTTTTTCGGGCAGCGGTTTGACGGGAATCCTGCTTTTTGGGACGGTATTCATCGGTTTGCCCCTAATCGATGGAATAGCCGCGAAGATACTGTATCCGTTCGCGCGTCATCCGCGTGTCGCATTGGAGCTTGAGGTATTCGGCGTATTCTTTCCCGTCTGCCTGCGCGGCGGCTTGTCGGCAGTTGCTGATTTTTTCCTGCGCCCACTTGCGCTGTTCGCCGACCAACTCTTTTTGCACGTCGGTATCGAGTCCTCCCCAAAGTTTGGTAATTTCGGATTCTGCACGTTGATTTTGTACGCGCGCCTCTTCCACTTCGCCCTGTGATACGGTAACGGTATTGGCACGCTCGCCGTCGTCGGGATGCAGGATTTCCGGTTCGGGCGCGCCTTCTGCGGCTTGGGGTACGCCCGCATCGCTGGCGGCGGCATTGTGTTCCAAAATGTCTTCGGGCGTGGGTTTGGACGGTTCTTCTTCACGGGCTTTGCCGCTCAAAATCCTAACCGCGTCTTCTTTTTTCACCGCCTTGCCGTCTATCATCACGATGCTCTTTACGCCGTAAGGCAGCAACGCGGCAGACAGCGTTTGCGCCGCCATACCGACCGTGTTGTCGACAAATGCCGTCTGACCGTCTTTGACGGGCAGGAAGCGGACGGCTGCCGTCAATACGCCGTCTTTAAACTCGACATTGCCGCCCGTCTTCTGCCGCACAATATCCGACAAAGCGGTTTCCCCATACAACAGGGGGCTGTTTGCCTCGGCATCGGCAAGCGTTTCAGACGGCACGGTAATGTTCAAATCGGCGATACAGAACGTGCGCCCGCCTTCCTGCGTTTCCGAAGCGTGTTCCAAAGAAAACGCCAAACCGTAGGCGGCAGCGATAATTTTGTCGGCATCGACAAACTGCCTGCCGTCTTCGCGCGCGAAAGAACGCGCTTCCTGCGTGAGCGTTTCCTGAATATTGCCGCGTATATCCTGCAACACGGCGGGGTTGGCGCATTCCAATGCCTTGGGCGGTTCTTCCCTGCCGCACGCGGCAAGCAGCAGCGCAAACGGCAGCGCAATGAGTTTCCGATACATGATGTTCCTTCCAAACGGTGCAGACCGATGGCGGCTATCATAGCAAAAGCACCTGCCGGCGGTAAACCTTGCAGGTGCTTTGTCGGAAAGGCGTAAAAATCAGCCTTTAAAGAAATTCACAAAGCCGGTAAGAATCGCGGCATTAATCAAATCGACGAAGAACGCGCCGACCATAGGCACAATCAAAAACGCCTTATGCGACGCGCCGAAAGTATGCGTGATGGACTGCATATTTGCCACCGCCGTCGGCGTTGCACCCAAGCCGAAACCGCAATGCCCGGCAGCCAACACCGCCGCATCATAGTCGCGCCCCATAAAGACATAGGTAACAAAAGTCGCGTACAAAACCATCACCACGGTTTGTACGGCAAGGATGACGGTTACAGGCCCCGCCAAACCGGTCAGCTCCCACAGTTTCAAATTCAGCAACGCCATTGCCAAGAAAAGCGAAAGCGAAGCATTGCCGAACACATCGATGGCGCGGTCGAACATATTGACCTTGAATGCGGCGGTGAGGATGTTGCGGATGACCACGCCGCCAAACAGACACCACACGAATTTGGGCAGGTCGAACAGGTATTCTTTGTCGAAGCCGTCCATAATCTCGGCAAACGCCAGACACGCGGCAAACATAGCCAGTGTTTCAACGGCAGATTCGGCCGTAATCAGGCGGGTGCGTTTTGCCTGCTCGAACACGTCGTCCGCGTTGTCGTCCTGATCCTGTTTTGTGTTTTCAACCGGTTTGCGTCCCATTTTGTTGATCAGGCGGCGCGCAACCGGCCCGCCGATCAGTCCGCCGAACACCAGCCCGAAAGTTGCAGAAGCCATACCCAAGCCGGTTGCACCGACCAAGCCGTATTTAGCTTCAAAATCAGGTCCCCAGGCACCTGCCGTACCGTGTCCGCCCGTCAACGTAATCGAACCGGTAATCAGGCCGATCAGCGGATCTAAACCCAAAGCCGTAGCCAGGCCGACCCCGACAAAGTTTTGCACCAAGATAAATCCACCCACAATCGCGGTAAAAACCACCAGCGGCAAACCGCCCGCCTTCAAACGGGAAAAATCCGCGCTCAAGCCGATGGACGTGAAGAAAATCAGCATAAACGCATCTTGCAGCGGTTTTTCAAATTTGAAGCTCACGCCGTACGCCTCGTGCAGCGCAAACAGGATAATCGCGGCAATCAGCCCGCCCGCCACGGGCTCGGGGATGTTAAAATCACGCAAGATTTTGATTTTCTTAACCAAGACCTTGCCGACCAACAAAACCAAAGTGGCGGCAATCAGGGTGTAATAACTGTTAAACGCCCATTCCATATCGTTTGACCTCCTAAAATGTTTTTCTTTATGTCCGCCCGAAGGGGCGCAGGCGCGAAGATATTAGGGGAACAGTTAAGGCTTGTCAAAGAATTGCCGTTTTTTACAACTATTTTTTACAAACAAAATGCCGTCTGAAACTCCGTTCAGACGGCATCGGGCATTTGCACCTGTTCAATAATTGGTCGAACAGAACTGCTCGCGCTTGTCCGCATCGGCGGCATAACACGTCAAACCCATACCTGCCGCGTTGCTGTTGGCCGCTTTCGCTCCCGGTTTTTTGTTCACCGAAACCTTGCCGTCTTTGCCGATTTCAACGGTTACGCCTTTGCCGTTTTTCATCTTCCACTTCAAAACCTTCGCCCCGGCATCCTCGCATTTGCTGACCGCGCAGCCGCCCTCCGCCGCGACATTGCCGTTTTTATAGATTACACACTGCTGCTGGCTGTCGGCACACGCCGCAAACGCAGAAACCGAAAAACAGGACACCAGCGCGGCAAACATCAATTTCTTCATGGTTCGGACTCCTTATTTGTATAACGGTTTAATCATACCGAAACTATACGCCTGTCTGCATATCCATGCCACAACACCGCAAAATGCCGTCTGAAAAGCGTAAATCGGGTGCTTATGAGCTCCGCTTTTAAAATAGCCCTATTTCAAATCCAATATAAAAACGGCGGGCCGGAAGCCCGCCCTTCTTTTTACCGTTTCAACTTCGCAAAAGCATCCGCCATCGCCGAATTGGTCGGGGCACGGTCGTTGCGTTGTGGTTTACGGTCACGGCGTTCCTGATGTCGGTTTTCAGACGGCCTGTTGCCTTTGGCTGTGCCGCCCGGTTCGTCATCCAAGCGCATGGTCAGCGCAATGCGTTTACGCGCAACATCGACTTCCAGCACCTTCACTTTAACCACGTCGCCGGCTTTCACCACTTCACGCGGGTCTTGGACGAACTTGTTGGACAGGGCGGAGATGTGCACCAAGCCGTCTTGATGGACGCCGATGTCCACGAACGCGCCGAAGTTGGCGACGTTGGAAACCACGCCTTCGAGTATCATGCCGACTTGCAAGTCGCTGATTTCGTGGATGCCTTCGGCAAACGATGCCGTCTGAAACTCGCCGCGCGGGTCGCGGCCGGGTTTTTCCAGTTCGGACAGGATGTCCAGAATGGTCGGTAGGCCGAAGCGTTCGTCGGTGAAGTCGGACGCTTTGATTTGCTTCACGCGCTCGCGGTTGCCGATGAGTTCAGCGGCGGTAATGCCTTGTTGCGCCAGCATTTTGGCAACGACGGGATAGGCTTCGGGATGCACCGCGCTCGCGTCCAGCGGCTCTTTTCCGCCGTTAATCCGCAAAAAGCCTGCCGCCTGCTCGAAGGTTTTTTCGCCCAAACGCGGTACTTTCAGCAGTTTTTTGCGGCTGTCGAACGCGCCGTTTTCATCGCGGTAGGCGACGATATTTTGGGCAAGGGTTTGATTCAAACCAGAAATCCGTGCCAAGAGCGGGGCGGAGGCGGTGTTCACATCCACGCCGACGGCATTCACACAGTCTTCAACCACTGCGTCCAGCGATTTGGCGAGCTGGCTTTGGTTCACGTCGTGCTGATACTGCCCCACGCCAATGGATTTGGGATCGATTTTGACCAACTCGGCGAGCGGGTCTTGCAGCCTGCGGGCAATGGACACTGCGCCTCGCAGGGAAACGTCCAAGTCGGGGAACTCGCGCGCCGCCAGTTCGGACGCGGAATAAATCGACGCACCGGCTTCGGAAACGACGATTTTGTGCAGCCCCATTTCCGGCATTCCGCGCACCAGTTCTCCTGCGATTTTGTCGGTTTCACGGCTGGCGGTGCCGTTGCCGATGGCGATGAGCTTCACGCCATGCTGCTTAATCAGGCGCGACAGCGTTGCCAACATATTGTTTTCTTGATGCAAATAGACGATGACGGTATCCAGCAGCTTGCCTGTGTCGTCCACCACGGCGCATTTCACACCGTTGCGGTAGCCGGGGTCGAGACCTAAAGTCGTCAGCCGTCCGGCGGGCGCGGCGAGTAACAAGTCTTTGAGATTGCGGGCAAACACGGTAATCGCGTCGGTGTCGGCGGCTTCTTTCAAACGATTGAGAGCTTCAAGTTCCAACGACAAAAAGATTTTCGCGCGCCAAGTCAGGCGCACGGTGTCGCGCAGCCATTTGCAGCCGTCTGAAACTTTGAAGCGGCGGGCGATGATTTGCTCGTATTCGCTTTGCTGCGTAATCGGCGTGTCGTCGGGCTGATATTTGAGCGCGATGTTCAACACGCCTTCGTTGCGACCGCGCAAAACCGCTAGCGCACGATGGCTGGGCATCGCACGAATAGGTTCGCGGTGGTCGAAATAATCGCTGAATTTTTCGCCTTCGGTTTCTTTGCCTTCAACGACTTGCGCGTGGATTTCGGCTTCGTTCCACAGCTTGTCGCGCAGCGTGCCGATGAGTTCCGCGTCTTCGGCAAACTGCTCCATCAGAATCGCGCGCGCGCCGTCCAACGCGGCCTTGGTGTCGGGGACGTTTTCGTTCAGGTAGCCTTGTGCGGCGGCTTCCACGTCCAGCGGCTGCTCGGCAAGCAACACGTCCGCCAGCGGCTGCAAACCGTGTTCGCGCGCGATTTGCGCCTTGGTGCGGCGTTTGGGCTTGTAGGGCAGATACAGGTCTTCCAGCGCGGTTTTGTTGTCGGCGGCTTCGATTTGCGCCCTGAGGTCGTCTGAAAGCTTGCCTTGCTCTTCAATGCTTTTTAACACAACGACTTTGCGCTCTTCCAACTCGCGCAGGTATTGCAGCCGCTCGGCAAGCTGCCGCAGCTGCGTATCATCCAGCCCGCCCGTGGCTTCTTTACGGTAACGCGCGATAAAGGGGACGGTCGCGCCGTCGTCCAAAAGCTCGATAGCGGCATTGATTTGCGCGGCAGTGGCGGAGAGTTCTTGGGAGAGGATTCGGGTGATGTTCATAAATTGCCTTCGTATGCCGTCTGAACAGCCGACGGCGCAATGTGGGTAATCGTTTGGAAAAGATGAAGATAATACTGATATACTTTGCCCGATACAATCTGAAAGGAATGTTTATGACTGTCCTGATTACCGGCGGCACCGGCTTTATCGGTTCGCACACCGCCGTCTCGCTCGTCCAATCCGGTTACGATGCCGTGATTCTGGATAATCTGTGCAACTCGTCTGCCGCCGTCCTCCCGCGCCTTCAGCAAATTACCGGCAGAAACATACCGTTTTATCAGGGCGACATCCGCGACCGTCAGATTTTGAGGCAGATTTTTTCAGAACACGAAATCGAATCCGTCATCCATTTTGCCGGTTTGAAGGCAGTGGGGGAAAGCGTTGCCGAGCCGATAAAATATTACGGCAACAATGTTTACGGCAGCCTGGTGCTGGCGGAAGAAATGGCGCGCGCGGGCGTGTTCAAAATCGTATTCAGCTCGTCGGCAACCGTTTACGGCGATGCGGAAAAAGTCCCCTATACGGAAGATATGCGCCCGGGCGATACCGCTAATCCTTATGGTGCGTCCAAAGCGATGGTGGAACGGATGTTAACCGACATCCAAAAAGCCGATCCGCGTTGGAGCGTGATTTTGTTGCGCTATTTCAACCCGATTGGCGCGCACGAAAGCGGCTTGATCGGCGAACAGCCCAACGGTATTCCCAACAACCTTTTGCCCTATATCTGCCAAGTGGCTTCGGGCAGGCTGCCGCAACTGTCGGTATTCGGCGGCGATTATCCGACCCCGGACGGTACGGGAATGCGCGACTACATTCATGTGATGGATTTGGCAGAAGGGCATATCGCGGCAATGAAGGCGAAAGGCGACGTTGCCGGCGTACATTTGTTCAACTTGGGTTCGGGGCACGCCTATTCCGTCTTAGAAATCATCCGTGCCTTTGAAGCCGCTTCCGGTTTGCGCATTCCTTACAGAATCCAACCCCGCCGCGCCGGCGACCTCGCTTGTTCCTTTGCCGACCCGTCCCATACCAAACAAGAGACGGGCTGGGAAACCAAACGCAGCCTTGCGCAAATGATGGAAGATTCGTGGCGTTGGGTCAGCCGTAACCCCAACGGATATGGGGATTAAATGCAAACCGCAAACAAAAAAACCATCCTCGTTACCGGCGGCGCGGGCTTTATCGGCTCTGCCGTTGTCCGTCATATCATTCAAAACACCCAAGATTCCGTCGTCAACCTCGACAAACTGACCTATGCGGGCAATCTCGAATCGCTGACCGACATTGCCGATAATCCCCGCTACGCTTTTGAACGGGCAGACATTTGCGACCGAGCCGAACTTAACCGCGTGTTCGCGCAATACCGGCCAGATGCCGTGATGCACTTGGCTGCGGAAAGCCACGTCGACCGCTCTATCGATTCGGCAGGCGAGTTTATCCAAACCAATATCGTCGGCACATTCAATCTGCTGGAAGCTGCGCGTGCCTACTGGCAGCAAATGCCGTCTGAACAGCGCGAAGCCTTCCGTTTCCACCATATTTCTACCGATGAAGTTTATGGCGATTTGCACGGCACGGACGATTTGTCTGCCGAAACCGCGCCCTACGCGCCGTCCAATCCTTATGCCGCATCTAAAGCATCTTCCGATCATCTTGTCCGCGCGTGGCAACGGACTTACGGGCTGCCCGCCATTGTCAGCAACTGTTCCAATAATTACGGGCCCCGACAATTCCCCGAAAAACTCATCCCGCTGACGATTTTGAACGCGCTTGGCGGCAAACCGCTGCCTGTGTACGGCGACGGGGCGCAAATCCGCGACTGGCTGTTTGTCGAAGACCACGCGCGCGCGCTGTATCAGGTTGTTACCGAAGGTGTTGTCGGCGAAACCTACAATATTGGCGGCCACAATGAAAAAGTCAATATTGAAGTCGTCAAAACCATCTGCGCCCTGCTGGAAGAGCTTGTTCCTGAAAAACCGGCGGGTGTGGCACGTTATGAAGATTTGATTACCTTTGTCCCGGACCGCCCCGGCCATGACGTGCGCTACGCCATTGATGCGGCGAAAATCAGACGGGATTTGGGCTGGCAGCCTTTGGAAACCTTCGAGTCCGGCATCCGCAAAACAGTGCAATGGTATCTGGACAACAAAACCTGGTGGCAAAACGTATTGAACGGCAGCTACCGTTTGGAACGCTTAGGTACAGGCAAATAGTTTTCAGACGGCATCCCGACGCAATGCCGTCTGAAAACCCATCGCAAAGGAAGAAAGAAAAGATGAAAGGCATCATACTGGCAGGCGGCAACGGCACGCGCCTCTACCCCATCACACGTGGCGTATCCAAACAGCTCCTGCCCGTGTACGACAAGCCCATGATTTACTATCCCCTGTCCGTATTGATGCTGGCGGGAATCCGCGACATTTTGGTGATTACCGCGCCTGAAGACAACGCCTCTTTCAAACGCCTGCTTGGCGACGGCGGCGATTTCGGCATTTCCATCAGCTATGCCGTGCAACCCGCTCCCGACGGCTTGGCACAGGCATTCATCATCGGCGAAGACTTTATCGGCGAAGACAATGTCTGCTTGGTTTTGGGCGACAATATTTTTTACGGTCAGTCGTTTACGCAAACATTGAAACAGGCGGCAGCGCAAACGCACGGCGCAACCGTGTTTGCTTATCAGGTCAAAAACCCCGAACGTTTCGGCGTGGTCGGATTTAACGAAAACTTCCGCGCCGTTTCCATCGAAGAGAAACCGCAACAGCCCAAATCCGATTGGGTGGTAACCGGCTTGTATTTCTACGACAACCGCGCCGTCGAGTTCGCCAAACAGCTCAAACCGTCCGCACGCGGCGAATTGGAAATTTCCGACCTCAACCGTCTGTATCTGGAAGACGGCTCGCTCTCCGTCCAAATCTTAGGACGCGGTTTCGCGTGGTTGGACACCGGCACCCACGAGAGCCTGCACGAGGCGGCTTCATTCGTCCAAACCGTGCAAAACATCCAAAACCTGCACATCGCCTGCCTCGAAGAAATCGCTTGGCGCAACGGCTGGCTGACGAAAAAAGATGTGGAAACACGGGCAAAGCCTTTGGAAAAAACCGCCTACGGGCAATACCTGCTGCGCCTAATCGGCAAATAAATGCCGTCTGAACCACTTTCTTCAGACGGCATACAGAGAAAATCATGAACATCATCGACACCGCCCTCCCCGACGTAAAAATTTTAAAACCGCAAGTCTTCAAAGACGGACGCGGCTTTTTTATGGAAACCTTCCGCGACGGGTGGTTCAAAGAAAATATTGCCGATCGAAATTTCGTGCAGGAAAACCATTCCCAATCACGCAAAGGCGTATTGCGCGGCCTGCACTACCAAACCGAAAACACGCAAGGCAAACTCGTACGCGCGATTGCCGGAGAAGTGTTCGACGTGGCCGTCGATATGCGCGAAGGTTCGCCGACTTTCGGCAAATGGGCGGGCGCAACCCTGTCCGCGCAAAACCAATGCCAGCTTTGGATACCCGAAGGCTTCGCACACGGGTTTTACGTTTTGAGCGATACGGCAGAAGTCATGTACAAATGCACGGACTATTACAAGCCTGAAGCCGAACAGGTTTTAATATGGAACGACCCGGCAATAGGCATAGGCTGGCCGCTTCAAACCACGCCGCTGCTGTCGCCCAAAGACCTTGCCGGCAAAACGTGGGCACAAGCCGAAAAGTTCCGCCTTCCGCTTTCCCGATAAAAATGCCGTCTGAACGTTTCAGACGGCATTTTTTCCGACAGGCTACCTACCCGCCTTCAGTACGCGCTGTGCAAAGAAAAACATCCCGGTAACGAAGAACGCCAAACCCAACCATGAGGCGGCGGTATCCCAGTTTTCCAGATTCAACGCAAGCGGCGCATCCGAGCCGCCGTTGGTCACGGAGAAGGCAATAATAAACGCCATAATCACACCAATCAGGCTTTCACCGACAATCAGGCCGGCGGAGAACAAGGTTCCGATGCGCTCGGCGTTTTTCAGACGGCCTTCACGGTTTTCCGCTTTTTTACCGATGATGTGTTTCAACACTGCCGCCAACACCGCGCCTGCCACGATGGGCATATTAACGGACGGCGGCAGATAAATACCCATACCGACCGCAAGGACGGGCAGGGCAAGTTTACCGCCTGATGATTTTTTCAACACCAAATCGACGACGATTAATACCGCTCCAATCGCGATACCGGTAAAGATATACGCCCATTCGAGATTGTGGGCGAAAATGCCCGACGCGATGGTCGTCATCAAAGTCGCTTGAGGGGCTGCCAAAGCCTGCGCCGCATCCATGCCTTCGCGCGGCATTGCGCCGGTAAAGCCGTAGGCTTCGTAAAGCAGTTCCAACACGGGTGAAATCACCAGCGCACCGACGATACAGCCGATAATCAGGGCAACTTGCTGCCGCCAAGGCGTGGCTTTGAGCAGGTAGCCGGTTTTCAGGTCTTGCAGGTTGTCATTGGAAATCGAAGCCACGCAGATTACTGCCGAGCCGCAGAAAAGCGTCAACGCCAGTAAGAATTTACGGTTGACCTCATCCGCCATCAAGCCGCCTGATTCGCCCACAACCAATAAAACCAGCGAAATGATAACAATGGAAACGATGCCCACGCCGGAAATCGGGCTGGAAGACGAGCCGACCAAACCCGCCATATAACCGCAGGCGGCGGCGACCAAAAAGCCGATGACGGAAGCCAAAAGCGTGCAAACGACCACTAAAAGCCAAGCCATGCCGCCCGTAATGTGCGAATCGCCGATAAAGTGGTAAAACGACACGCCTAGAATAAACATCATAGACAATACCCAGAAAATCATGGCTTTAGGCGACAAATCCTGTTCGGCGCGTTCTGTAGCGGGCGCACCGCCGCCAAAACTCTTGAACGACATCTTCATGCCTTCCACCATCGGCTTGAGCAGCATCAAAAGCGTCCAAACCGCCGCGATACCTATGGTTCCCGCACCGATAAAACGCACTTTCTCCTTCCACAGCTTCATCGCAAACGCCGCCATTTCCATATCGGAAGGTTGCGGAATGTGTGAGGAGAAATACGGCACGGCAATGCCCCAAGCAATCGAAATGCCCAACAGGATGGCGATGCCGCCCGTCAGTCCGACCAAATAGCCCGCGCCCAACAATGCCAGTGAAAAGCCCATCGGCAGTTGGAAAATTGCCGTACCGCTTTTAAACCAATAACTCGCGCTATCGGCAATCACGCGCAGACCTCCGGCGCAAAAGCTCATCAATCCCGCCAACGCGCCGCCGGCCGCCAGCTCTTTGATACCGCTGCCGCCCTGACGGTCATCCCCTTCTTCATGGCCGCCCACTTTCAAAATTTCAGCAGCCGCCACACCTTCCGGATAAGGCAAATCACTTTTCACCACCATCGCGTAACGCAGCGGAATGGTAAAAATCACCCCCAAAATCCCGCCGGCAATACATAAAAGCGTCGTCTGCCAGAACGGGAAACCGCTCCAGTAGCCCGCCATCAGCAAACCGGGCAGGACAAAAATGATGGTCGAAAGCGTACCCGCCGCCGAGGCTTGGGTCTGCACCATGTTGTTTTCCAAAATATTGCTGCCTTTGAAAAACTTTAAAACCGCCATCGAAATCACCGCCGCCGGAATCGACGAGGCAAAGGTCAGCCCGACTTTCAAACCGAGGTAAACGTTGGACGCAGTAAAAATTACAGTAATCAATGCACCGAGTATCATGCCTCGGAGCGTCAGTTCGCGGTATTCTTCTACCGAACCGGATAAAGATTTATTCATTATTCTTCCTTTGACAACAGACGTTCACATATTGTTGGCATCACGCCATGATGTCAAGTTTTAAAAAGAACGGTTAAAAACAGTTATCCCACCCTGCCCCATACCACATTGAAAATAAAAACTATTTCCAAACAAACAAAAACAGCCGTATCAGGGATATTACCCGATACGGCTGCTTGTTTCCGAACCTTAAAATCAATCAAACAAATCGCGCAGCTTGTCTAAAAACGATTTCTTGCGCGGCGTTTGGTTTTCCAAGCCGGTAGAAATCCGCTCAAATTCTTCCAAAAGCTCTTTCTGGCGGTCGGTCAAATTGACAGGCGTTTCGACAACAATATGGCAGTACAAATCGCCGGTCGCGCTGCTGCGTAAAGATTTGACACCCTTACCCTTCACGCGCATCCTCCTGCCGGTTTGGGTTTCTTTGGGGACGGTGAGCTTGACCTTGCCGTCCAAGGTCGGCACTTCCAACTCCCCGCCCAAAGCAGCCGTGGCAAAACTGATCGGCAGTTCGCAATGCAAATCCAAGCCGTCGCGTTGGAAAATCTTATGCGCCCGAATGCGGACGGTTACATACAGGTCGCCGGCAGGCGCACCGTGCGTACCCGGCCCGCCTTCGCCGCTCAAACGGATACGCTGCCCGTCATCGATACCGGCGGGAATATTGACTTCCACCGTCTTGACCGCCTTATTCCGCCCTGCGCCACGGCATTTGACGCAAGGTTCTTTAATGTGTTTGCCCGCACCGTGGCAGGTCGGACAAGTCTGCTGCATACGGAAAATCGCCTGCTGGATGTGCACCGTACCCGAGCCTTTACAAGTCGGACAGGTTTCAGGGGATGTCCCGGGTTTCGCGCCGCTGCCGTTGCAGACATCGCACGCTTCATAAGTCGGAATATTGATGCGTTTCTTCACGCCTTTTGCTGCTTCTTCAAGCGTGATTTCGATACCGACTTGAACATCCTCACCCTGATAATCAGGCTGGGCGCGCCCCGAACCGCCTCCAAACATTTGGCTGAAAATATCCCCAAAGTCAAAACCCTGCGCACCGCCAAATCCGCCAAACCCTCCAAATCCACCTTGACCTCCTCCTTCAAATGCCGCATGACCGTATTGGTCGTACATAGCACGCTTTTCCTTGTCGGACAAAGTTTCATACGCCTTTTGTACTTCTTTAAACTTCTCTTCCGCCTCTTTATTGTCAGGATTGCGGTCGGGATGGTATTTCATCGCCAATTTACGGTAGGCTTTTTTAATCTCATCATCGGTAGCTGTTCTTGCCACACCCAGCGTCGCATAAAAATCTTGATTACTCATCTGTTCATCTAATTCAAAATAAAATCACGGCTTAAAATAAGGGCAATTGCGCAAAACACAAGATAAACAGACTGCCATAGCTTACAAACTGAAACGGAATACACTTACCGTCTGAAATCTTCAGGTATGCACGACACAAAAACTTAGACAGGCATAAAACCAACCGCCATGAAGTGTTTTTGTTATAAAAACGCCGCCCGAACGCATGTTCAGACGGCATTTCCTTTGCGTCGATTCATTCCCCGATATAGCGCAGGTCTTTCTCCAGCCATTTCCCTTCCAAACAAAAAAGCACCGGCGGCGGCCGATGCCCCTTCCCTTACAGGTTCCCCTATTTTTTAGCTGCGGGCAGCACCGGTTTTGCCGGGGCTTTGGGCGCGGGCGCGCCGACCGAAGCCTGATCCTTCAGCTTCGCCAGCACCGCCGGGCCGATGCCCTTCACCTTCGTCAAATCGTCCACAGACTTGAACGCGCCGTTTTGCGCACGGTATTCCGCAATGGCTTTCGCCTTCGCCGGACCTATTCCCGGCAGCGCCTCCAACTCCTGCGGCGAAGCCGCATTGATGTTTACCGCCGCAAGGGAGAAGGCGCAGGAGAACAGCATACAGAACAGCACGAACATTTTCTTCATGGTTTTTCCTTTAAAGGTTGCAAACAATAAAACCGCATCCTGCGGCGATAAAACGGGTCATTCTAAAATGAATATCCCAAAGTTTCAAGCCGTTCCTTCGCAAACCCG
>ADBE01000129.1 GCA_000176735.1 Neisseria polysaccharea ATCC 43768 | reverse complement strand
CAGGTCGACCTGCTGACCCGCGAAGACGAAATCATCATCGCCAAAAAAACGAAAACGCCCTGAAAAATATGGTCAGGCCATCTCCGCCTGCCCAGGATCCATTGCGGAAATCTTAGAACTCATCGAAAAAAATCCGCAAAGACGAAATCCGCGTCGACGAAGTCGTAGAAGCCATTATCGACCCGAATGAAGTATTGCTCAACGAATTGGGCTTGGGGCACTTGGAAACCACAGTGCCCGAGAAACCTTCCAACGACAATTCGGATGAAAACGAAGACGACGAAGAGTCGGAAGAAGATGCGGATGAAATCTCGGCAGCCAATCTCGCCGAATTGAAACAAAAAGTCATCGGCCACTTTGCCCAAATCGAAAAAGACTACAAAAAAATGATCGGCCGTTTGGAAAAACACCACAGCCGGCACAAAGACTATCTCGCCTACCGCGATGCCATCGCCAACAAACTTTTGGAAGTCCGCTTCGCCACCCGCCAAATTGACAGCCTCAGCAGCAGCCTGCGCGGAAAAGTAGAAAACATCCGCAAACTCGAACGCGAAATCCGCGACATCTGCCTCGACCGCGTCCATATGGAGCGCGACTACTTCATCCAAAACTTCCTGCCCGAAATCACCAATCTGCAATGGATTGAAGAAGAAATCGCCAAAGGCAGGGTCTGGAGCGACGCACTCGACCGCTTCCGCCACGCCATTCTCGAAAAACAAACCGAGTTGGCAGATATGGAAAAAGAAACCCGCATTTCCATCGAAGAGTTGAAAGAAATCAACAAAAATATGGTGTCGAGCGAAAAAGAAACCGCAGCCGCCAAGCAGGAAATGATTCAGGCAAACTTGCGTCTCGTGATTTCCATTGCCAAAAAATACACCAACCGTGGCTTACAATTCCTTGATTTGATTCAGGAAGGCAACATCGGACTGATGAAGGCGGTCGATAAGTTCGAATACCGCCGGGGCTACAAATTCTCCACCTACGCAACCTGGTGGATCCGCCAGGCAATCACCCGCTCGATTGCCGATCAGGCGCGTACCATCCGCATTCCGGTACATATGATTGAAACCATCAACAAGATGAACCGCATCTCGCGCCAACACCTTCAAGAAACCGGCGAAGAACCCGATTCCGCCAAACTTGCCGAACTGATGCAGATGCCTGAGGACAAAATCCGTAAAATCATGAAAATCGCCAAAGAACCGATTTCCATGGAAACACCTATAGGCGACGACGACGATTCGCACTTGGGCGACTTTATCGAGGATGCCAACAATATTGCGCCGGCTGATGCGGCAATGTACACCAGCCTGCACGAAGTAACCAAAGAAATACTCGAAAGCCTGACACCTCGTGAAGCCAAAGTCTTACGTATGCGCTTCGGTATCGATATGAATACCGACCACACGCTGGAAGAAGTCGGCAGACAGTTTGACGTAACCCGCGAACGCATCCGCCAAATTGAGGCAAAAGCACTCCGCAAGTTGCGCCACCCGACCCGCAGCGACCGCTTGAGAAGCTTCTTAGACAGTGAAGACAGCAAGTTGTAAACCAAAAAAACCGCAGGTTCAAAATACCTGCGGTTTTTTCTTACACAATAAACAACGCTTCCACATACCCCACACTCCTATCCCGTTTTCCCAACAATTCCGGCTGGCAAATCTCCATCAGCGAGCAGGCTTTGCAGCGTTTGCCGTAGTTGGGCGGCGGGGTTTGGCCGCTGTTCAGGAGTTCACGCACAGCGGCGATGGTAGCGAGTGTTTGGGCGCGCAGGTCGTCTGAAAACGTGATGGGAACGCGGTGGCGGGTTTGCATATACCACAGCGCGCCCTCTGAAACGGTTTGCCCCGTCATTTCTTCCAAACACAAACCTTGGGCGCAAAGCTGGATTTCGTCCATCGGCTCGGGTTTTGGCTTGCCGCGTTTGTATTCCACGGGTTTCAGACGGCCTGTTTTCGTATCCACTTCCACCAAATCCAACACGCCGCTGATGCCCGGTTTTTCTGCCGAAACGTGTACCGTCCGCTCAAAGCGCACGCCCTTGCGCGTTTCCGGCTCGCCCGAATCCACCCGTTCATGCAACGCCTTGCCTTGCGCGGTCAGATAGTTCTCCGCCCACACCTGTTCGTTGTGGATTAACGCGCATTGACGCGGGCAGAAAGCATAGTGTTGCAGGGCGGAAAGGGGAATCAGACGCGTATCCTGATTTTCCCTTTGGGTTTCGGTTAAAAGTGCAGTCATTTTCAGCCTAATTTACGCAACAGCTTGGTTTCGCCAAGATTTTGATTGTCCACGCTGACAAGGTAGTCGTCAAAATTCCTTGCCACTTCCACGCCGTCTTTTTTGGCTACCTGAATGCGTTTGAACAGGCTGTCGGCAGGTGCGTCACCCAGATTATTGCTGTGTTCAAACACATAAAGCCCGCGTGCGTTCATTTGTCCGCGTGCGGCGGAATGGTCGTGATCGAACATATTGACGAGTGCCTGCCAAAACAGTTCTAAATCGTTTTCGGAAAAGCCTGTTTGTTTGGCAAAATGAGCAGAAATGAAGCCGTGGCAGCGGTATAGGCCGTAAGGGACGGTAAATTTGCGCCCCATGGTGCGGTTGTCGCCGGTTTCGCTGGCATCTTTTTCGTTGGTAACCGCCATGCGGGTAATGCTGTGTTCCAAGGTCATGATGGGATCGATAGAGCGAGAAAAAGTCAGTTGCACGGGACCGCGCACTTGCCCGGCGTTTTTACCGGTAGTCATCACTGCGCCGAATGTGCGGATGTCGTAATAACGGCTGCACATGTATTGGCGGGCGGCTTCGGTTTTCTCGCCTTTTTCTTTGCCTTTTACGTTTTCTTGCTCGTGGGCTTCGTCAATCAGGTTGTTCAAAATGCCTTTTTCTCGGATAAAGATATCGTGATGTTCGTCATTTTGAGTCATTTGGATAAAGTTGCGGACTTTGCGTTTCAGACAAACATCGGTTACCAAACCTTCGCCTGTTTGCGGGTCGATACGCGGCAGGTTGCCTGCGTCGGGATCGCCGTTGGGGTTGCCGTCTTGCACGTCAAATAAAAAGACAAAGTCGTAGCGTTTTTCAATAGTCATAGCATTTGCTCCTGTTTAATTTGTTTCAGTTGAGTTAGATTGGAAAAAATCTTGTTTTTGGTGGTAATAACCGATCCCAAATAAAACTTGATGGTTAATATCCAAATGATTGGGAAAATTATCTATTTTTCCGATAATTTCTTGAAAAAGTTTTTCTAAAAAAATTCGTTTTCCCCTGTATTTTTCCGTATTCAGTTTACTCAGGTGATGTTTGGACAAACGAATCAAAGTACCGAATACGGCAATCGGCGTGCTGCTTGCCGAACCGAAATAGCGGTCGGCAATAGTAGCATTTAAGCCGGGATTGGCTTCATCCTGTGTTTTTTCCAGCACGGCAAACAGCCGCCCCAGCACGTAGCCGATGTCTTGACGGTTTCTATCTAAGCTCATAGTTAGCTCCTTCATGTTTTTCAGACGACCCGCGCGGATTGCGCGATTGATATAGGCTTTAAGCAAACTTGCCCTGCCATAGGTAATTTTCTGTTCCGCCTTGTTGCGCCGTAAAGCAGCCTGCAGCAGACTGACGGGTAAAACGCGGTTGTTGAGTGCGGCATCGGTTATTTGGGCAATCAGGTCAGATGGCAGGTTTTCCATTTTTCCGTCCAACACCAAATTGCCCAACAGGCGCGGCAACGGCATATATTCGGGGTATGGCGAGTTTTCGCCGCGCACCATCTGCAAATCGTCATACCACGCCGCAATGCTTTCGGATAAGGCGGCAACGGTGGTTTCGTGCCAAAAGCGGACGACAATGCGCGCGGAATTGGGCGATAAACCTAAAAGGTAGAATTTTTCTTTGCCGTCAGGTTTTTGATATTGACCGTTGTACAGGCTTTTATAAAGGGTTTTAACGGCATCGATATGCTCATCGGGATTGTCTTTGCCGCCGCCGTTAATCAGCGAAGCAAGACTTTCTTCCAACAGAGTCCGTTTCGCACTCCAACATACGGCCGTTACATCGCCGATACGGAATCGGTTTTTGCTAGCAAGCAGGGTGTTCAAGGCGGTGGTATATTCGAACATGGCTTGCTCGCCCACGGGAAAGATAAAGCCCTGCTCTTTGCCGTATGATTCAAAAGCCGACAGATTTACCGATGCAAACGGGGCGGGCTTGGCATTCACGCCTTTCACGGCGTTATGCAGCCGCGCAATCGGCGCAGGCTTGCCCGTTACCAAGCAAATGCCTTTTTGGACATTATCGGATTGCGTTTGATTTGCTTGACTCACATATTCCCACACCCCCCTTGACTGGCAAACCAAATCTACCGCTTCATCCACCAGGCGGAAGCTGAGATTACAGCCTTTGACTTTGGCACACTCCGCCCAATTTGCAGCCTGCATGACTTTGCTTTTTTCTTCCGCAGAAGACAAAAAGGCAGCAACCGCAGTAACACCTGTATCATCGGGCAGCGCCTGTTTCAATTCGTTTACTTTGGCGGTAAAGCTGGCATGCTGTTTGTCCGCCTGCTCCTGTCCTTTTTCTCCGGCATAAGCAAGTACATAACCGTAGTGATCCCACAATAAATTGCTTACTTCGTAGGATTTTGAACCGCTCCTGCCCAAACCTTTCGGCACTAAAAAAGTGCGGGCAACTTTTTTCTTATTTTTCAACTCGCGGGTATCTTCAAGCTGAATAAATTTGCCCTGTTTGTCTACAACAATAATGAACGGGATTTCTTTGTTTTCAAACCCTTCCGGGGCAACACCGCCATCGCTTTCGGCTTTACGTTGGTAGTATTGGGTGAGTGCGTGCAAAATCATCGTTTCACCTCCTCGCTATTGGCTGGGGGCACGGTAATTACGCCGTTTATCGCTTTGCATTGGTAAAACATTGGCTCAGCATTATTGGAATCGCGCGGATCGGATTTGCTGAAATCCATGTCGTACAACATAAAACCGAAATCTTGGGTAATGTCTTCGCGTGGCAAACCGTCTTCAGACTTTTCAAGTAGCCTGAAATGGCAGGGAAACTCGCGGCAACCCAAATAAGGCTGGTGGAAATATTGCCCTTTTTTGCCCGCCGTTTAAACATTTCGGCAAACTTGACGTAGTTGTCGCTTTCTCCTGCTTCGCTTGTCATGTCAAAATCGGCGTGAATGCGGTAGGCAACGTCTTTCAGCATCATGGATGCACGCTGCTGGCGGTTGTCTTCAATATAGAGCGAGGTGCTGCGTTCACTCATTTTGGTTCCCACTTCGTTACGGCGGATGTTCGTCCACTGAATCGGTTTTAGGATTTCTATCTTCAAGACTCGCCAGCGGATTGCCGGCTTCCACAATATCGCCATTAGGATGTTTCTGGCAGCAGACGGTGTGATAACGGGGTAGCTTACCCTCTCCACCTTAAGCTCGGGCCTGGTGAAACATGCCAAATCGCCGCTGATTTCTAGGATAAAACTCATATCATCTCCTTATTGCTTTTATTTCATAAAACTGAATTTTCAGGTAGCCAAGCCGTATCGTCAAAATCCGCGCCAAGCACGGCTTTGTAATAGCCCTTATCCAACACCAGCAATCCCGCCCTAGAAAAAACCGCATGTACAGGCAGCTTTTTCAGTTCGTGTTCGTACACCGTTATCGTGTAGCGTTGCAGCTTGCGGTAAACCCATTTGTGTTTGAGTGGATCGCTTTCTAAAAATTTGAACCAACTTTCAAACGGCTCGGGCAGAGGTGGACTGTCAGTTTGCCCGAAGGAGTTGTCGGTTGGCTGAGGAAAGCGTTGTTTGTCCAAAACATCCTGCCATTCTGAAACTTCCACGCCGTCCAAGTGTCGTCTGAAAAAATCGTCCAACTCGTTTGCTTTGATAATTTGCGGACTGCCGTCTTTTTCCCAATGAGCCAACGGGATAAACGGCACAATGAGTGCCACGCCTTGGTTATCAATCAGGCGGAAGCGTTCGGCAGCGGTGCGGAATTTGATTGCCAGCGGATTTTCATTGGATGATTCTGCCGTCAAGAGTCTTGTAATGTTGTGTTTGTCCACATCGCCTTTGCCGTTGAACCGGCGGAAATATTCGGCAAATGCCGACGGGGAAAGCGGGTCGCCGAGCAGCTCTGCTTTCAGCATTTCTTCGGTAATGTCCTGCCCCTGTTTCAGGCTGCCGCTGGGCGCGCCTTCTTCGGCACGAAACACGACCACTTCACCCAACTGTGGCAGTTTACCTTCACGGTTGCACCGCCCCGCCGCTTGGGCAATGCTGTCCAGTCCTGCCATCGCCCGATAAACGCAAGGGAAATCCAAATCCACGCCGGCTTCAATCAACTGCGTGCTGACCAGCCACAAGGGCTTGTGCAGGCTGCCTGCGCGATACAGTGCCAAATATCGGCGAACCAACGCAATCACTTCGCTTCGGTGTGTGGCGCACATATTGGCGGACAAATGCAGTTTGATGCCGTCAGAAGGCAGGGCGGCAAAGAGTTTTTGGGCGTGTTTTCGCGTATTGACTACTGCCAAAACACATGGACGCGCGGCGATTTCATCGGCAATTTCCTGCCAGCTTTGTGTTTCGTCATTTGGCGGCGGCATTTTGATACGGACGCGGCGCAGTTTTTCCGATAAGGCAATTTTGTCTGCCACAATTTCGCGCACATCCGGCAGGCCTTCCAAAATAGTGCGACCGAATGCGTCGATATTTTTGCCAAGCTCCGGTTGGGTTGCCGTGCACAGCACAAAAGTAACGCCGTAATCACGCGCCAGCACCCGCATCATGTCGGTAATCGGCTTTTGGAAATCGCGCGGAAGCTGCTGGGCTTCATCCAAAATCACCACGCTGTCGGCAATATTGTGAATCTTGCGGCAGCGGCTGGTTTTCGCCGCAAACAGGCTTTCAAACAGTTGCACGTTGGTGGTAACAATCAGCGGTGCATCCCAATTTTCCGTGGCAAGGCGGGTTTTGGCGGTTTCTTTGTTATCGGCCACTTCCAAATTGCTGTGGTGCTCCAAAACCACATCATCGCCCAATGCTTTGCGGAAAACATCGGCGTTCTGTTCAATAATACTGGTGAAGGGAATCGCGTAGATAATACGTTTTTTGCCGAATTTCAGTGCGTGCTTCAAAGCGAACCCCAAGCTCGCCAAAGTTTTGCCGCCGCCGGTTGGCACGGTTAAAGAAAACAAAGTGCGGTCGGTTTCGGCGGCGGAAAAACATTGCTGCAAAATGATATGGCGTTCTTGATTTAAAGTTGAATTTTTATCTGTTTTTTCCAAAAGTTGCGCCATATATTGCTCATATCTCCGGTGCAACTCATCCAAACTGGGAAATTTCGGGCGCAATCCGGCAGCCTGCACGGCATCTGTATCGGCGTAGCCGTTCATAAAGGCTTCGGTATCTAAAAAATCGGCATCCACCAAGCAGGAAAAGAGAAAACGCAGCCAAATATGCAGCTCTTCCAGCTTTGCACTGTCTTTCCAAAATCCAAAAAAATCCCGCTTCAGATCATCTTCTGATAACGGGAAAAAATCTTCAGACAAACCACTTTCCGCCAAACCTGACAAAGATGCCGTCAACTCGTCATCCGCCTGTTGCAGACGGCGTTTCAGGCTGCCTTTATCATACCAATCTGCCAGCCCTGCATGATGCCCGGCAATCAAATACGCCAACAAATGCCCAAAAAACAGATTAAGGTGCTCTTGCTCTACTGCATATTTTGCACCGGCAGTGGAATGCGGAATTTTGCGCAACTTGGTAGATTCGACATCTTCCAAATGGGCATTTTCTTTTTCAAAGCCGGATGCATTACGGATATATTTCTGAAAAGCTTTCTGAAATTTCCCCAAATCGTGCAAAAGCCCCGCATATTCGGCAAACAACGCCCCGTAACGCCCTGCAAAACGTTTGGCGAGTTGAGCGACTTTTTGCAGGTGGTCTTGCAGGGGGTGGGGGTGCCAATTTCCTGATGCGTCTTGGCGGGCGTGGGCTATATAGTCGAAATTCACGTCAATTCTCCAAATTTAAAACGCGCAAAATTTAACGAACAAGCCATATAAATGGCTCGAAGTGTTGAAAAATCGAAAATCTGTGGAATGAGGTCGTCTGAAAAGCTGTCGACGGTCAAACGCATAACGGCGGCTTGGGTGGCAAGTTCAGGCAGGACTTTACATTGTTCTTCAGGCGTAAATACCTAGACAAAGCTGTTTTCAGGTAGCCTTTTGCCTTCGCGGTTGCAGCATCCTGCGGCTTGGACAACGCTGCCTAAACCTGCTTCGGCGCGCATTACCAACGGAAAATCGACGTCCACACCGGCTTCGATTAAAGACGTGGCAGGGGGGTGCCGTTTTTCAGACGGCATTTTGATCATCAAGTAACGCTTTATCAGGCTTTTTTATTGTTCAACGCGGCTTTGACAAACGCGGTGAACAAGGGATGCCCTTTGCGCGGGTTGGAAGTGAATTCGGGATGGAACTGGCAGGCGAAGAACCAAGGATGGTTCGGCAGCTCGATGGTTTCAACCAAGCGTTCGCGTCCGGCGGATACGCCGCCGATAACCAAGCCTGCTTTTTCCAACTGAGGAACATAGTTGTTGTTGACTTCGTAGCGGTGGCGGTGGCGTTCGCGGATATGTCCGCTACCGTAGATTTTGGCGGCGAGGCTGCCTGCTTTCAATTCGACTTCTTGCGCGCCCAAACGCATCGTGCCGCCCAAATCGGTGGATTCATCGCGGGTTTCGACGCTGCCGTCGGCGGTTTGCCATTCGTCAATCAGGGCAACGACGGGGGCGGCGCATTTGAGGTCGAACTCAGTGGAATTCGCACCCTTCAAACCTGCCACGTCGCGGGCGTATTCAATCAGCGCAATCTGCATACCGAGGCAGATGCCCAAGTATGGCACGTTGTTTTCGCGGGCATAGCGCACAGCGGCGATTTTGCCTTCCACACCGCGCGAACCGAAACCGCCGGGAACGAGGATGGCATCCATATCTTTGAGCATGGAAACGTCGCCGTTATTTTTCTCGATGCTTTCGCTGTCGACAAAGGTAATCTGCACGTCGGTTTCGGTGTGGATGCCCGCGTGTTTCAAGGCTTCAATCAATGATTTGTAGGATTCGGTCAAATCGACGTATTTGCCGACCATCGCGATTTTGACGGTGTGTTTCGGATTTTTGACGGCGTGGACAATTTTTTTCCACGCAGTCAAATCCGCCTGTTGCACGTTAAGCTGCAACTGCTCGGTAATGATGTTGTCGATGCCTTGGTCGTGCAGCATTTCGGGGCATTCGTAGATGCTGTCCACGTCGTAGCTGCCGACAATCGCGCGTTCTTCCACGTTGCAGAACAAGGCGATTTTGCGGCGTTCGTCCGCAGGCATTTTCCTGTCCATGCGGCAAATCAGGATGTCGGGTTGCAAACCGATGCTCAACATTTCTTTAACGGTGTGCTGGGTCGGCTTGGTTTTGATTTCGCCTGCGGCGGCGATGTAGGGGACATAGCTCAAGTGGGCGAACAGGGTGTTGTTGCGTCCCAACTGGCTGCGCATCTGGCGGATGGCTTCCAAAAACGGCAGCGATTCGATGTCGCCGACCGTGCCGCCGATTTCGACAATCGCCACATCGTAACCTGCCGCGCCTTCATGGATGCGTCGTTTGATTTCGTCGGTAATGTGCGGAATGACTTGAACCGTACCGCCGAGGTAGTCGCCCCGTCGTTCTTTGGCGATGACGTTTTCGTACACCTGCCCCGTGCTGAAGCTGTTGCGGCGGGTCATCGTGGAATCGATGAAACGTTCGTAGTGTCCCAAGTCGAGGTCGGTTTCCGCACCGTCGTCGGTTACGAACACTTCGCCGTGTTGAAACGGGCTCATCGTGCCGGGATCGACGTTGATATAAGGATCAAGCTTGAGCATGGTAACGTTCAAGCCGCGCGATTCGAGGATGGCGGCAATAGAAGCGGCGGCGATACCTTTACCCAGTGAGGAGACAACGCCGCCGGTTACGAAAATGAATTTGGTCATGATGGAATACCCATGTTGGAATGCGTGATTTTAACGTGAAGCGCGCGGTTCTGGCAAACAGGCGGATGCCGTCTGAACGGTGGACGGCTGTTTTCAGACGGCATATTTTCTTTATTTCCCGGTACTTTGCCGCAACTCGCGACGCAGAATTTTGCCAACGTTGGACTTGGGCAACTCGTCGCGGAATTCGATATTTTTCGGTACTTTATATGCGGTTAATTCGGTGCGGCAAAAGGCGATAAGTTCTTCTTTGGTCAATGACGGGTCTTTTTTGACGACGAATACTTTTAGGGCTTCTCCGGTTTTTTCGTCGGGAACGCCGATACAGGCGACTTCCATCACTTTGCCGTGATGCGCGATGACTTCCTCGATTTCGTTCGGATAAACATTGAATCCGGAAACAACAATGAGGTCTTTCTTACGATCGACCAGCTTCAACCAGCCTTTTTCGTCCATCACGGCAATATCGCCGGTTTCCAAAAAGCCGCGCGCGTCTATGGCTTTAGCGGTTTCTTCGGGACGGTTCCAGTAGCCTTGCATCACTTGAGGGCCTTTTACCCACAATTCGCCCGGCTGCCCGACGGGGACTTCTTTGCCGTTTGCGTCGCGCAATTCTACTTCGGTGGACGAGACGGGCAAACCGATGCTGCCGCTGTATGATTCGATGTTTAAGGGGTTGCAGCACACGCCTGGGCTGGCTTCGGTCAGACCGTAGGCTTCGACAATAGGCGTACCGGTAATTTTTTCCATTTTTCGGCAACGGCTTTTTGGGTCGCCATACCGCCGCCCAAAGTCAGCCGCAATCCTGAAAAATCGACTTCGGCAAAATCAGGACGGTTAACCATCGCGTTAAACAGTGTGTTTACGCCGATAAATACATTAACCTGCTGTTTTTTCAGTTCTCCGATAAAGCCTTTCATATCGCGCGGGTTGGTAATCAGGATGATTTTTGAGCCGGCATTGGCAAAAATCATCAGATTCACGGTTAAGGCGAAAATATGGTACAGCGGCAGGGCAGCGATAACGGTTTCTTTGCCCTCGCGCAACTGGTTTTTAATCCATTCTTTTGCCTGAAGCATATTGGCGCAGATGTTGCCGTGACTCAGCACCGCCCCTTTGGCAACACCTGTCGTGCCGCCCGTGTATTGCAACAGCGCGGTATCTTCGCGGTTTAATGCGACAGGTTGGAAAACGTGCTTCGCCCCCTCTTTCAATGCCGTCTGAAAGGAAACGGTTTCCCGAATACGGTATTCGGGCACCATTTTCTTGATTTTCCGGATGACGAAATTGATCAGCGAACCTTTAAGCAGCCCGAACATTTCGCCGACGGAGGCTACGATGACGTGTTTGATTTGCGTGCGCGGCAGCACCAGCTCCAGCGTGTTGGCGAAATTTTCCAAAACGATGATGGCGGTCGCACCGCTGTCTTTCAGCTGATGCTCCAACTCGCGCGGGGTATAGAGCGGATTGGTGTTCACCGCTACCAAACCTGCCTGCAAAATGCCGAAAAGGGCAATCGGGTATTGCAATACGTTCGGCATCATAATGGCAACACGTTCGCCGCGCGGCAGCTTGAGGACGTTTTGCAGATAAGAGGCGAAATCGGTCGCCAGTTTGCCGGTTTCGGCATAAGTGAGCGTTTTGCCCATATTTTGAAAAGCGGGCAGCCCGGCAAATTTTTCCACGCTTTGGCGGAATACATCGCTGATGGAATTGTATTGCGTGATGTCGATTTCGGCACTGACGCCCTTCTCGTAGCTGTCTAACCAAATTTTTTTCATAGGTATCGGTCTTTAAAGTGGAATTGAGCGGAACAATGCCGTCTGAAAACCGTTTCAGACGGCATTACCTTTATCGTGTGATGATGACGGGTTTGTCGGTCGTTTGAATGATACCGCCGCCCAAGCAGATGTCGCCGTCGTACAGCACGGCAGACTGGCCCGGCGTAACCGCCCATTGCGGTTCGTCAAACACCAGCTCGGCGGTTTCATCATCCAAATAGCGCAATTCGCAAGGCGCGTCCGCCATACGGTAACGCGTTTTGCAGGTATAGCGTCCTGCCTTCGGACGTTCGGGCAGCGTGAAACTCAAATCGTTCATCACAAGGCTGCGGGTATAGAGCAGCGGATGGTCGTGTCCTTGCACGACAATCAGTTCGTTTTTCGTCAAATCTTTAGCCGCAACAAACCACGGTTCGCCCGCGCCGCCGATGCCCAATCCTTTGCGCTGTCCGAGCGTGTAGAACATCAGCCCGACGTGTTCGCCGACGGTTTTCCCTTCGGGCGTAACCATTTTACCGTTGTCGGTCGGCAGGTATTTTTGCAGAAACTCGCGAAACGGGCGTTCGCCGATGAAGCAGATGCCCGTGCTGTCTTTTTTGGCGGCAGTCGGCAGTTTGAACTCGGCGGCAAGGCGGCGGACTTCGGGTTTTTCCAAACCGCCCAACGGGAAAATCGCGCGTTCGAGTTGGAAAGGCTTGAGACGGTAGAGGAAATAGCTTTGGTCTTTGTTTCGATCCAAACCTTTGAGCAGGTAATGCACGCCGTTGCGGACTTCTTTGCGCGCATAGTGGCCGGTGGCGATGGTATCCGCGCCCTGCACTACGGCGTAGTCCAAAAAGCATTTGAATTTGATTTCGGCGTTGCACAACACATCCGGATTCGGCGTGCGCCCCGCACTGTATTCCTGAAGAAAATAAGCAAAGACTTTGTCTTTATATTGCGCGGCGAAATTAACGATGTCGATATCGATGCCGACAATATCGGCAACGGCGATGGCATCAAACGAATCCTGTTTGATGCTGCAATATTCGTCATTGTCGTCGTCTTCCCAGTTTTGCATGAACACACCGCGCACTTGATAACCCTGCTGCTTGAGCAAGGCGGCGGTTACGGAAGAATCGACACCGCCGGAGAGCCCGACGATGATATTGGATGGGTCTGATGTCGTATTCATACGCAGGATGGCTTGGAAACGGCGGTTTTTAAAGGCAGATTTTAACACATTTTAAAGGCGGGCATAAAAATGCCGTCTGAAAGCCCGGGCTTTTTCAGACGGCATTTCAAATATTTTCAGCAGATTAGTGCTGATGCGCTTCGCCGTGGTGATGACCGTGGTCCATTGCCGGCATCGGCGCGGTTTTGACTTCCAGTTGGACGGTTTGCGCTTTGGCGTTTTTAAATTTCAGGGTAACGGGAATTTTATCGCCCTCTTTTAATTGTTTTTTCAAACCCATAAACATTACATGATAGCTGCCGGGTTTGAGTTCGGTAACGGATTTTGCCTCCAAAGGCACGCCGCCTTCGACTTCGCGCATCCGCATCACGCCGTTGTCGTTGATGTGGGTATGCACTTCGACGCGGTCGGCAACGGGGCTGCTTCCGCCGAGCAAAAAGTCTTGTTTGGCTTCGTTGTTGTGGATTTTCATGAACGCGCCGCCCATTTTCATACCTTCGACGGTGGTGCGCGCCCAGCCGTCCTCGACATGGACTCCGGCGGCGGAAACCGCGCCTGCCAAACCTGCCATCATCACGGCTGCCAATAGTTTTTTCATCTTTCTACTCCTTAAATGTCAAACGAGGATGCGCTCATCTTACAAACAAATACCGTTCGGAAATTTGATATAGATTAAGCGAATAATAAATACTACATACTAATCCTAAAGGATTACAAATCCTGCTGCAAGTGTTTTACCCGAACAGGGTGGACAGCCAAACCGCCGCCAACATCAGCATGGCAACCAGTTGTGCGGCAGAACCTGCGTCTTTGGCGCGTTTGGCCAGCTCGTGTTTTTCGGTCGAAGTATGATCGACGGCGGCTTCGACGGCGGTGTTGAACAGTTCGACAATGACCGATACAAAAGACGCGATAATCAACGGCAGGCGGACGGCGGTTTCGGAAACCCAAAAAAATGCCGCGCACACCAGCAGCGCGTTCAGCCACAA
Organism: Neisseria polysaccharea ATCC 43768; assembly: GCA_000176735.1. Lineage (GTDB taxonomy): Bacteria > Pseudomonadota > Gammaproteobacteria > Burkholderiales > Neisseriaceae > Neisseria > Neisseria polysaccharea. Next base: position 24,546 of record ADBE01000129.1, on the reverse strand, counting down.
AACCTGACGGAATGCCGCTTCGTAACGGTAGGCGGCGGCGATGCCGTCTATCGAATAGCCGAATGCGTTAATGACGCGCCTGATGCCGCCTTTTCCTTTTTTTTCTGCCGCGTAGGAAGAAGGTTCCATCGGTATCCTTTCAAAATGTCCTCAATATATGCCGTCTGAAAACGGGGCGGAGGAGTGTCCGTACGGCATTAAGCGCATCCCTGCTGGCTGAGGGAAAACCCTGCCTGTCCGATCAAACCAGGCGGTTGTGAAACAAAAGCCTTTCAGACGGCATCGGTTTAACGTACCGACCACGCGGCAACGGCATCGGCAAACATTGCCGCCACATCGAAACCTTTTTGTTTCATAATTTCTTGGAATCCGGTCGGGCTGGTTACGTTGACTTCGGTCAGGTTGCTGCCGATAACGTCCAAACCGGCCAGCAGGATGCCGCGCCGTTTGAGTTCGGGGGCGAGCGTTTCGGCAATTTCGCGGTCGCGTCCGCCCAATTCCTGCGCCACGCCGCGCCCGCCTGCCGCCAGATTGCCGCGTGTTTCGCCGTTTTGCGGAATACGCGCCAAAGCATAGGGGACGACTTCGCCACCGATAATCAGGATGCGTTTGTCGCCGTGGACGATTTCGGAAATGTAGCGTTGCGCCATGATGGTGCGGGAATCAAGCTGCATCAGGGTTTCGAGGATGCTGCCGATGTTGGGGTCTTTTTCGGTCAGGCGGAAAATGCCCATACCGCCCATGCCGTCGAGCGGTTTGATGATGATGTCGCCGTGTTCTTTCAAAAATGCGCGGACATCGGCGGAACGGGTCGTTACCAGCGTGGGCGCGATAAAGCGGCTGAAGTTCAAAATCGCCAGTTTTTCATTGAAATCACGCATCGCCTGTCCGCTGTTAAAGACCTTCGCGCCCTGCTGCTCCGCCAGCGTCAGTAATTGGGTGGCGTAAAGGTATTGCATATCGAACGGCGGATCGGTGCGCATAATCACGGCATCAAATGCTTTCAATGCCGTCTGAACTTTGTCGGCGGCGGCAAACCAGTTTTTGTCGTGGTCGTCTTGTGCTCCGAGAAACTCAAAAGCAGACGCATCAGCAACCACCAGACCGTTTTTAACCGACAATCCGCTACTCAAGGTATGAAACAGCTGCCAGCCGCGTTTTGCCATTTCCCGCATCATCGCGTAGGTGGTGTCTTTGTAGGTTTTGAAACTTGCCATCGGGTCGGCGATAAAGAGGACTTTCATCATATTTCCTTTCCGGTGTGCCGAATGTGCCGCATTTCGCGGGTAAAGGAGAAATGCCGTCCGAACAATATTCAGACGGCAAGTATGGGGTTTTACTTAAGCTGCCAAGAATCTTTCAGCGTTACCGTGCGGTTAAACACCGGCGTGTCTTTGCCGTGGTCTTTGCGGTCGGTAACAAAATAGCCGATGCGCTCGAACTGCCAGCGGCTTTCTGCCGGCAAATCTTTTGCGGCAGGTTCGGCGTAGGCGGTGATTTCCTTGATGGATTCTGGATTGAGGAAATCGGTAAACGGCAGGTAGTTGCCGTCTTCGCCGCGCACGGCATCGGGACGCTCGACGGTAAAGAGGCGGTCGTACAGGCGGACTTTAATTTCGGCTGCGTGTTCGGCAGACACCCAATGAATCACGCCTTTGACTTTACGGCCTTCTGGATTTTTGCCCAAGGTGTCATGGTCGATGCTGCACTTGAGTTCGACCACATTGCCTGCCGCGTCTTTGACGACTTCATCGCACTTGATGACATAGCCGTGGCGCAAACGCACTTCGCCGCCGGGAATCAGGCGTTTGAAGCCTTTGGGCGGATTTTCGGCAAAGTCGTCAGCTTCGATGTAGATGGTTTGGGAAATAGGTACTTCGCGATCGCCCATTTCTTCGTGGTTCGGATGGAACGCGGCACGGCGGCTTTGGGTTTTGCCGGTTTCAAAGTTGGTCAGGGTCACTTTGAGCGGATTCAACACCGCCATCAGGCGCGGCGCGGAGTTTTCCAACTCTTCACGAATCGCACCTTCCAACACGCTCATATCGACGATGTTTTCGGATTTGGAAATACCGGCGCGTTTGGCAAACAAGCGCAGGCCTTCGGGCGTGTAACCGCGGCGGCGCATACCGGAAATGGTCGGCATACGCGGATCGTCCCAGCCGGAAACGTGGCCGTCTGAAACCAGTTGGTTCAGCTTGCGTTTGGAGGTGATGGAATACAAAAGCTCCAAACGTGAAAACTCGTATTGGCGTGGACGTGTGGCGTGCGGCGAAGGAATGTTGTCCAACACCCAGTCGTACAACGGACGGTGTGCTTCAAATTCGAGCGTACACAAGGAATGCGTGATGCCTTCGATGGCGTCGGAAATGCAATGCGTGTAGTCGTACATCGGGTAGATACACCATTTGTCGCCGGTGTTGTGGTGATGGGCGCGGCGGATGCGGTAGATGACCGGATCGCGCATATTGATGTTGCCTGATGCCATGTCGATTTTCAGACGCAGGGTTTTGCTACTGTCGGGGAATTCGCCGTTTTTCATGCGCGTGAACAGGTCGAGGTTTTCTTCGATACTGCGGTCGCGGTAAGGGCTGTTTTTGCCTGCTTCGGTCAGCGTGCCACGGTATTCGCGCATTTCTTCGGGCTTCAAATCATCGACATACGCTTTGCCGTCTTTGATTAAACCGACGGCGTAATCGTAAAGCTGGTCGAAATAATTGGAAGCGAAACGCGGCTCGCCCGCCCAATGAAAACCAAGCCACTCAACGTCTTCTTTGATGGCGTTGACGTATTCGTCGTTTTCTTTTTCAGGATTGGTATCGTCGAAACGCAGGTTGCACAAGCCGTCGTAAATATACGCCAAACCGAAGTTCAGGCAGATGGATTTGGCGTGGCCGATATGCAGGTAGCCGTTGGGTTCGGGTGGGAAACGGGTTTGGATGGTTTCGTGTTTGCCGCTTTTGAGGTCTTCTTCGATGAGGGTGCGGATGAAGTGGTTGTCCGCGAATTGGTCTTTATTGAGCATGGTTTTCTTCAAATGGATGGTTTCAGACGGCATAAATATTATCGGGATGCCGTCTGAAGCGGTTTGATGATGTGTTTATTGTACCCGACTTGCGCGCTTTGACATAGCGTTCAGACGGCATCGGAAACCAAACATTCCACCCCCGCCTCTTTCAGCATCTTCTGCATCGCGGTATCGGGCAGCCGGTCGGTAAATACTTTGTCAAACGCCGTAATGTCGCCGAGCCTGACCAGCGCGTTGCTGCGGAATTTGCTGTGATCGACACCCAGGAAGCGGACGCGCGCGTTGGCAATCATCGCCTGCATGACGCTGACTTCCTTGTAATCGTAATCCAAAAGCGAACCGTCGCTTTCCACACCGTGTGTGCTCATCACGGCATAATCGACTTTGAACTGGTTGATAAAATCGACGGTCGCCACGCCGGTAATGCCGCCGTCCAAAGGGCGGACGACTCCGGAAGTGATGATGACCGTGTAATCCGTCCGCGCCGAAACGATGGAGGCGACGTGGATATTGTTGGTAATAATCCGCAGGCTGCCGCGCCGCCTCACCAGCTCCGATGCCACGGCTTCCATCGTCGTGCCGATACTGACAAACAGCGATGACTCGTCGGGAATATGTTCCGCAATCAGCCGGGCAATGGCATTTTTTTCGTTTTGACATTGAATTTGGCGGTTAGCGGGCAGTCCCTCCGGCAGGTTTCCGCCCGAGGACGCGCCGCCGTGATGGCGTTTCAGGCTGCCGCCCTCCTCCAACTCGCGGATGTCGCGGCGTATCGTCTGCGGGGTAACGTCCAATGCGGCGGCAAGCTCGTCCACCGACATAAACTGATGCCGGCGGACAAGGCTTAAAATCTCTCCATGCCTTTGGATTTTCGGTTTCATCGTTTTCTGCTTCCTTGCATCGGGATGCCGATTTTACCGCGTTCAACCCAAAGCGGAAAACACCACCATCAGAAACGGGGCGGCAATATTGACCACCACGCCGAAGCTGACCGCTACCGGCACGACTTCCAAACCGCCCGCACCCTGAATCACGGGCAATGTGAAATCCATACTGGTCGCACCGCCAACCCCCACCGCCGCATCCGGAAAACGCTTCATCAGCAGCGGGATAAATGCCAGTGCAAACAGCTCTCGTGCCAAATCGTTCAGCAGCATGATGCTGCCCCATACCGCCCCGTAAGCCTCGGTCATGACCAAACCCGAGAGGGAATACCAACCGAAGCCAGAAGCCAGTGCCAAACCCTTCGTCCACGACACACCATCTGCCGATGCGGCAAACAGCAGCCCGCCCGAAAGAGATGACAATATAAACCAGACCGACAACCGAATACCCCTGCGGTTGACCAAAACCTGCCGCAACGATACGCCGCTACTTTTGAGCTGTACGCCGATGAGGAACACCAGCAGCATCAGACAATACATGCCCGCGTTTTCAGACGGCATCCAAATATCGCGCATCAGTTTGCCGAATGAGAATCCGAACAGCACGCATCCGAGCTGCCCCACACTGCCCGACACGCCGACCGAAACGCCCTTCCCTTTCCCCTTTATCCGCCACGGGAATAACTTTCCTAAAACTGCCAAGACAAGCAGGTTCGCCCCGACCGTACAAACAAACAGCCACAGAACCGTCAACGCCATATCGTCCAACCGCGAACCCAAATCCTCCACGCGCGACAACGATACGCCGATCAGCAGCAGCACGGCATACACCAAAACCGACAGCACCTTGTCCAAAGCGGGCAGGTAAGGCTTGGGCACACGGATAAAAAATCCGGCAAACATCGGTATCAAAACCGAAATCAATATCATCAGGCTGTCCATCCCCTGCCCTCCTTTATTGCCGCATGATATGTGCAGCTTAAAAATTACCGTCTGAAAATTACAGATACCCGCATCCATATTTCAGACGGCATCAGGTTCGCCATTAAAAAACCGCCTGAACATCTGATTCAGACGGTTTTCTCTCCATCAGGCATTCAATCTTCCAAAGTCTTTTCCAAACGCTCCATACAGTTGCCCAAATGGCGGCGCAGGATTTTGACCACGCGGTTGCGCCTGCCTGCCAGCAGCAGGTCGAGGATTTCCCGATGTTCGGAATGCGTGTGCATATTGATGGCGTGTTTTTCCTCGCGATGCACGCCCGCCACGGCGACAATCAGGGAAGATCGCGCGCACAGCGTGTTCATAATGTCGAACAGCACATCGTTGCCCACCAGTCGCGCCAGTTCGACGTGGAAGGCATTGGACAGGCGGTTCCAGCCGACGCGGTCGCCCCTGCCGGAGGCCTCTTCTTCGCGCCGTATCATCGCATAAAGCGGCTTGAGGCGCGTTTCCAAATCCGGCAGGTCGGCGAGGATGTTCAAAATCATCGTCTCCATTTCGATGCGCGCATTGAACACATCCTGCATTTCTTTCAAATCGGGAACGTGGACGAACGCGCCCCTGTTGGGTTGCAAATCGACAATCTTGTCGTGCGCCAAAAGCGACAGCGCGCCGCGGACGGTGTTGCGCGAACACACCATCTGACGGCAAAGTTCGGACTCGGTCAGCTTTTTGCCGGGCAGCAGCACCTGATCGGTAATGCCGTCCAAAATCAGGGCGTAAACACGGAACAGCTCCGAATCGTGCCGCTCTTCGAGAATCAGGGAAGACGTGGTCGGCGCATGGATAATGTCGTCGTTTTCAAAGTTCATGATGTTTTCCGTATTTTTACGCTTTCAAATTTTTTAAGATGTTTTAAGACGGCTGTGTTTCAAATCGTGTCGGGGAAATCAAAGTATTACACAAATTTATTTTAATTCAACAAATTAATATATTACTTAAAATAACGGGATTCCCGCCTTCCGCCCGCCCGCAGAAGCAGGCGGGTATCATTTTAAAACGCGGCATTTAAAATTTGACCGAAAATTGTTGACAATCCGGAATCAAGCCTGCACAATACCCCGACAAGTCCAAGTATTATAAAGGCTGAATAAAGAGGAAACAGCAGGCAGATATATTCGGGAGGTGCAGTCCGAATATATCTGCTTTTTTATGCGCCTCCGGCTTGCCCGCACCTTTCCCCTTCAGACGGCATCAGCCGTTTCTCCATAATGCCGCCCGATGCCTATTTATCTGCCCCGGCAATTTCAAAACTGTGGGTAATCTTTGCCGCTTTGCCCAACATAATCGAAGCCGAACAGTATTTTTCGGCAGACATCTGAACGGCGCGCTCAATGGCCGATTCTTTCAAATCGTGCCCGAATACTTTGAAATGGATGTGGATTTCGGTAAACACGCGCGGCGCATCGTCCGCCCGTTTCGCCGTAACCGTCGCACGGCAGTCAGTCACTTTCTGACGCTGTTTTTCGGCAATCATCACCACATCGATGCTCGAACAGCCCGCCACGCCCAACAGCAGCATTTCCATCGGGCTGGGCCCGCGCTTGGCCGCACCTTCTGCCGCCGATCCCTCCATAACGACGCTGTGCCCGCCTTCCGTCGTGCCGACAAAGCACATTCCGTCTATCCATTTTGATGTAACCTGCATGGTGTCATTCCCGAAAATAGCGTTAAAACCGCTTTGCATATGGCGTTATTGTAAACAATTTCAAGCGGCTTATACAGAAATATGGACAAAACGGCAAAAAAACGCCTGAAAACCGATTTACGGTTTGGCGGCCTGGCCGTTGATCTGCACCGATTTGAGTTTCAGCGTATAGGTTTTGCCGTCGTCGGTATAGCCGATTTGTGCCGGAATATTGTTCAGGGACGGTGCGAAGAAATACATTACCGTATCGTCGCCGCGCCGCACCCGATATTTGACGACTTCGGTTTCCACGCCGCCTATGCTGTATTTTCCCGTACCCGCCTTATTCAAACCGCCGACGGAATAAAGTTTTTTGCCGTTGGTGATTTTCAGACCCGGGGGGAGTTTCGCGTCATTTGCCGCCAACTGCCAGGCAAGCGTGAACAAATCCATAGCCTTAAGGCTTTGCTCGGTTTTGCTCTCGCCCGCTTTGCCGTAGGTTACGCTGCCGTCGGCGAATTTGGCTTCCGCATACAGTTTGCCCCTGCGTATGTCTTTATAGTAGGTAGGGTGCAGGGTATTGCCGACAACCGTACCGCCGGACTCGAAACGGATATTGTATAGCGGCACTTTAATCGTCGAAACGATTTTGTAAGCATTGCCGCTGCGTTCAAATGTCATCGTGGCGGGAATGCCGTAGCTGCCGGAATAGTGCAGCACGGCGGATTGGGGCAGCCCTGCCGCATACGCGCACGGCAGGGCGGCGGACAAAATGGCGGCGGAAAATATATTTTTAAAAGTCTTCATCATTTGCTCCCGCCCGGTTTACGCCGTCAGGAAACGGGCGGCATCGGCGTTTTCCGAATTTCTGACGCGGTTTCCCTCGATAATCAGGCGGCCGGCGGCAAAATCGGCAACGGCTTTCGGATAGAGTTTGTGTTCGACAGCCAAAACCCGTGCGGCAATATCGTCTGCCGTATCACCATCAAGTATCGGCACAATCCCTTGCGATACAATCGGGCCGCAATCCAGCTCGGCCGTAACGAAATGAATAGTACAGCCGGCAACGCGGCAACCTGCCTCCAAAGCGCGTTCGTGCGTATGAAGTCCGGTAAACGAGGGAAGAATGGACGGATGGATGTTCATCAGCCTGCCTTCGTAATGGGCGCAAAACTCGGGGGTCAGAATCCGCATAAAACCTGCCAAAACCACCAAATCGGGTTGATATGCGTCAATTTTCTCCATCATAGCGGTATCGAAGGCAAGCCGGGACGCAAAGTTTTTATGGTTCAGGCTGCCGGTCGGGATGCCGCGTTCGGCCGCCCATTGCAAACCGGCAGCCGTTTCGCTGTTGCTCAACACGGCAGCGATATGGACATTTGGAACGGCAGCATTGACGATTGCCTGCATATTGCTGCCGCGTCCGGAAATCAGGATGACGATGTTTTTCATAATGGTGCGCTTCTGAAAGGGATGCCGTCTGAACCGCTGTTTGATGGTTTCAGACGGCATTTGCCGTAAAAATGCCCGAAAACCTGTTTCGGGCATGGATTCGGACTTAATTTACTTTTTTGATGTCGACTTGAGCCGGCTGTTGGGCAGACGCATTTTCGGGTGCACCAACCTTAACCAGTTTCACATCAAATACCAAAGTGGAGTTCGGACCGATTTTTTCGCCCGCACCCTGTTCGCGGTAGGCAAGGTTGGACGGGATGTAGAACGTGGCTTCTCCGCCTTCTTTCAGAAGCTGTACGCCTTCGGTCCAGCCCGGAATTACTTGGCTCAAAGGGAAGGTGGCAGGGCCGCCGTTGGCTTTGCTGCTGTCGAATACCGTACCGTCAATCAGGCGGCCTTCGTATTCCACGGTAACAATGTCGTCTTTGGTCGGCTGTTTGCCTTCGCCCTGTTTGGTGATTTTGTATTGCAGGCCGGAAGCGGTGGTTTTCACACCTTCTTTGGCGGCATTTTCTTTCAGGAAGGCTTCGCCTTTTTCTTTATTGGCCTTCGCGTCCGCCTTGTGTTTTTCTACGGCTTTAGCCTGCTGCTCCTGCAGGAATTTCATCATGACTTCCTGAGCCTGCTCTTCGGTCATTTTGATTTCTTTGCCGTCATACACTGCCTGCATGGCTTCGGTAAAGACTTTCAAATCGATTTCCGCGCCCTGTTCCTTCATTTGCTTCAGGGAGCGTCCGATGTCCACGCCCATCGCATAGCTTGCCTGCTGCATCGTGCTGCCGATTGAAGAGGTGTCGCCCTGCGCGGCAGAAGCGGCGGCAGGTTCGGATGCAGATGCGGGAGCAGCTTCTTTTTTGCCGCAGGCGGAAAGTGCCAAAGTGGCGGCAAGGGTCAGTGCGCTGATTTTGAAAATTTTGTTCATAATAGCTCTTCGCTGTTAATAAGGTCGGAAAAACGGGATTATAGCCGAGTTTGAATGTTTCAACACACAGGATGACACATAAAGTGTCAATCTGTGTGTTGCCCTGTTTTGGAAGGAATTGAACCTTCCCAAATAAGGTCTGATTCTACCGCCTCGAAGGACAGATGTCCAAGTGGCGGGGTTCAACCGATAAGGAAATTTTAATCAAATAGAATCAAGCCTGTTTAAATTTTGTAAATGCGGCATTTCAGACGGCATTTCATGCCTTGCCCTCCATGCCGTGATGTTCGATGGCAAAACCACTTCGGCGGTAGGCGGCAAAGCGTTCGCGCGCGTCGGCGAGATCTTCCAGGCTGTTGCCGACGATTTCCAAAACGCGCGCGGGCAAGACCGGAGCGGTGTTCCAAAAACTGTCGGACAAGTTCAAAACGGCCATGCCTTCGGGAATTCGGGGCAGATTGCCGCCGCAGGCAAGCAGGACGGATGTTTCAGACGGCATGGCTTCTTCCGTTTCCCAAATTTCGTGCGGAATGAAACTCTCGGCCTCGTATTGCCAAAGCATTTTGTCCAATTCCTGAAGCTGCCCGAACGAGTCGGACCACACCAGTATCCTGCCGCCGTCCCGAATCGCACGGGCAATCAGGCGGCAGGTGAAAATCGGAACTTGGGCAACGTGCGTGTAAAAGGTGGCTTTCGGCATATTGTTTGAACGCTTGGCAGGACGATGCCGTCTGAACGGTGCGGCACACTGTTTCAGACGGCATGATTACGGGGTTAAAGATTGCGCAGGTAGTTCAACAGCAGCGGCACGGGACGGCCGGTCGCGCCTTTTTCCGCTCCGGATTTCCACGCTGTACCCGCGATGTCGAGGTGCGCCCACGGGTAGCCTTCGGTAAAGTAAGACAGGAATGTTGCGGCGGTAATCGTGCCCGCGCCGGGCGTGCCGATGTTGGGAATGTCGGCAAAATTGGATTTGAGCTGGTCTTTATAGGTTTCAAAGAGCGGCAGCTGCCATGCTTTATCGTCCACGTTTCGGGAAGCAGCCAGCAGGCTGTCGATCAAATCCTGATTGTTGCCCATCACGCCGCTGACATCGTGCCCCAAGGCGACGATGCATGCACCGGTCAGGGTGGCGACGTCGATGACGGCTTTGGGTTTGAACTGTTCGGCGTAAGTGAGCGCGTCGCACAAAATCAGACGGCCTTCAGCATCGGTGTTCAACACTTCGATGGTCAGCCCTTTCATACTTTTCACGACATCGCCCGGTTTGTTTGCCGCGCCGGAAGGCATATTTTCACAAGTGGCGACGACGGCAATCAGGTTGATCGGCAGTTGCAGTTTGACGGCGGCGCAGAAGGTGCTGATGACGGTTGCCGCGCCGCACATATCAAACTTCATTTCGTCCATGTTCAGACCGGGTTTGAGGGAAATGCCGCCGGTGTCGAAGGTAATGCCTTTGCCGACCAATACCACAGGCGCGGCTTCTTTGTCGGCCGCACCGAAATAGCTCAGTTCGACCAAATACGGATCTTCCACGCTGCCTTTGGCGACCGACCAGAACGAACCCATATTTTCTTTGATATAGTCTTTTTCGATGATTTTGGCGTGTGCGCCCAGTTTTTCGGCTTCGGCTTTGGCGGTGCGCGCTAAAAATTCGGGTGTGCATTCGTTGGGCGCGGCGTTGCCCAAATCGCGGCAGAGGCTTTGTCCGTAAACCTGCGCTTCGGCGACGCGCAAGGCTTCTTTGACAGCGGCTTCGTGTGCGCTGTGGAACACGGCTTCTGTAAATTTGGCGGGCTTGGCTTCTTTTTTGTAGCGGTCGAAACGGTAGGCGGCGTTGCCGAACGCGATGGCGAATGCTTCGGCAAGGGCTGCGGCTTGCGCTTCTTCAAAGGCGTGAACGTCCACATTGACCGTTTCCTGATTTTGCGCCCATTTGGCGGCTTCGGCGGCGGCTTTGTTCAGCGCGGCGCGATCGGTGTTTTTCAGACGGCATACGGCAACAGCCTGCAAACCGTTGCCTGTCGGGATTTTTGTGTCGGCAAAAGTTTGACCTTCTTCAAGCGAAGACAAAAGGGCAAAGGCGGCCGGGTGGTTTAATTGTGCGGTTTCGGCACAGACAAATAACTGCGCGCCTGCCTGTCGCGCCTGCAAAGTTTCGGCTTTTGTGCTAAATTTCACGTTTATCCTCCTGATTGGGACGGTTTCGGTAGTTTCAGACGGTCCTTCGCATCAAAAGGCCGTCTGAAGACGGTTGGCACGATTGTACCCCATTTGAAGCGCCGTCTGAAACCTTGCGCGGACAATCCGCCTGCGCCGAACCGCCTACCGCCCCTGGCCGCGATTCTATGATTTATCAAAGAAACCTTATCAAAGAACTCTCTTTTACCGCCGTCGGCATTTTCGTCGTCCTCTTGGCGGTGTTGGTGTCCACGCAGGCAATCAACCTGCTCGGACGCGCCGCCGACGGGCGCGTCGCCATCGATGCCGTGTTGGCGTTGGTCGGCTTCTGGGTCATCGGCATGACCCCGCTTTTGCTGGTGTTAACCGCGTTCATCAGCACGCTGACCGTGTTGACCCGCTACTGGCGCGACAGCGAAATGTCGGTCTGGCTTTCCTGCGGATTGGCATTGAAACAATGGATACGCCCGGTAATGCAGTTTGCCGTGCCGTTTGCCGTTTTGGTTGCCGTGATGCAGCTTTGGGTGATACCGTGGGCGGAACTGCGCAGCCGCGAATACGCCGAAATATTGAAGCAGAAGCAGGAATTGTCTTTGGTAGAAGCGGGCGAGTTCAACAGCCTAGGCAAGCGCAACGGCAGGGTTTATTTTGTCGAAACCTTCAACACCGAATCCGGCATCATGAAAAACCTGTTCCTGCGCGAACAGGACAAAAACGGCAACGACAACATTATCTTCGCCAAAGAAGGCAATTTCTCGCTGAACGACAACAAGCGCACGCTCGACCTGCACGACGGCTACCGTTACAGCGGCACGCCCGGCAAAGCCGATTACAACCGCGTTTCCTTCCAACACCTCAGCCTGATTATCAGCACCACGCCCAAACTCATCGACCCTGTTTCCCACCGCCGCACCATTCCGACCGCCCAATTAATCGGCAGCAGCAACCCCCAACACCGGGCGGAATTGATGTGGCGCATCTCGCTGACCGTTAGCGTCCTCCTGCTCTGCCTGCTTGCCGTGCCGCTTTCCTATTTCAATCCGCGCAGCGGCCACACCTACAACATCCTGATTGCCATCGGTTTGTTTTTAATTTACCAAAACGGGCTGACCCTGCTTTTTGAAGCCGTGGAAGACGGCAAAATCCATTTTTGGCTCGGACTGCTGCCTATGCACATCATCATGTTCGTCATCGCAATCGTACTTCTGCGCGTCCGCAGTATGCCCGGCCAACCCTTCTGGCGGGCGGTTGGCAAAAGTCTGACATTGAAAGGCGGAAAATGAACCTGATTTCACGTTACATCATCCGCCAAATGGCGGTTATGGCGGTTTACGCCCTCCTTGCCTTCCTCGCTTTGTACAGCTTTTTTGAAATCATCAACGAAGTCGGCAATCTTGGAAAAGGCAGCTATAACGGCGCAAAATTGGGGCAGTATGTTTTAATGCAGATGCCCGCACACGCCTACGAACTCATGCCCCTCGCCGTTCTCATCGGCGGACTGGTTTCCCTCAGCCAGCTTGCCGCCGGCAGCGAACTGACTGTCATCAAAGCCAGCGGCATGAGCACCAAAAAGCTGCTGTTGATCCTGTCGCAGTTCGGTTTGATTTTCGCCATTGCCACCGCCGCGCTCGGCGAATGGATTGCCCCCGCGCTGAGCCAAAAAGCCGAAAACATCAAAGCCGCCGCCATCAACGGCAAAATCAGTGCCGGCAATACCGGCCTTTGGCTGAAAGAAAAAACAGCATTATCAATGTGCGCGAAATGTTGCCCGACCATACGCTTTTGGGCATCAAAATTTGGCAGCGCAACGATAAAAACGAACTGACCCAAGCAGCGGAAGCCGAATCAGCCGTTTTGAATACCGACGGCAGCTGGCAGCTGAAAAATATCCGCCGCAGTATATTGGGCGAAGACAAAGTCGAAGTCTCCACCGCTGCCGAAGAAAGCTGGCCGATTTCCGTCAAACGCAACCTGATGGACGTATTGCTCGTCAAACCCGACCAAATGTCCGTCGGCGAGCTGACCACCTACATCCGCCACCTCCAAAACAACAGCCAAAACACCCAAATCTACGCCATCGCGTGGTGGCGCAAACTCGTTTACCCCGTCGCCGCTTGGGTCATGGCTCTCGTCGCCTTCGCCTTCACCCCGCAAACCACCCGCCACGGCAATATGGGCTTGAAACTCTTCGGCGGCATCTGTCTCGGATTGCTGTTCCACTTTGCCGGCAGGCTCTTCGGGTTTGCCGGCCAGTTGTACGGCGTGCCGCCCTTCCTCGCCGGCATCCTGCCCACCGCCCTGTTTGCCCTACTTGCCGTCCGGTTGATACGCAAACAGGAAAAACGTTGAACAAATGCCGTCTGAACCTCTCTTCAGACGGCATTTGTTTTCATTGGCACATTCCCACAGACAGATAGCCGTTCCCTATTACACAGCCTGTCATAACAGTTCCATTTTTGTTAAAACTAGTCTATGATAGCGGTGCAAATATTGTTTACAATATTTAACGCAAGTCATTTGCAACCGGATAAAAGAAAAACAGAAAAAGGAACAAAGAGATGTTAGAAGCCTATCGTAAAGCCGCCGCCGAGCGTGCCGCCCTCGGCATTCCCGCCCTCCCTTTGAACGCGCAGCAAACCGCCGATTTGGTCGAGCTGCTGAAAAACCCGCCCGCAGGCGAAGGCGGATTTTTGGTCGAATTGCTTGCCCACCGCGTGCCGCCCGGCGTGGACGATGCCGCCAAAGTCAAAGCCTCATTCCTGGCTGCCGTTGCCGAAGGCAGCGCATCCAGCCCCTTGATTTCCCCCGAATATGCGACCGAACTGTTGGGCACGATGCTCGGCGGTTACAATATCCACGCCTTAATCGAACTCTTGGACAACGACAAACTCGCGCCCATTGCCGCCAAAGGCCTGAAACATACGCTTCTGATGTTCGATTCTTTCCACGACGTTCAGGAAAAAGCCGAAAAAGGCAACAAATACGCGCAGGAAGTTTTGCAATCTTGGGCAGATGCCGAATGGTTCACCTCCCGTGCCAAAGTTCCCGAAAAAATCACCGTTACCGTCTTCAAAGTTGACGGCGAAACCAATACAGACGACCTCTCTCCCGCGCCCGACGCATGGAGTCGTCCCGATATTCCGTTGCACGCGCTGGCCATGCTGAAAAACCCGCGCGACGGCATCAATCCCGACAAACCGGGCGAAGTCGGCCCGATTAAATTGTTGGAAGAACTCAAAGCCAAAGGCTATCCGGTTGCTTACGTTGGCGACGTGGTCGGTACCGGTTCTTCACGCAAATCCGCGACCAACTCTGTCATTTGGCATACCGGCGAAGACATTCCGTTCGTGCCGAACAAACGCTTCGGCGGCGTGTGCTTGGGCGGCAAAATCGCGCCGATTTTCTTCAACACTCAAGAAGACTCCGGCGCGCTGCCGATTGAAGTCGATGTTTCCGCGCTGAAAATGGGCGATGTCGTCGATATCCTGCCTTATGAAGGCAAAATCGTGAAAAACGGCGAAACCGTTGCCGAATTCAACCTGAAATCACAAGTATTACTGGACGAAGTGCAAGCTGGCGGCCGTATTAACCTGATTATCGGCCGAGGTCTAACCGCCAAAGCGCGCGAAGCCCTGAAACTGCCTGCCTCTACTGCATTCCGCCTGCCACAAGCACCTGCCGAAAGCAAAGCCGGTTTCACCTTGGCACAAAAAATGGTCGGCCGCGCCTGCGGCCTGCCCGAAGGGCAAGGCGTGCGCCCGGGTACTTACTGCGAACCGCGTATGACGACGGTCGGCTCGCAAGACACCACCGGTCCGATGACCCGTGACGAGTTGAAAGACTTGGCTTGCTTGGGCTTCTCAGCCGATATGGTGATGCAGTCTTTCTGCCACACCGCCGCCTATCCGAAACCTGTCGATGTAAAAACCCATAAAGAACTGCCCGCCTTTATTTCCACCCGTGGCGGCGTGTCCCTGCGTCCGGGCGACGGTGTCATCCACTCGTGGCTCAACCGCCTGCTGCTGCCCGATACCGTCGGCACCGGCGGCGACAGCCACACCCGTTTCCCCATCGGTATTTCCTTCCCCGCAGGTTCAGGCTTGGTCGCTTTTGCCGCCGCAACGGGCGTAATGCCGCTCGATATGCCCGAGTCCGTATTGGTACGCTTCAGCGGCAAACTGCAACCGGGCGTAACCCTGCGCGATTTGGTGAACGCCATCCCGCTTTACGCGATTAAACAAGGTTTGCTGACCGTTGCCAAAGCCGGTAAGAAAACATCTTCTCCGGCCGCATTCTCGAAATCGAAGGCCTGCCTGATTTGAAAGTGGAACAAGCCTTTGAATTGACCGATGCGTCTGCCGAACGCTCCGCTGCAGGTTGTACTGTGAAGCTCAACAAAGATCCGATTATCGAGTACATGAAATCCAACATTGTGTTGATGAAAAACATGATTGCCAACGGCTATCAAGATCCGCGCACTTTGGAACGCCGTATCAAAGCCATGGAAGCATGGTTGGCAAATCCTGAATTGCTCGAAGCGGATAAAGATGCCGAATACGCCGCCGTGATTGAAATCAACATGGACGACATTAAAGAGCCGATTATTGCTTGTCCGAACGACCCCGACGACGTATGTTTCATGTCCGAACGTTCCGGCACCAAAATCGACGAAGTGTTCATCGGTTCGTGCATGACCAACATCGGCCACTTCCGCGCTGCTTCCAAACTCTTGGAAGGCAAGAGCGACATCCCCGTCCGCTTGTGGGTAGCACCGCCGACCAAAATGGACGCGAAAGAGTTGTCCGACGAAGGCCACTACGGCGTACTCGGCCGCGCCGGCGCGCGTATGGAAATGCCGGGTTGTTCATTGTGTATGGGCAACCAAGCCCAAGTGCACGAAGGCGCGACCGTCATGTCCACTTCCACCCGCAACTTCCCGAACCGCTTGGGTAAAAACACCTTCGTTTACCTCGGCTCGGCAGAATTGGCGGCGATTTGCTCCAAACTGGGTAAAATCCCGACCGTTGAAGAATATCAAGCCAATATCGGCATCATCAACGAACAAGGCGACCAAATCTACCGTTACATGAACTTCAACGAAATCGACAGCTACAACGAAGTAGCCGAAACCGTGAATGTTTAACCGGAGCAACCCCGTGATATAAGGGGTTGG
Organism: Neisseria polysaccharea ATCC 43768; assembly: GCA_000176735.1. Taxonomy (GTDB): domain Bacteria; phylum Pseudomonadota; class Gammaproteobacteria; order Burkholderiales; family Neisseriaceae; genus Neisseria; species Neisseria polysaccharea. The sequence goes on along the minus strand of ADBE01000129.1, from coordinate 8,274 downwards.
CACCCATGCCGTCTGAAAGTTTTTCAGACGGCATTATAATATTCTGCCAATCTCCCCTTTTAACGGGCAGTATAATGTAATCCTCCCCATCCGCCATACAAGGCAGACGATAATATGAACCTGAAAAACCGCCACTTCTTGAAACTCTTAGACTTCACGCCGGAAGAAATCACCGCCTACCTCGACCTTGCCGCCGAATTGAAAGCCGCCAAAAAGGCAGGGTGCGAAGTGCAGCGGATGAAAGGGAAAAACATCGCCCTGATTTTTGAAAAAACATCCACGCGCACACGCTGCGCATTTGAAGTCGCCGCACGCGATCAAGGCGCGGGTGCAACCTATCTGGAACCGTCTGCCAGCCAAATCGGGCACAAAGAAAGCATCAAAGACACGGCGCGCGTCTTGGGCAGGATGTACGATGCCATCGAATATCGCGGCTTCGGTCAGGAAATTGTTGAAGAATTGGCAAAATATGCGGGCGTACCCGTGTTCAACGGGCTGACCAACGAGTTCCATCCCACACAAATGCTTGCCGACGCACTGACTATGCGCGAACATAGCAGCAAACCTCTGAACCAAACCGCGTTTGCCTACGTCGGCGACGCGCGTTACAACATGGGCAATTCCCTGCTGATTTTAGGGGCAAAATTGGGAATGGACGTGCGTATCGGAGCACCGGAAAGCCTGTGGCCGTCTGAAGGCATTATCGCCGCCGCACACGCCGCCGCCAAAGAAACCGGCGCAAAAATTACCCTGACCGAAAACGCGCATGAAGCCGTCAAAGGTGTCGGTTTCATTCATACTGACGTATGGGTCAGCATGGGCGAGCCGAAAGAAGTCTGGCAGGAACGCATCGATTTGCTGAAAGATTACCGCGTTACCCCCGAACTGATGGCGGCATCGGGCAATCCGCAGGTCAAATTCATGCACTGCCTGCCCGCCTTTCACAACCGAGAAACCAAAGTCGGCGAATGGATTTACGAAACCTTCGGCTTAAACGGCGTAGAAGTAACGGAAGAAGTATTCGAAAGCCCTGCCAGCATCGTGTTCGACCAAGCGGAAAACCGTATGCACACGATTAAAGCGGTAATGGTCGCGGCTCTGGGCGACTGACAGAACTGTACCTGTTTAAATTCATCCGCAACACAGATGCCGTCTGAACACGATGTTCAGACGGCATCCATATAAAAACTGCCTACACGATGTGTAGGCAGTCCCGTTTGAAAACAATCAGTTTTTGTCTTGGTCAACCAATTTGTTGGCAGTAATCCAAGGCATCATGGCACGCAGTTGTGCGCCGACTTTTTCAACTTGGTGGTCGGCATTCAAACGGCGGCGGGCAGTCATAGATGCGTAGTTGACATTACCTTCTTGGATAAACATTTTCGCATATTCGCCGGTTTGGATGCGTTTCAGGGCGTTACGCATGGCTTCTTTGCTCGATGCATTTACTACTTCGGGACCGGTAACATATTCGCCGTACTCTGCATTGTTGGAAATAGAATAGTTCATGTTCGCAATACCGCCTTCGAAGATTAAGTCGACGATTAATTTCATTTCGTGCAGACATTCGAAGTAAGCCATTTCAGGTGCATAACCGGCTTCAGTCAAAGTTTCAAAACCGGCCTTAATCAATTCGACCACACCACCGCACAACACCGCTTGCTCGCCGAACAGGTCAGTTTCGGTTTCCTCGCGGAAAGTGGTCTCAATCACGCCACCTTTGGTACCGCCATTGGCAGCCGCATAAGACAGGGCAATATCTTTAGCTTTGCCGGAATTGTCTTGGTAAACGGCGATCAATGAAGGAACACCGCCGCCGCGTTTATATTCGCTGCGTACAGTATGACCCGGTCCTTTAGGAGCAACCATAATAACATCCAAATCAGAACGGGGAACAATTTGGTTGTAATGTACGTTAAAACCGTGCGCAAAAGCCAAGGTTGCACCCTGTTTCAAGTTGGCGGCAACTTCGGCATGATAAACGGCAGGCATGGTCTCATCAGGCAACAGCAACATAACCACATCGGCTTCTTTAGTCGCATCTGCAACGGTTTTAACAACATGACCGGCGGCTTCTGCCTTCTTCCAAGAAGAACCGTGACGCAGACCGATGACTACGTTTACACCCGAGTCTTTCAGGTTGGCTGCGTGTGCGTGGCCTTGTGAACCGTAGCCGATGATGGCGACGGTTTTGCCTTTAATCAGAGACAGGTCGGCATCTTTATCGTAATAAACTTGCATTTGATTTCCTTTGAATAAAATGAGTTCCGGCTTTGTGTTGAGAATGCCGGACGGTTGGATTAAGGGTAAAGGGTTAAACGGGGATCTCTCCCATCAAAACAATTTCGAGCGCATCGGTTTTGCCGTCGATGGCTTTAACGAAACCTTGAAAATGTTCGCTGGCATTGTGCGCATCGATGGCAGCCTGAGATTTCCAGTTTTCGACGAAAACGAAACGGTTTGGCTTGCCGATTTCCTGATGCAGGTCGTAGCTAATGTTGCCTTCTTCCGCGCGGCTGGCTTTGACCAGGCTTTGGAACAAGGGTTCCAGCGTTTCCGTGTATTCGGGTTTGACGGTAACCAGTGCGACGATTTTAATGTTTGACATTAATCTCTCCTACCGCTTTGTTTTTCAGACGGCATATTGCCGTCTGAAAAACGGCGGTATTAAATTTTCAAGATACGCTCGCCGCGGCCGATGCCGGCTGCGCCTGTACGTACGGTTTCCAGAATCTGAGCGCGTCCGACGGTTTCGAGGAAAGAGTCGAGTTTGTCGGTTGAGCCTGTGATTTCGATGGTGTAGCTACGGTCGGTTACATCGATGATGCTGCCACGGTAGATTTCGGTCAAGCGTAAAAATTCGTCGCGGTCTTTGCCGGCGGCACGGACTTTTACCAACATCAGTTCGCGTTCGACAAAACGGCTTTCGTTCAAATCGACCACTTTAATCACTTCAATCAATTTATTGAGTTGCTTGGTGATTTGTTCGATGACCTGCTCATCGCCGTGGGTAACGATGGTCATACGGGACAGGGTTTTGTCTTCGGTCGGCGCAACCGCCAAAGAATCGATATTGTAATCGCGTGCAGAGAACAAACCGACCACGCGGCTCATCGCACCTGATTCGTTTTCAATCAGAACAGATAAGATATGTCGCATTTGTCTCTCCTTACGCCTTTCCGTCCGCACACATATGCGGCGGAAGTACCATTTCGTCCAAACCTTTGCCGTTGCCGACCATAGGCATCACATTCTGTTTCTGGTCGGTCAGGAAGTCGATAAACACCAGCCTGTCTTTTTGGTTCAATGCTTCCAACAACGCACCTTCCACATCAGACTTCTTGTCCACGCGGATACCGATATGACCGTATGCCTCGGCAAGTTTGACGAAATCGGGCAAAGAATCGAAATAGGTTTCCGACTCTCGTCCGCCGTAATATATTTCCTGCCACTGGCGTACCATACCGAGATAACCGTTGTTCAGTGTAATGACGTTAACCGGAATCCGATATTGGAAACAGGTGGACAGCTCTTGGATGTTCATCTGGATCGAGCCGTCGCCGGTAATACAGAATACGTCTTGATTCGGGGCGGCAAGTTTTGCACCAATCGCATAAGGCAGACCCACGCCCATCGTACCCAAACCGCCGGAGTTGAGCCATTGGCGCGGACGTTCGAAAGGATAATATTGAGCCGCAAACATTTGATGCTGCCCTACATCCGATGTGATGATTGCCGAATTGCCGGTAATCTCGGCAAGCTTCTGAATCACATATTGGGGCTTGATAATTTCGCTGCTGTTGTCAAACCACAAGCAATCGCGGGAACGCCATTCCTCTATGGTTTTCCACCATTTGCCCAAAGCATCTTCAGACGGCACGGACTCTTGTTTTTGCCACAGCGCAACCATCTCGGACAAAACGTTTTTCACGTCGCCGACAATCGGAATGTCCACCTTCACGCGTTTGGCGATGCTGGAAGGATCGACATCGATATGGATAACCTTCTTCGCCTTCTCGAAAAATTTAGACGGTACGGAAACCACACGGTCGTCAAAACGCGCACCTACGGCAAGAACGACATCCGCATTCTGCATGGCAAGGTTTGCCTCGTAAGTACCGTGCATACCGAGCATACCGAGGAATTGGCGGTCGCTGGAAGGATAAGCGCCCAAGCCCATCAGCGTACCCGTGCACGGAGTACCCGTCATTCGGACAAATCGGGTCAGCTCTTCAGAAGCATTACCCAACACCACGCCGCCGCCAAAATAGACGACTGGACGTTTGGCAGATGCCAACATCTGCACGGCCTTTTTAATCTGACCGATATGCCCTTGAACAACCGGTTGATACGAACGGATAAAAATGTCTTCCTGAGGATAGCTGAATTTCGCCATCGCCTGCGTAACATCTTTCGGGACATCAACCACCACGGGCCCCGGTCGGCCGCTTGCGGCAATTTGGAACGCCTTTTTAATGGTTTCCGCCAACTCATTGATATCCGTAACCAGGAAATTGTGTTTGACGCACGGACGGGTAATACCCACCGTATCAACTTCTTGGAACGCATCCGTACCAATCAGGGAATTGCCTACCTGTCCGCTGATGACCACCATCGGAATCGAATCCGTATAGGCAGTAGCAATACCGGTCAGTGCATTGGTAACACCCGGGCCGGATGTAACCAATGCCACGCCCACCTTACCGCTGACGCGCGCATACGCATCTGCCGCGTGTACTGCCGCCTGCTCATGGCGGGTAAGAATGTGTTTGAATTTATTGAGTTGGAACAGGGCATCGTAGATTTCGATAACCGCACCGCCGGGATAACCGAAAACGTACTCGACGCCTTCGGCTTTGAGACTCTGCACTATGATTTGTGCGCCTGATAACTGCATAACGACCTCTTTTATACGGTTTCAAACCAATAGGGACAAACCGCTTTGCCACAGCACCTGTAATGCAATTCCACCAAGCAGCGATTTAGGGTACGCGCATTGGAAGAACACGGCAACAGACGGATTATCCAATCAATTGGAAAGGAACACAGAGTTTGTGAAAAAGAGTAGAAACGATAACGCAAACCGACAGTTCAATCAAGAAAAATCTTTCATCTTTTAATATTTTTTGAAGATGGAGAGATCATTGATTGATTTTAAAAGAATAAAATCAGGAGTACCTTTTTTTGAAAGATGGGAATTGTTAACAGTTTATGCAGGAGGGGCAGATGTGAAAAACCCTTCTTCGGTATCAAGAATTTTAAAATTTACAGGGTTTCATCCCAATAAAGACTCGGGATATTGATTGAACTTGATTTTATTTTTGATATATCAAAAATATTCCCAACCATACTTCCTGAAAATGGCTCATTGCACCGGACTGTATTGGGCGGCATTGACAGAACCAAGAGAGCTAACAACGAATTAATATATTGATTGTATTTAGTCTTATCTATTTCATTAAACAGCAATAGACAAAAAAATAACCGCTCTAAAAGCGGCAGGGTCTCTCTCGAAATGAAAGCATATCATGCTGATTTAAATATATTTTATTTTTAGGCAAATCAATAATACCGTAAAAAATACCGTAAATTTGTCAAAGTCAAAATTTTTCAGGGGCGGTTTGTGGCATTTCTGCCAAGCTGTGAAATATGGGCACATTGTAACATCGGCAATCATGCGCCGCCGCCCCGTATAAAAAAACAGTATATATATAAAAATCACTTGTTACCGTTGTTACTCTTGTTACCGCTTCGCAACATTATGATTTTAATATTTCTTTTCGCGTTTTTCGGTAACAAGTCGGTAACAACTGTAACAACTCTTTCCCCGTTTTCCGCCTGTTTTTCGGCTTTTCCTGTGCCGTGATAGCCTTTTTCTTTCGTTTTCCTGTTTTCCGATAGCGTAAAAAGCCGCCTTTCGGCGGCGGTGTTGTCGGTATCGGTAAATCCGACTATGCCATATACGGGGCTGGTGTTACGTTTGGCGCGGTTTTCTGCCTTGCCTTCCATAAATCATAATCCGCCTGCTGGTGTAACCATGATTCGGGGCTGGGGCTGTCTGCCCCTAACCATGCGTGAAGCCTGATTGCCATTTCAGGGCTGATTCCTGCCTTGCCGTTCAACAGGCGGCTAAGGGTTATTCTTGAAACGCCCAATTGCGCGGCTGCTTCGCTTATGCCGATTCCAAGCGCGGGCAATATGTCCTCTTTGATGGTTTCCGCCGGGTGTGGTGGGTTGTACATCATGGCTTACTCCTAGTGATAGTCTTGATAATCTACAATTTCGGCGTGTCCTGATTCGATTCTGAATGTAATGCGCCAATTGCCGCTCACTTTCACGCTCCAATGCCCTGACAGATTGCCGCTTAAGGGGTGTAAATTCCAGCCTGCAATGTTCATGTCGTTAGGGGTTGAGGAACTATCTAAACGTGCAAGTATGCGGCGGATTTTGGCTGAATGTGCCGCCTGTATGCCTGCCTTGCTCCCTGTCTTGTAAAACTGCTCCAAGCCTTTATGTCTGAATGTCAGAATCATGATACAAGCCTATATCTGTTTCCTTTATTGTATCTCTACACGTTACAATGTCAAGATAAAAACCGCCTTTCGGCGGCTCTCTGTATCAATCAAGTTCTAGCGGCTCAATGATTAAATAATGGCGTATCGGCTTCTTGTTCACTTTGATTTGGTGCTGGTAGCCGTTTTTGGACGGCTTCAAGCGTCCTTTTTCCGATAGTACCTTACACACGGTATGAATCGGGAACGATTGGGCGATTTCTTCTCTAAACACCAGCGGCAGGATGTAAAACTCGTCATTGCCGCCAACCTGCACTTTAAAGCCTGCGTGCCCTTTGCCTTTGCCGCCTGTCATGGTGTATGGCGCGTCTCTTTCGCTCCACGACAGGAAGCGCGGGGAATCGGCATATTGTGCGATAAAGTCGTCCAACTGGCTGCATATCGCTTCTGCTTCTCGGTCTCCTGTGCCGTTCTCTTCCAGCCATTCGTGAAAGCACTGCATAACCCCCGCCCCGCCTGTCTTTAATCCTGTAATGGGCGTGGCATATTCTAAAACGGCGGCTAAAAGGGTAAAACGGCGGGCTATCCTCCGTGCCTGCCCTTCCATAGGCGGCAAGGCTTCAAGGTATCGGGCGCGTGTTGCTTCTATGGTTTCGGCGGCGGCTTCTTTGCCGTCTGAAAGGATTTGGCGGATAAGGGCGCGCCCTGCCGTGCCGTATTTCTTGGCGGCTGCCCTGTTGATATGCTCCGACAGTTTCGCGCCGTCTGTGAAGCCGTGCAGCGTGTCGTATATGCCGTGTTTGGCTTCTGCCTGTATATCTGGCAATCGGGCGCGGTTGCCTGCCTTCCATTGGGCGCGGTCTCCGATTAGGCTTTCAGGGTTGGTTTCGCCCGTTGAGAGTATCAGATTGCGCCATGTCTTTTGTTTGCGGTTGCCGCCGTCTTTCGCGCCCTGTGTTTTCGATATGCCGTTGATCACGCTGTAAACCATTTGGGGGATTCTTCGCGGGTCTGCGGTCTGTCCGATTTCGTCCAGTGCTAAAAAGCCGTCGTTACGCGCTAATGCGGCATTTTGCAAACCTAATGCGGTAGTGTCCCAGTTGCTTTTTGTGGCTTCATAGCTGCCCCATACGCTTAATGCAAGGTTGGCGGCTGTGGTTTTTCCTTTGGACGAACTGCCTGCCAAGTGTACGCCGCCGCCCTCTTCGTGCAGCAGTGCCAAGAACGGCGCGGCAAGGCTTAAGCCCAATGCAAGGCATAGGCGGCTGTTGCCCTCTGCGTATCGGGCGGCTTCCTGCCGCCATTCTTCAAGGCTGCCCGATTCCGTATAGCCCTCCCTTTGGCTGGTGTCTCCGTTATAGATGATGGCGGGGCCTTTGTCGGTTGCCGTGATGGTTTCCCCGCTAGGCATGATATAGGTGTCTTTGTGCCAGCCTGCGCGGTCGGTAATGGTGTAAATATCGCCGCCGCCCTGTGTCTGCAAATAGTCGGAAAGCCGTTCACGCTTAACCTTGCCTGATAGGATGTCTATACCGTACTGCCCCAATCTTGCCCAGCACTGCCCTGTTACGATTTCGCCTTTGGGGATGGCGGCGGTTTTGGTTCGCCGTGTGTTAGCGTCCTGCCAGCGTATTACGCGGTAATATGCGCCGTCGTTGTCCGTGCCCCTGCCTATGATGTCGATGGGGGATGACAGTTTTACCGGCGTGGCTTCCTGCGTGTTGCCCTCCCTGTCGGTCTTAACGCCGATATACCACACGCC
>ADBE01000130.1 GCA_000176735.1 Neisseria polysaccharea ATCC 43768 | reverse complement strand
GATTCCCGCAACCCTTCGTCATTCCCGCGAAAGCGGGAATCTAGAATCTCTAAAGCTTCAGCTAACCTTTGAATATTGCCGCTACCCCAAGGTCTGGATTCCCGCCTGCGCGGGAATGACGAAATTTTAGGTTTCTGTTTTTGTGGGAATGACGAATAAAGCGTGCCGGTTTATACTCGCCGCAACACGCGGTTCAGACGGCATTGCCCTCTTTTTTCATTATCAGTTGCTACGATGCACCCCGCCGCCCTGCCCTGTGCCTTGTCCTGCAATACGACATATAATGCACCACAAACCCCGCGCTGCGGTTTTCAGACGGCATCGCTGTGCTTTTTTTACAGGCAGAAGCACTTTTTATCGGACGCAATATTAAGGAGGAACAAATGAAAAGCTCTTTTGTGCAAACGCTTACCATCGCCGGTTCGGATTCGGGCGGCGGTGCGGGCATTCAGGCGGATTTGAAAACGTTTCAGATGCGCGGCGTGTTCGGAACGTGCGTTATCACCGCCGTTACCGCGCAAAATACCTTGGGCGTGTCGGCGGTTCATCTCGTCCCGACCGAAACCATCACCGCACAAATCCAAGCAATCAGGGAAGACTTTGACATCCGCGCCTACAAAATCGGTATGCTCGGCACGGCGGAAATTATTGAATGCGTTGCCGACAGCCTGAAGCACTGCGACTTCGGCAAACGCGTACTCGACCCTGTGATGATTGCCAAAGGCGGTGCGCCGCTGTTGCAGGATTCCGCCGTTGCGGCACTGACGCGCCTGCTGCTTCCCGATACGGATGTATTGACCCCCAACCTGCCCGAAGCGGAAGCCTTGACGGGCGTGCGTATCGAAAGCCGCAAAGATGCGGAACGTGCGGCAAAAATCCTGCTTGATTACGGTGTCAAAAATGTCGTTATCAAAGGCGGGCATTTGCACGGCAGCAGCAGCGGACACTGCACGGATTGGCTGTTTACGCAAAACGAAACGCTGGAATTGGACAGCCCGCGCTTTCCGACCGCCCACACGCACGGCACAGGCTGCACGTTTTCCGCCTGCATTACCGCCGAGTTGGCAAAAGGCTCGGACGTTTGCGAAGCCGTGCAGACTGCCAAGGCCTACATCACGGCGGCAATCTCAAACCCTTTGGAAATCGGCGCGGGACACGGTCCGGTCAATCATTGGGCGTATCGGGACTAGACGTAAAAATGCCGTCTGAAACAAAATGTTCAGACGGCATTTTTGAGGATTATTCAGGTTTTTTCGCCAGCATGGTTACAAATTTAAACCGTATCGGATTGCCGTTTTCGTCTTTGGCGTGCATAGAACCCAATTCTTCTTTGTATTCGACCAGCTCCCAATCCCGATAATAATCCTTCAGCTCGCTCTCTTTAAATTTGAAGGGGAACGGCATCGGACAGGGGAAATCCGCCGTATCCATTGCCGATACGATTAAGTTGTACCCGCCCGCCGCCGTATGCGCCTGCATATCGGCAATCACGTCGGGCACGCGCTGCGGCATCAGGAACATCAGCACCACCGTTGCCACAATATAATCAAACTCGCCCTGAAGGGCGGCGGCGTTCAAATCATATTCCAGAGTGCGGACGTTCAAACCCTCCGCCTCTGCCAGCTCCGCCACGTTTGCCAAGGCGGCGGGATTGCAATCGGCGGCGGTTACGTCAAACCCCTTCAAGCCGAGGAACAGCGCGTTGCGCCCCTGTCCGCAGCCCATATCCAACGCCCTGCCCGCCGGTACGGTATCCTGTGCCGCCGCGACCGCAGAATGCGTGGCACTCATCCCGTATTTTTTGTGAAAATAATCTGCCGCCGCGCAATACAGCGACAAACGGATTTCGGCATCGTCCGTTTTCGGTTTGACCGAAAACACCTGCTGCGGCGCAAACACACAATCGCCGCTTTCCGCCGACCAAACCTCTGCCGACCCGTCCGGTGCACGGACTTCGACATCGCCCTGCAACACATTCAGGCAGACCCATTCCCCTTCCTCAGACGAATAACCCGACAACAAAACTTCCGGCAGGTTTTCCACCTTCCACACGGGCATTTGCCCAAAACAAAACAATTCGCCGCTTTGACCCACAGTCTGCTCCTTCGCGTTCGGAAATAAAGTTGCACATTATATGCCTATTTCAATCCGCCGCAATCTTGCAGGCAATATGGCGCGCAAACCGCTTATAATCACGCCGGACACCACACAAAGGCACAATATGGACAAAACCGTTTACCTTTACACCGACGGCGCGTGCAAAGGCAATCCCGGCCCGGGCGGCTGGGGCGTGTTGATGCGCTACGGCAGCCGCGAAAAAGAACTTTTCGGCGGCGAAGCGCAAACCACCAACAACCGCATGGAGCTGACCGCCGTTATCGAAGGGCTGAAATCGCTCAAACGCCGCTGCACCGTCATCATCTGCACCGACTCGCAATACGTCAAAAACGGCATGGAAAACTGGATACACGGTTGGAAACGCAACGGCTGGAAAACCGCCGCCAAACAGCCCGTCAAAAACGATGATTTGTGGAAAGAACTCGATACACTGGTCGGACAGCATCAAGTCAGCTGGACTTGGGTTAAAGGACACGCGGGACACGCCGAAAACGAACGCGCCGACGATTTGGCAAACCGTGGCGCGGCGCAGTTTTCCTGATTGCTGCTCCGACAAGAAAATGCCGTCTGAAACCGCCAATGGAATTCAAACGGCATCCGCCCGCCCCGTCATTCCCGCGCAGGCGGGAATCCAGACCGTCGAGCAACGGCAATATTCAAAGATTATCTGAAAGTTTGAGGTTCTAGATTCCCGTTTTCACGGGAATAACGAAAAGTTGCGGACAGCAGAGGAATGACGAGGTTTCAGACGGCATTGGGGGCTTTGTCGAGCTTCAGACGGCATTGTTCTCCCGCCGTCATTCCCGCGCAGGCGGGAATCCAGACCGTCGAGCAACGGCAATATTCAAAAGCCGTCTGAAAATTTAAAAGTTCTAGATTCCCGCTTTCGCGGGAATGACGAAAAGTTGCAGGAATGACGGAGTTTCAGACGGCATCTCTTGCCTGCCGGTAAAACGGTTTGCCGCATCACTGTTCAAACGCGTCCGATATATTTCAACACACAGGACGACACATAAAGCACCGCCCTATGTGTCGTCCTGATTTGGAAGGGGTTACACCCCCTCCCAAATAAAGTCTGTTCCTGCCGCCCCGAAGGACAGATGTCCGAGTGGCGGGGTTTCAACCGAAAAGGAAACACGATGAAGTGGTACAATTAGCGGCAATGCGGACAGACAAATTAAACTATAGTGGATTAACTTTAAACCAGTACTGCGTTGCCTCGCCTTAGCTCAAAGAGAACGATTCTCTAAGGTGCTGAAGCACCAAGTGAATCGGTTCCGTACTATTTGTACTGTCTGCGGCTTCGTCGCCTTGTCCTGATTTTTGTTAATCCACTATATCAGAAATTGCCCTACCGTTTTTTAAACACTTTCAGGAATAAGGAAAAATGACCGCCCAACCCTGCCCCATCTGCACGGCACAAGATGAAGATATTTTGCTGCAAACCCCTAAGCTGCGCGTCATCGCCGTCCATAACGACAGCGGTTCGCCTGCATTCTGCCGCGTCATTTGGCGTAAGCATATTGCCGAAATGACCGACCTCTCGGCAGCCGAACGCGGCGAATTGATGGAAATGGTGTACAAAGTCGAAGCCGCTATGCGCCAAGTGTTCCAGCCAGCAAAAATCAACCTCGCCAGCTTGGGCAATGTCGTGCCGCACCTGCACTGGCATATTATCGCCCGCTTTGAAAACGATGCGTCTTTCCCTGCGCCGATTTGGGCAAACCCCGTCCGGAAACACGGTATGACCCTGCCGCAAGATTGGACGGAACAGCTTAAAAAGCTGCTTTAAGCCCGCCAATGCCGTCTGAAACCGTATGAAAGGGAAATTATGACCGAACCGACCTCCCGCCGCCGTTTTCTGAAAACCTGCACCGCCGCCGCAGGCGCGGGACTGCTCCAGGCTTGCGGTACTGCGCCTGCTTCAAACAATGCCCCATCCGCGCTCTCTTACCCTGTTGCGAAAGCCCGAACCGTGTACCCCAAACCACCACGCCATTCCAACTCTGCCGACAATCTTCTGCGTATTGTCGCCTCCTCAGGCTTTGCCGAAGACATCAACCGCGTCAATACTGCATTGACCCGCCTTTACAATGCCGGTTTTACCGTAACCAACCAACAGGCGGGCAGCCGCCGCTTCCAACGGTTTGCCGGTACGGACGCACAACGTGCCGCCGATTTCCAAGAGGTCGCTTCCGGTCGCGTTGCCATGCCGAAAGTCCTGATGGGGTTGCGCGGTGGTTATGGTGCGGCACGCATTCTGCCGCATATTGATTTTGCCTCACTCGGCGCAAGAATGCGCGAACACGGCACGCTGTTTTTCGGATTCAGCGATGTGTGCGCCGTCCAACTGGCATTGTTGGCAAAAGGCAATATGATGAGTTTTGCCGGTCCGATGGCTTATAGCGATTTTGGCAAACCTGCCCCCGGTGCGTTTACAATGGATGCCTTTATCAAGGGGGTAACCCAACGCAGTCTGACTGTTGATATTCCTTATATCCAACGCGCCGATATCGAAACCGAAGGCACGTTGTGGGGCGGCAACTTAAGCGTCCTCGCCTCACTCGCCGGTACGCCTTATATGCCCGACATCGACGGCGGCATTTTGTTTCTCGAAGATGTCGGCGAACAGCCCTACCGCATCGAACGTATGCTCAATACGCTGTATCTTTCGGGTATTTTGAAGAAACAGCGCGCCATTATTTTCGGCAATTTCCGTATGGGCAATATCCGCGATGTATACGATTCGTCTTATGATTTTTCTACCGTGGTCAACCATATTTCGCGTACGGCAAAAATTCCTGTGCTGACAGGTTTCCCATTCGGACACATTGCCGACAAAATTACTTTCCCGCTGGGTGCGCACGCTAAAGTCCGCAGCAGAAGCGATGGCGGTTATTCGGTCGCGTTTGCAGGCTACCCCACACTCGATGCGTCCGCCCTGACTTTGGATACCCTGCTCCCACCGCCGGATTTGCCTATCTTCCCCGAAAGCGGTGTTGCCGATATTTCGGAATAAACCCGCAAACGGACAAATGCCGTCTGAAGCCTTCAGACGGCATTTTCCTGTAAAAAAACTGCACCTGATGACAGGTGCGGTTTCAATTTTCAGGCTAAAACTTATTTGTCTCGGCTGAATACAATTTTAGTAGCTTGAATAGCAACGCATACTGCACCGCCAATGAAGATCAAGTCAGCTGCCGTACGTACCCAACGCAAGGTATCGAGGATTTCCATTTGCAGGAATTCTTCACTACGTGCATACCACAAACCGTGAGTAATAGAGGCATATGCTTGAATAGCACCGACAGGCAGCAGGCTGATAACAATCATGCCGACCAAACCGCCATTGAGCAACCAGAAGCCCCAAGTCATCAGCTTGTCGTCAAACTGCACGTTCGGTTTCAAATAACGGGCAACCAGCAATACGAAGCCCAGAGCTAAGAAACCGTACACACCGAACAAGGCAGCGTGCGCATGAACAGCAGAAGTATTCAAACCTTGGATATAGAACAGGGAAATCGGCGGGTTAATCAGGAAACCGAATACACCGGCACCAATCATGTTCCAGAAGGCGACTGCAACGAAGCACATCAGCGGCCAACGCAAACGTTTCGCCCAATCGGACAAGTGTTGGTAAGACCAGTGTTCGTATGCTTCACGGCCCAGCAATACCAGCGGTACTACCTCCAAAGCGGAGAAGCAGGCACCGATTGCCATAGAAGCAGAAGTAGAGCCGGAGAAATACAAGTGGTGCAACGTACCCGGGATACCGCCCAGCATGAAGATAGCACCTGCAGCCAGGGTAGAAGCAGTAGCGGTACTACGGCGGACAAAGCCCATGTTGTAGAAGATAAATGCGAAGGCAGCGGTAGCGAACACTTCGAAGAAACCTTCCACCCACAGGTGAACCACCCACCAGCGCCAGTATTCCATTACGGCAATCGGAGATTTTTCGCCATAGAACAGGCCCGGTGCGTAGAACACACCAACACCAACCATGGAAGCAACAAAGATCGCCAGCAGGTTTTTATCCACGCCTTTTTCTTTAAAGGCAGAGATAGTGCAACGCAACATCAGGAACAGCCACAACAACAGACCGACCATCAACAGAAGTTGCCAGAAGCGGCCCAAATCGAGGTATTCGTAACCTTGGTGTCCGAACCAGAAATTAAATTCGGGGGGAAGGATGTGCGTCAACGCAAAGAAGTTACCTGCGTAAGAACCGCCGACTACGATGAACAGGGCGATGTACAGGAAGTTCACACCGGCACGTTGAAACTTGGGATCTTTACCGCCGTTCACAATCGGAGCCAAGAACAGACCTGCTGTCAGGAAACCGGTTGCAATCCAGAAGATGGCAGATTGAAGGTGCCAAGTACGGGTCAAGGCATAAGGGAACCAATCCGACATTTCGAAGCCCAGTGCTTCGTCAATGCCGTAGAAACCTTGACCTTCGACGGTATAGTGCGCAGTCAGACCACCCAACAATACTTGTACCACAAACAGGGCAACTGTCAGGAATACATATTTGCCCAATGCTTTTTGCGAAGGAGTCAACTGAACCTTAGAAATAGGATCTTCAGCCGGAACTTCCACTTCTTCGTGTTTGGTCAGGAAAGAATAACCCCACATCAACAAACCGATGCCCATCAACAGAAGAACAACGCTGGTGAATGACCACATATAGTTTTCAGTGGTCGGCACATTGTTGATCAAGGGCTCGTGCGGCCAGTTGTTGGTATAGGTAAAGGTTTCGTTAGGACGGTTGGTCGAAGCAGACCATGAAGTCCAGAAGAAGAAGTTGAACAGTTTCTCACGTGCCTCTTGACTTGGCAATGTATTGTTTTTCATTGCAAAGTGTTCACGAGTGGTTTGCAGCTTAGGATCGTCGCCATAAACACCGTGGTAGTAAGGCAGGATGCTTTCGATAGCTTTTACACGCGTATCGCTGATGACAACGGAACCATCTTCTTTCACACGGCTTTGATTACGGTATTCGTCAGCCAGGCGTGTTTTCAAGACAGCTTGTTCCTCAGGGGAAACTTCATCGAATTTTTTGCCGTAAGTCTGTTGCGCAGTCAAATCCAACCATGCAACCAACTCACGATGCAGCCAGTCCGCAGTCCAGTCCGGAGCCTGATATGCACCATGACCCAGAATCGAACCGACCTCCATACCGCCGGTACTTTGCCATGCAGACTGACCTGCCAAAATATCGTCTTTCGTCATCAGAACCTTGCCTGATGCAGAAACGACCTGTTCAGGGTAAGGCGGGGCTTTTTTATAAACCTCGCTGCCCATATAGCCAAGAATGGTAAAGCATACCGCCAGAACGGCAAACAGCAAGTACCATAGCTTCTTGTACTGTCCCATTTTTAGAGCTCCTTTTGGTAAAAGTGGTTGTTTAAAAATTCACAGAATATGAATGTTAAAGATTGTAGCACGGTTTACCGCACAAATAAACATTTGTTCAAACAAACTCACATATAAAACAAATACATACATGATAATGACTATCATTATTCTTTAGTCGGCAACTACCCTGCCTTTGCCTGATTTGCCGAAGCCCTTAAGCAAATCAGCTTATTTATTGTAATTTTTAGTAGTTATAAAGTATTAGAAGTATCATTTTAAGTTCATATTTATTGAATTACTTGACCTAAATCAAAATATACATAGGTAAGCAACCGCATAATCACACCAGTTCTTAACCAATCTCCCTACTTTTCTTACAAAAGGAAAACATTATGAAACGCCAAGCATTAGCCGCAATGATTGCTTCCTTATTCGCCTTAGCCGCCTGCGGCGGCGAACCTGCCGCGCAAGCCCCTGCCGAAACCCCTGCCGCTTCCGCCGAAGCTGCAAGCTCCGCCGCACAAACCGCCGCCGAAACACCGTCCGGCGAGCTGCCCGTTATCGATGCGGTTACCACCCACGCTCCCGAAGTGCCTCCTGCAATCGACCGCGACTACCCCGCCAAAGTCCGCGTAAAAATGGAAACCGTCGAAAAAACCATGAAAATGGACGACGGCGTGGAATACCGCTACTGGACATTTGACGGCGACGTTCCGGGCCGTATGATCCGCGTACGCGAAGGCGATACGGTTGAAGTCGAATTCTCCAACAACCCGTCTTCTACTGTTCCCCATAACGTCGACTTCCACGCGGCTACCGGCCAGGGCGGCGGCGCGGCCGCAACCTTTACCGCTCCGGGCCGTACTTCCACATTCAGCTTCAAAGCCCTGCAACCGGGTCTGTACATCTACCACTGCGCCGTCGCGCCGGTCGGTATGCACATCGCCAACGGTATGTACGGTCTGATTTTGGTCGAGCCTAAAGAAGGCCTGCCGAAAGTGGATAAAGAGTTCTACATCGTCCAAGGCGACTTCTACACCAAAGGCAAAAAAGGCGCGCAAGGCCTGCAACCGTTCGATATGGACAAAGCCGTCGCCGAACAGCCTGAATACGTCGTATTCAACGGCCACGTAGGTTCTATCGCCGGCGATAACGCGCTGAAAGCCAAAGCGGGCGAAACCGTGCGTATGTACGTCGGTAACGGCGGCCCGAACCTGGTGTCTTCCTTCCACGTCATCGGCGAAATCTTCGACAAAGTTTATGTTGAAGGCGGCAAACTGATTAACGAAAACGTACAAAGCACCATCGTTCCTGCCGGCGGTTCCGCCATTGTCGAATTCAAAGTCGACATCCCGGGCAGCTACACTTTGGTCGACCACTCCATCTTCCGCGCATTCAACAAAGGCGCGTTGGGCCAATTGAAAGTAGAGGGTGCGGAAAACCCTGAAATTATGACTCAAAAATTGAGTGATACCGCTTACGCCGGCAACGGCGCGGCTTCTGCCCCTGCCGCTTCCGCTCCCGCAGCTTCCGCCCCGGCAGCCTCCGCATCCGAAAAAAGCGTTTACTAAATCGGATATCCGTCATTAGCGGAACAAACCACTGCCGCCGTACTTTATTACGCACGGCAGTGGTTTTTTAATCATCAACCTTTCTACTTTGGGAACTTGATTCTTCAGACGGCATTCGCGGCTTTCGTTTAAAATACCGTCTGAAAAATCAATGTTAACCGCCTGTCAGGAGGCTTTATGAAGTATGTCCGGTTATTTTTCCTCGGCGCGGCACTCGCCGGCACCCAAGCGGCGGCTGCCGAAATGGCCCAAATCGAAGGCGGCAGCTACCGCCCGCTTTATCTGAAAAAAGACACCGGCCTGATTAAAGTCAAACCGTTCAAACTGGATAAATATCCCGTTACCAATGCCGAGTTTGCCGAATTTGTCAACAGCCACCCCCAATGGCAAAAAGGCAGGGTCAGTTCCAAACAGGCAGAGCCTGCTTACCTGAAGCATTGGATGAAAAACGGCAGCCACAGCTATGCACCAAAAGTGGGCGAACTGAAACAGCCTGTTACCAATGTTTCCTGGTTTGCCGCCAACGCCTATTGCGCCGCACAAGGCAAACGCCTACCGACCATTGACGAATGGGAATTTGCCGGACTTGCTTCCGCCACGCAGAAAAACGGCTCAAACGAACCCGGCTACAACCGCACTATTCTCGATTGGTATGCCGACGGCGGACGGAAAGGCCTGCACGATGTCGGCAAAGGCCGCCCGAACTACTGGGGCGTTTATGATATGCACGGTCTGATTTGGGAATGGACGGAAGATTTCAACAGCAGCCTGCTTTCTTCCGGCAATGCCAACGCGCAAATGTTTTGCAGCGGCGCATCTATCGGGTCGAGCGACTCGTCCAACTATGCCGCCTTCCTCCGCTACGGCATCCGTACCAGCCTGCAATCCAAATACGTCCTGCACAACTTAGGCTTCCGCTGCGCAAGCCGATAACCCCTTCAATTACCAAAGCAGCTTTGGCGGTACTGAAAAGTACCGCTGTTTTTTCCTGAGAAATTAGGTGGTTGTCTCACAGTCGCACAATCCGGCAGATGCTTACCGGAAAACAGATTTATCTTGCGGCGAACCTGACAAAATACCGCCGATGTTTTATAGTGGATTAACTTTAAATCAGGACAAGGCGGCGAAGCCGCAGACAGTACAAATAGTACGGAACCGATTCACTTGGTGCTTCAGCACCTTAGAGAATCGTTCTCTTTGAGCTAAGGCGGGGCAACGCCGTACCGGTTTAAAGTTAATCCGCTATAACTTATGCGCTTGCACTGATTTTCAAACAAAATGCCGTCTGAAAGCCTTTCAGACGGCATTTTGTTTGAGATTCCGTTTACCAATGGCTGACAAACGCTTCCAAATCGGTATTTTTGGACTTATGCGCTTCCTCTGTCGGCGTGCCGATCATCATCAGCCCGATGATTTTATCCTTATCCGCACATCCGAAAGCCTCACGCAACAAGGGGCTGTTGACCCACATCCCCGTAATCCAGACATTGTCGAATCCCTGAGCCGTTGCCGCCAGTTGCAGCGCATACGCCGCACAACCCGCCGTCAGCATCTGCTCCCATTCCGGTTTCGGCTTAGGCACATCGCGGTTTGGCGCAAACGTTACACCAATAACCATCGGCGCCATATTGCCCACTTTTCCCGCCTTTTTCATCGCATCGTCGCCGAAATTCAATTCGGCAACCGTTTGCTTCAACACATCGCGAAAACGTTGCAATCCTACCTCGCCTTGAATCACGGTAAAACGGAAGGGGCGCATATTGCCGTGATCGGGAACTTGGGTTGCCGCCTGCAATATTTGTTCCAACTCCGCCGCATCGGGGGCGGGGGGCTTCAGCTTTTTGGAAGATCGGCGGTTCGTCAATAATTTTAAAGCATCCATATCGTTATACTCCGGTCGTCGGTCGGGTGTTCGGACACATATGCCGTCTGAAGGCTTCAGACGGCATATCCGGCATCAGCGCGGACGGCGGCAGGCTGCCAATATATCCATATCCTTCCGATAGGTTTGGCTGTTGGAAATATCCATCAGCCCCAATACCGTGCTGAAATAGTGGTCGTGCGAATATTCGTTTTCCGCCGCTTTTTGCTTGAGGCATTGGAAATCTATGCCCCCGTGTTGGCGGAAGGCTTTGGAAAACCACATAACCATCGGGATATGCGTCTGTCCGGAAGGCGCGATGGCGTAAGGCGCGGCGTGCAGGTACATCCCGTTTTCGCCCAAACTTTCGCCGTGGTCGGAAACATAATGCACCGCGCTTTCCAAATCGTCGCGGTTTTCAAGTTTGCGGATAACCTTGTCGATAAACTGGTCCACATACAAAACCGTATTGTCGTAAGTGTTAACCAACGTGGCGCGGGCGCATTTGTCGATTTCGTTGGTGTCGCAGGTCGGCGTGAATTTGCGCTCGGCTTCGGTGTAGCGTTCGTAATACGTCGGCCCGTGGCTGCCGATGGTATGCAGAATCAAAACCGCGTCTTTATCGTTTTTGTTGAGGGCTTCGTCGAACTTGGTCAGCAGGATATTGTCGAGGCACTCGCCGTTGCGGCAGTATTCGGGCAGGTTGAGCGAGGTAACGTCGGTATTCGGCACTTTGCCGCACACGCCCTTGCAGCCGGAATCGTTTTCCAACCAGGTAACTTCCACGCCGGCGCGCTGCACGATGTCCAGCAGGTTGTCCTGGTGTTCGGCTTTAATTTCGTCATAATCCGTGCGGTCGAAGGTTGAGAACATACACGGCAGGGAGTGCGCGGTCGATGTGCCGCAGCTTCTGACCTGCGGGAAATTGACAATTTCATCGCCGCGCGCGGCAAGAAGCGGCGTAGTTTGGCGGCTGTAACCGTTCAAACCCCAGTTGGCGGCACGCGTGGTCTCGCCCACGATCAGCACCACGAAACGGCGCAGGCTGCCGGCCGGGCGGTTTTGCACGACCGCCATATCCAATTGCGTATAAGGAATGTTGGAACGCTTCCAATCTTTGTATTTCGACACGCCCGCGCCGATGAAATTAGACGGCACAATCAGATGGGTTACTGATTTATTGTTGCGGAAAAACGAGGCGTAATCCTGATATTGCAACATCGCGATGCCCAACGCGCACAAAAAGGAAACGGCGGCAAGCACAAGGCGCGTCAAAAGCTCCTTATACCAAACGCGGTATTTGACCTTGACGGCGATATACGCCAGCGCGGGCAATACGCCCAAACATACAATCCACAGCACATAGCCCGGCGTAATCAGGCGCGCGCTTTCGGCAGCCGTAGTTTGCAAGACATTATTCAACATCGACTTGTTGAAATAGATATTGAAAAATATTTCTTGGTAAGACACCGCCGCACTGATAACCAATATCAACGGAATCAATACCTTATGCACAAAAGGCAGGGCAATGACGTGAAAAACGAAATTACTTAAAAAAACAGCACCACCGGCATCGTATAGAGGAAAATATCCGCCCCGGTGCCGTTAAAAGGATGAAGCTCGACAACTTTGGTAAAAAAGGCGTAATTCAATACCAGCGAAGAATACAGGGAAAGGAAGGCAATCAGCACGGAAGAGCCGAGCTTCGGCCTCAGGTTCGGTTTTATCATTTGGAATGTGTCGGATAAGGGTTGGAAAAGGCATCCGGCATTTGGAATCCGGATTATTGAAAAAGATTCTTAATTATAAGGCAACGGAGCAAAGCAGGGCAAGAAAACGGCGGCTGTGCGGGGTTTCTACCCGCCATTCAAACATCCGGCAGACATAAAAACATCGGAAGCAAGATTCGAACCGGGCGGAAAACGCCCTTGCCGGAAAAGCGGGGGCAACACATTTCATATTTGAAAAACCCGGCGGGACAGTCCGGCGCAAACAGCATCACGCCCGGAATAAAAACACCGGCAGCGCAGCCTTACCCCCTACCGCCGCACCGGAACGCCGCCGGAAAACGCCGAAACAGCCGATGCCGTCTGAAGCCGCAAACCGCTTTCAGACGGCATCGGGACATCAACCGTAACGCCGTTGGAAATCGCGCATAAAATCTGCCAAAGCCCGCACGCCTTCGAGCGGCATCGCATTATAAATGCTGGCACGCATACCGCCGACGGTTTTATAGCCCTTAAGCAGGCACAAGCCCTGCAACTCGGCTTCCAACACAAAGCGTCGATCCAAATCCTCGCTCGCGGTTTTGAAGACCACGTTCATTTTGGAACGCGCATCAGGATGAATATCGTTGATGTAAAAACCGCCGCTGCTGTCTATCGCCTCGTATAAGGTTTGCGCCTTTATCCGATTGACCGCTTCAATTTTTTTCACACCGCCCTGCGTCTGCAGCCAGCGGAACACCAGCCCCGACATATAAATCGCGTAAGTTGACGGCGTGTTGTACATACCGTCGCGGTTGATGTGCGAACGGTAGTTGAACACATCGGGAATATCGTTCGGACAACGCTCGAGTAAATCCTCGCGGATAATGACCACGGTCGCACCGGCCGGACCGATATTTTTTTGCGCGCCGGCGTAAATCAAGCCGTAATCGGATACATCAAACTCGCGCGACAAAATTTCGCTCGACATATCGCACACCAGCGGCGGCAGGCCGTCTGAAAGCTTGGGGACGTTTTGATACTGCAGGCCGTTTACGGTTTCATTAATCGCAAAATGGACAAATGCGGAATTCGGATCGACATCCCAATCCTCCACCGCAGGCAGGTTTTTATAGGCATATTGCTCGCCCCCGTGCGCCGCCAAACGGATTTCCGTATCGGTCAGCCGCCCCATCTGCTCATAGGCGGTACGGCTCCAGTTGCCCGTTACCACCGCGTCGGCGGTGCGGAAACCGCGTGCCATATTCAAAACCGCCATATTGAATTGCGTGGTCGCCCCGCCCTGTAAAAACAGGATTTTATAGTCGGACGGAATGTTCAAAAGCTGCCGCAGGTCTTGTTCGGCATGATGCAGGATGCTCAAAAACATATCCGAACGGTGGCTCATTTCCATCACGGAAAAACCCGTACCGTTGTAATCCGACATTTCCTGCCGCGCCGTTTCCAACACGGCTTCGGGCAATACGGCGGGGCCGGCGGAAAAATTGTAAATCGGATAAAGAGACATAACGCAGCCCCAAACTGTCAAAAAAATGCCCTGATTTTAGGCTTGGGGCGGGCTTTATGCAAGACGGGGGAACACCCACCCCCGTGCAACAAAACACGCCGGCAGCCGGGAAAAGAAACAACGCGCTGATTCAAAAAAGATTAAACGGCAAAAAACCGAATCTGCCGGAAATTTTGCCGGCAATGCCGCCCCCTTTCAAAAACCATTGCCGGACAGCCATTTTTTCAAATTGGAAAATATAAAACAAATCAACGCTTTCATTTCTCCGCAAAAAGGGTTATAATCCCGAAAATTTTTCAATCCCAACGAAAAATGGCCGCCCGGCCATTTTTTTATTATGCACTTTAGGGAGCCGTATGGATATTCAGACCATCCTCGAAAAAACCCTGCCCGGCTTGGGCTACGAACTGGTCGATTTCGAACTGACCGCACAAGGGACGCTGCGCGTGTTCATCGATAAGGAAGGCGGCATTACCGTCGAAGACTGCGCCGCCGTCAGCAACCATTTGAGCCGCGTGTTTATGGTGGAAGACATCGATTATAAAAATCTGGAAATTTCCAGCCCCGGACTCGACCGGCCGCTGAAAAAAGCCGCTGACTTCGTGCGCTTTGCCGGTCAGCAGGCAAAAATCAAAACCCGTCTGCCGATAGACGGTCAGAAAAACTTTATCGGTAAAATCGAAGGCTGCGAAAACGACACTGTTACCGTTTCTTTCGACGGCAAAACCGTGCAAATCGGGTTGGACAACATCGACAAAGCCCGCCTGCGCCCCGAATTCAAATTTTAAAACACAACAATATTGGAGATATTCAAAATGAGCCGTGAAATGTTGCAACTGGCAGAAGCGCTGGCAAGCGAAAAAAACGTTGATGCCGAAGTCGTCTTCCAAGCACTGGAATTCGCCCTGTCTACCGCCGCCAAGAAAAAGGCAGACCGTGAACACATGGATGTCCGCGTCCAAATCAACCGCGACACCGGCGAATACCAAACCTTCCGCCGCTGGCTGATTGTCGCCGATGAAGACTATACCTATCCCGATGTCGAAAAAACCATCGAGGAAATCCAAGAGGAAATTCCCGGCACCGCCATCCAAATCGGCGAATACTATGAAGAGCAGCTGCCCAACGAAGGCTTCGGCCGCCAAGCCGCGCAAACCGCCAAACAAATCATCCTGCAACGCATCCGCGATGCCGAGCGCGAGCAGAATCTGAACGAGTTTCTCGCCGTCAAAGAAGACATCGTGTCCGGCACGGTCAAACGCGTCGAACGCCACGGCATCATCGTCGAAGTCGTTGCCGGCAAACTGGACGCGCTGATTCCGCGCGACCAAATGATTCCGCGCGAAAACTTCCGCAGCGGCGACCGCATCCGCGCCCTCTTCCTGCGCGTCGAAGAAATCGGCAACACCGGCCGCAAACAAGTCATCCTGAGCCGTACTTCCGGCGATTTCCTCGTCAAACTGTACGCCAATGAAGTACCTGAAATTGCAGACGGCATGCTTGAAATCCGCGCTGTCGCCCGCGACCCGGGACAACGTGCCAAAGTCGCCGTCAAAGCCAACGACCAGCGCATCGATCCGCAAGGCACCTGTATCGGCGTTCGCGGTTCGCGTGTCAATGCCGTCAGCAACGAATTGTCCGGCGAGCGCATCGACGTTGTCCTTTGGTCGCCCGAGCCTGCCCAATTCGTCATGAGCGCGCTCTCACCCGCCGAAGTCAGCCGCATCGTCATCGACGAAGACAAACACGCCGTCGATGTCATCGTTGCCGAAGACCAGCTCGCGCTCGCCATCGGACGCGGCGGTCAAAACGTCCGCCTCGCCTCCGAGCTGACCGGCTGGCAGCTCAACATCATGACCTCTGCAGAAGCAGACGAGCGCAATGCGGCAGAAGATGCCGCCATCCGCCGCCTGTTTATGGATCACTTGAACGTGGACGAAGAAACTGCCGACGTACTGGTTCAGGAAGGTTTTGCAACCTTGGAAGAAGTCGCCTATGTTCCTGCCGCCGAACTGCTTGCCATTGAAGGATTTGACGAAGAAATCGTCGATATGCTCCGCAACCGCGCCCGCGATGCCATCCTGACCATGGCGATTGCCGCCGAAGAAAAACTGGGCGAAGTGTCCGACGATATGCGCAACCTCGAAGGCGTAGATGCCGATATGCTCCGCAGCCTTGCCGAAGCAGGCATTACCACCCGCGACGACTTGGCAGAGCTTGCCGTGGACGAACTGATTGAAATTACCGGTGTAAACGAAGAAACCGCAAAAGCCGTCATCCTGACCGCACGCGAACACTGGTTTACCGAAGACAAATAAAGGGGGTACAGATGAGTAACACAACCGTAGAACAATTTGCCGCCGAGCTGAAACGCCCCGTCGAAGACCTGTTGAAACAGTTGAAAGAAGCCGGCGTCAGCAAAAACAGCGGCAGCGATTCCCTGACGCTGGACGACAAACAGCTTCTGAACGCCTACCTGACCAAGAAAAACGGCAGCAACAGCAGCACCATCAGCATCCGCCGCACCAAAACCGAAGTCAGCACCGTTGACGGCGTAAAAGTCGAAACACGCAAACGCGGACGCACTGTCAACATTCCTTCTGCCGAAGAATTGGCAGCACAGGTAAAAGCCGCCCAAACCCAAGCCGCACCTGTCCAGCCGGAGCAGACGGCAGAAGACGCGGCAAAAGCCCGAGCCGAAGCTGCCGCACGCGCAGAAGCCCGTGCCAAGGCAGAAGCGGAAGCGGCAAAACTGAAAGCGGCAAAAGCAGGCAACAAAGCCAAACCTGCCGCGCAGAAACCCACCGAAGCAAAAGCCGAAACCGCACCCGTTGTGGCGGAAACCAAACCCGCCGAAGAAAGCAAAGCGGAAAAAGTCCAAGCCGACAAAATGCCGTCTGAAAAACCCGCCGAGCCCAAAGAAAAAGCCGCCAAGCCGAAACACGAGCGAAACGGCAAAGGCAAAGATGCCAAAAAACCGGCGAAACCTGCCGCACCTGCCGTGCCGCAACCCGTGGTCAGCGCGGAAGAACAGGCGCAACGCGATGAAGAGGCTCGCCGTGCCGCCGCACTTCGCGCCCACCAGGAAGCCCTGTTGAAAGAGAAACAGGAACGCCAGGCACGCCGCGAAGCCATGAAACAACAGGCAGAACAACAGGCAAAAGCCGCACAGGAAGCCAAAACCGGCAGACAGCGTCCCGCCAAACCTGCCGAGAAACAGCAGGCAGCCGCGCCAGCCGTCGAAAATAAACCTGTCAACCCGTCAAAAGCAAAAAAAGAAGACCGCTACAACCGTGATGACGAAGGCCAGGGCCGCAATACCAAAGGCAAAGGCGGTAAAGGCGGACGTGACCGCAACAATGCGCGCAACGGCGACGACGAGCGCGTACGCGGCGGCAAAAAAGGCAAAAAACTCAAACTTGAGCCAAACCAACACGCCTTCCAAGCGCCGACCGAACCTGTCGTACACGAGGTTTTAGTTCCCGAAACCATTACCGTTGCCGATTTGGCGCACAAAATGGCAGTCAAAGGCGTCGAAGTGGTTAAAGCCCTGATGAAAATGGGCATGATGGTAACCATCAACCAATCCATCGACCAAGACACAGCCCTGATTGTCGTCGAAGAACTCGGACATATCGGTAAACCTGCCGCCGCCGACGATCCCGAAGCCTTCTTGGACGAAGGCGCGGAAGCAGTGGAAGCCGAAGCATTGCCGCGTCCGCCCGTCGTTACCGTCATGGGCCACGTCGACCACGGCAAAACCTCGCTACTGGACTACATCCGCCGCGCCAAAGTGGTACAGGGCGAAGCGGGCGGCATTACGCAGCACATCGGCGCGTACCATGTCAAAACCCCACGTGGCGTGATTACCTTCTTGGACACCCCGGGACACGAAGCCTTTACCGCTATGCGCGCACGCGGTGCGAAAGCAACCGACATCGTGATTCTTGTGGTCGCGGCCGACGACGGCGTGATGCCGCAAACCATCGAAGCAATTGCCCACGCCAAAGCGGCAGGCGTTCCGATTGTGGTTGCCGTCAATAAAATCGATAAAGACACTGCCAACCCCGAACGCATCCGCCAAGAACTGACCCAACACGAAGTTATCCCCGACGATTGGGGCGGCACGGTTCAATTCATCGACGTTTCCGCGAAAAAAGGAACGAACATCGACGCGCTGCTCGAAGCCGTGTTGCTCGAAGCCGAAGTCTTGGAACTGACTGCCCCTGTCGATGCACCTGCAAAAGGCATTATCGTCGAAGCCCGTCTGGACAAAGGCCGCGGTGCGGTTGCCACTCTCTTGGTACAAAGCGGTACGCTGAAAAAAGGCGATATGCTGCTGGCCGGTACGGCATTCGGCAAAATCCGTGCGATGGTTGACGAAAACGGCAAATCCATTACCGAAGCCGGCCCGTCCATCCCCGTCGAAATCCTCGGCTTGTCCGACGTACCGAATGCGGGTGAAGACGCGATGGTATTGGCGGACGAGAAAAAAGCGCGCGAAATCGCCCTCTTCCGCCAAGGCAAATACCGCGACGTGCGCCTTGCCAAACAGCAGGCGGCGAAGCTGGAAAATATGTTCAACAATATGGGCGAAACCCAGGCCCAATCTTTGTCGGTCATCATCAAGGCAGACGTTCAAGGCTCTTATGAGGCTTTGGCGGGCAGCCTGAAAAAACTGTCCACAGACGAAGTGAAAGTGAACGTGTTGCACAGCGGCGTTGGCGGCATTACCGAATCTGATGTCAACCTTGCCATCGCTTCGGGCGCATTCATTATCGGCTTTAACGTACGTGCAGATGCTTCTTCACGTAAGCTGGCCGAAAATGAAAACGTGGAAATCCGCTACTACAACATCATCTATGATGCCATCGACGACGTAAAAGCCGCCATGAGCGGCATGCTCTCTCCGGAAGAGAAAGAGCAAATAACCGGTACGGTCGAAATCCGTCAGGTTATCTCTGTTTCAAAAGTCGGCAATATTGCAGGCTGTATGGTTACCGACGGCGTGGTCAAACGCGATTCCCATGTCCGCCTCATCCGCAACAACGTGGTCATCCACACGGGCGAACTGGCTTCGTTGAAACGCTATAAAGACGACGTCAAAGAAGTCCGTATGGGCTTTGAGTGCGGTCTGATGATTAAAGGCTACAACGAAATCATGGAAGGCGACCAACTCGAATGTTTCGACATCGTCGAAGTTGCCCGCACCCTGTAATTCCTTTGCAAATAAAATGCCGTCTGAAGCGTTCAGACGGCATCGGAAAACGGGTTCTGTATCATACAGAACCCGTTTTTTGTCGCAAATCGGCTTCAGCGACCCTCCTGCCTTATCCCGATTTGAATCTGACTTGCCATACAAACAGGCTTCAGACGGCATTATAGTGAATTAAATTTAAACCGGTACAGCGTTGGCTCGCCTTGCCGTACTATTTGTACTGTCTGCGGCTCGCCGCCTTGTCCTGATTTAAATTTAATTCACTATATTTTCCCGACAGGCGGATTTGAAGTTTCTCCACATATCCGGCGCGTTCGGCGCGGCTGGTTTCGGGGCGGTGCGTATTGAGCGACGACCATTTCCAATGACTGCGGGCTTTGTTGAGTTCGGGCGGGAGTCTGGCGGCGTCCCAAGGGGCTTTGCGGCTGTGCAACTCGATATCCGATTGTGCCGCGTGTCCGCGCGTTTGCAGGACGTGGAGCAGATCGAGGGCGCGGGCGGCGAGCAGGGTCAGGGTTTCGGGGTCGGTGTGTAGGGTTTGGCGACCGTTGAGCTTGTCGGAAATGGTGCGGGTATTGGGCAGGATGCCGCCCAAAAAGCCGCCGATTGCCGTACCCAATCCGAGCGAGCCACCGAGTGTGGCGATGTCCAGCCCCAAGCCGATGAGCGCGCCGGTTGCCGCGCCCGTGCCGGTGCGGATGCCGTATTGTTTGAGCAATTCGCTGTCGAACGGGTCTTGGCGGAAGGCTTGCGGCATCCAGTCGCCGCCGTCGATTTCGCTGTGGTAGAAACGGTAGAGGGCAAACAGCCGCTGCTGCATCTGCCGTTCGAGTTGGCGTATTTCTGCCTGCATGGTTTGCAACACGGTGTCGGTATCCTCGTTTTCGTCCACTTCCTGCGCGAAGGCGGCAACATCAAGCAGGAAATCGGCGATTTCGCGGCGCGCTTCTTTGTCCAGACGCGTCCATTCACGGCGGCGGGCGGCGGTCAGGCGGTCGATGACTTCATGCTGCGGCAACATGGTGGCGAGTTTATTCCATAAATCCAATTCGCCTTCAAAATCGAAGGCGACGGTGTCAAACCCAGAGAAAACGTGCAAGTTTCTCCTCGCCAGCATGGTTGTCCACGATTCGGGAAGCTGTCCGCCGGTAAAGTTGAACACGGGCATAACCGGTTTGGCACACCATGAAAGGATGGTCAATTCATCCCGATATTTGTCGAGGACGGGTTCGCGCGCGTCGATGACGTACATTGCCATATCGCTTTGCAAGACTTGCCGTAAGACTTTGGCTTCCTGGTTGAAATCATGGTGCGCGCCGTGGCTGCCGAGAAACTGTTGCAGCCGTTCGATGCCGTCTGAACGATTGTCCGTATGGTTTTCCAGCCATTCCAGCACGCCGCCCGCGTCTTCGAGTCCGGGCGTGTCATACAGGAAAACCAGCATATCTGCGCCGTCGCTGATGGCGGCTTCTTCGACATGGCGCGTAGTGGACGGGGCATTTTTGACTTCGCCGAAGCCGCTGTCGCGCAATAGGGTGCGCAGGAGCGAGGTTTTGCCGGTGTTGGTGTGTCCCACGACGGCGAGGGAAAGGGGGCGTGTGTTCATGGTGTTTTGTGATAAGAAAGATGGGGTTCAGACGACCTTTATAAGTATCCGTATATTGTCAAGGTTTGGTCTTTTATTTCAAATTCGTATTGCCCACGCTCCCGTATGGCTTGGGTCAGGCGAGCCGCGCAGACATCAGGAGGCAGGACTGTTTCAATATATTCGATTTCGGACAACTTCAGCGGGCCGGCAATCCAATCATCACTGTAACCGCGTAAATCTTCCGAATAAATTTCCAAACGCATATCATACATCCGCTCATCGCCCAACATTTTGGCTTTGGCAAACTGTTGCCCTGTTTCTGCAAAAACCACATCGAAAATTTTTTGCCATTTGCTGTCATTCATCAGCCACGCTTTGCCCGTTCTAATTGAAGCAATGCGCCTGTTGTGTCTCCG
Source organism: Neisseria polysaccharea ATCC 43768 (assembly GCA_000176735.1). GTDB lineage: Bacteria > Pseudomonadota > Gammaproteobacteria > Burkholderiales > Neisseriaceae > Neisseria > Neisseria polysaccharea. The sequence continues at coordinate 16,920 of ADBE01000130.1, read as the reverse complement.
TTGCGCTTCACTATCCATTATGCAGCCCCGCTTCGGTTTTCAGACGACCTTCCTGCGCCGCCCTGTCTGGTTCCAGCCACGCCGCGCCGCATTCGGTCAGCGCGTTACGCCAATGTTCCAGCTTTTCCGAAAGGTCGTCTGAAAGCCCCTGTTCCGCCAGAAGCTGCACCACCGCGCCGCCCTGCGCCGCTTCCGAGAGTCGGACAATCTGCCGCAACACACCCCGGTCCGGCACAGTTTGGGCGCGTACGCCGATAAGCAGTTGCGCCGGTTTCTGCTTCAACTCCGCTTCCAGTGCGGCAACCTGTTCCCGATTGGCGGCAACGCCCTTATCCAGCCATTCCTGCGCCAGCCTGCCCTCGAACCACGTCCCTTCATGCCACTCGGTTTCCAGCATGACCGCCCATTTCGGCGCATCGTTCAAGACGATTTTCGGCGAAACGGCGGACACGGTTTCCTGATGCGTATCCGCATCGACGATTTGCGTCTGCCAACGGCGGATGACCGCCTGATAATAAGGTTTCTCTAAATCCAGCTTGCTTTGGCTTGTTTTCAAAAAGATTTTGCATACCGCCCAAGCCAGCAGGCGCGGCAGGATGCCGTAGCAAACTATGCTGCCGACCAACAAGCCCGACCACGCGCGCGCATCGGCAATATTGCCGTTCAGACGACCTTCGATGACCGCCCGCGCATCAGGCACGGGAAAACCCAGTTTCGCAGGCAGCCATGCCAACATTTCCACCAGCCGTACTGAAGACGAATCGCCCAACAGCGTGCTTTCCCAGTTGAACGTATATTGCCGCACCAAAAGCAGCAGCAATACCGACACCAGCATTCCGAGCAGCGTGCAGAGCCACAGGCTGTGCGACGTTGCGCCTATTTTCCAACGTACAGAAGGTTGCCGCCACTCGTCCGCATACAGCCGCAACACCGCCTGATTTACAGGGTCTTTGCCCCGAAACCACGTCGCCGGACTGCTGAAAAACCGCCCCACTTTCACGCGCAGGAACAACGTTGCCAACCATACCGCCAACATTAGCGTATTCATGCCCAACACGCCCGCCAAAATCAGGAAGAAATTCAGCCCTTGGCTGTCCATCAGAAGATACGCACCGGAAAAACCGGTAAAAAATGTAAACATCGCTGCTGCCAGCCACAACCAGAACGACCCCGCACGCACACGTTCCAACGTGTCCCGCAGCATACGGTTCCTGTCGATCATCTCCGCCCGACGGATGATTTTTTCCTCCGTACTGCCGTCCACGCGGCGCAAAGCCTCCGTCGCCTGTACGGGATCGCCGCTGAAAATAAAACCGCCTTCTTCCAAAATACGGACCAGCTCAACCAGTTTTCGGGATGGATTCAACATAAAATGCCGTCTGAAAATAAAAAACAGATTTTAACACACGCATTTTCAAGAATATTCACAGTGTAGGCAAAGAGTAAATCCCACACAGAGGCAAAAGTATCGGCGTAAACTGACTGCCTCTACTTTCCCGAAAGATTGTGCGATGTATGCAGGCGAACGCTTCAATACTTACAGCCATTTGAGCGGTTTGATTCTGGCGGCGGCAGGTTTGGTGCTGATGCTGCTGAAAACCATAGGACACGGGGACGGCTACCGTATCTTCAGCGTATCGGTTTACGGCATCAGCCTTCTTCTGCTCTATTTGAGTTCCTCGCTGTACCACGGAATTGCAGCCGGAAAACTGAAAAGCATTTTGAAAAAAACCGACCACTGCATGATTTATGTGCTTATTGCCGGAAGCTACACACCGTTTGCACTGGTTTCTTTGAGAAACGGGCCGGGCTGGACGGTATTTTCACTGTCCTGGCTGCTGGCGGCTGCAGGAATCGCACAAGAACTCACTATCGGACGGAAAAGCGAAAAACGTCTGCTGTCTATTGCGATTTATATCGTAATGGGCTGGATGGTCTTGGCGGTAATGAAATCCCTGACAGCCTCACTCCCGCCGGCAGGACTGGCTTGGCTGGCGGCAGGCGGTATGCTGTACAGCGTCGGCATTTACTGGTTTGTAAACGATGAAAAAATCCGACACGGGCACGGAATCTGGCATCTGTTCGTATTAGGCGGCAGCATCACCCAATTTGTCAGCGTGTACGGTTATGTAATCTGAATGCCGTCTGAAAAGCAAAACCTCCCGTTCCTGAAGATTGGGAGGTTTTCTGTTTGCCGGACATCAGCCCTTGTCGTGGAACTCGTGGAATTCATACTGATAGGACAAATCCTGTCCCGCCTTTTCCTGCATCAGGTAGTCATCATAAATGGCACGGATTTCCTTACGCAGCAAGAACAGGGCAATCAGGTTGGGGATAACCATAAAACCGTTGAACATATCCGACAGGCTCCAAACCAAATCGACTTTGCCGAGCGTACCCAAAACAATGGCAAGCAGAACCAATGCGCGATAGATGCCCAAGTGTCTTCCCCTGAAAAGGAAGCGGATGTTGGACTCGCCGAAATAATACCAGCCGATGATAGTGGTAAAGGCGAAGAAGGTCAGACACACGGCAAGCAATTGCGAACCGAAGCCCGGAAATGCCTTGTTAAAGGCAAATTGAGTAACCGCCGCGCCCTGTTCTCCCGAAAGGTTGGCATCGGTCAACAAGATAATCAGCGCAGTTGCCGTACATACCAAAATCGTATCGATAAATACACCGACAAATGCCGCCATACCTTGCTGCACAGGATGCTTCACATCCGCAGTCGCGTGGGCGTGCGGAGTCGAACCCATACCTGCTTCGTTGGAAAACAGACCGCGCGCCACGCCAAAACGTATCGCTTCGCGCATACCGATACCCGCAGCACCGCCCAAAACGGCTTCGGGATTGAAGGCAGCGGTAAAGATGTGGTTGAACATCGGCACAATATGGTCGGAAAATTCAAACAGGATAACGACGGCGCACAAAATATAAACAACCGCCATAAACGGCACGACAAACTGGGCAATATTGGCAATACGGTTCACGCCGCCAATCACAACCATGCCCGCAAGGACGGCAAGCACAATACCGACTGCCAAAGAAGGCACATCAAATGCAATGGTAACGGCAGAAGCAATGGAGTTTGCCTGTGTCGCATTACCGATAAAGCCCAATGCGATAATCAACGCAATGGAAAAGAAACCGGACAAAAAACGCGCCGCGCCCCTGCCGATTTTCGGAGTCAGACCGTGTGTAATATAAAACGCCGGTCCGCCGATGTATTTGCCGTGGCTGACGACGCGGTATTTCTGCGCCAGCAGTGCCTCCGCAAAAATCGTGGACATCCCCAAAACGGCAGAAAGCCACATCCAAAAAATCGCGCCTGGTCCGCCTGCGGTAATGGCGGTCGCCACACCGGCGACATTGCCCGTGCCGATTTGCGCTGATACGGCAACCGCAAGTGCCTGAAACTGCGATAAAGACTTATCGTCTTTATCCCTTTTGGCAAACAAACCGCCGAATACGGATTTAAACCCCGCGCCAAACTTCAAAATCTGTGGCGCACCGAGATACAGCGTAAAAAACAGACCGATACCCAAAAGGGCATAAATCAGCAGGTAGTCCCAAAGGAACCGATTGACTGTACCCACCAGAACAGACAATATATTTTCCATAAAATAAACCTTATCTTACGATTAAAATGACTGCTTTCCCAAAGACATTCCAATAAGGAAACACGGCGAGCAGACCGTATTTGCCGCAACAGATGCCTTCAATTGTCAACAATCGGGGAGAAGCTGTGCCATCATACCGTAAAATATCGTTAATTAAAATATTTCTTTATTTTTAAGCGGAAAGCGGAGGAAATCGTTTTCAGACGGCATCGACAACGGCACGGCATAAAACAGGATATTTTGGGTACTTGCAACTTATGTTAAAATGCCGACCGTAAAAAATCTGACAAAAACAGATTAATTATTTGAAATAAGAAAGGAAATTTATGGCAGGCCATAGCAAGTGGGCGAATATCCAGCATAAAAAAGCCCGTCAGGATGCCAAACGCGGCAAAATCTTTACCCGTTTAATCAAAGAAATCACCGTTGCGGCGCGTATGGGCGGCGGCGACCCCGGTGCCAACCCGCGCCTGCGCCTGGCTTTGGAAAAAGCAGCCGAAAACAATATGCCCAAAGACAATGTGCAACGCGCCATCGATAAAGGTACGGGTAACTTAGAGGGTGTGGAATACATCGAATTGCGCTACGAAGGCTACGGCATCGGCGGTGCAGCGCTGATGGTGGACTGCCTGACCGACAACAAAACCCGCACCGTTGCGGACGTACGCCATGCGTTCACCAAAAACGGCGGTAACTTGGGTACCGACGGCTGCGTAGCGTTCAACTTCGTACATCAAGGTTATTTGGTATTTGAACCCGGGGTTGATGAAGACGCGCTGATGGAAGCGGCTTTGGAAGCCGGTGCAGAAGACGTGGTTGCCAACGACGACGGTTCCATCGAGGTCATCACCGCGCCAAACGATTGGGCGGGCGTGAAATCCGCTCTCGAAGCGGCGGGTTACAAATCCGTTGACGGCGACGTAACCATGCGCGCCCAAAACGAAACCGAACTCTCCGGCGACGATGCCGTCAAGATGCAGAAGCTGATTGACGCGCTGGAAGATTTAGACGACGTACAAGACGTTTATACTTCTGCCGTACTGAATTTAGACTGATACCGTATAGCACAAGCATCCGACAATGCCGTCTGAACCTTTCAGACGGCATTGATTTATTTAGCCCTTGCCCACGCCCACCAAACCGTCAGAACAACCGCCAGAAAATACGCCGCACTCCAAACAGGCAAAGCGACCCCGAGCAGATAATCCGGTTCGGCACAATTTCCGAACCCGCGCACGACAGGCTCGAACCAATCAAACAAAGGCCAGCCCTTCAATCGAAACGTCCACGGCGCACCGCATGAAGGAGCCGTACCCGGCGGCAGCGACTGCAGCCACAACTGATATGCCGCAACAGAAATACCCGTAACGGCCGGAATGCTGATAAAGACAGCACCGAACAAACCGCCCGCCCTTCTTCTTGGTCTGCACATCAGGACAATTGCCGCACATAATGCGGTTGCCAAAACGCATAACCGCTGACTGATACACAAAACGCAAGGCTCCATACCCAAAATATACTGTGCCGCCAAAGAACCGGCAAATGCACAGACCGAAACGGCAAACAGCAGCCAAACGGCTTTTCTAAATAACGGGGTCATTTTCTCAACACACCAATCAAAATACCGATATGCCGATTTTGCTGGATATATCCCGAGATGGCAAGGGACGAATCGACACCGGACAGGTGCGGACGATTTCGGTTTTACCTGATATGCATAAAACCTGACAAGGGACAAAACGGCGATTTGCCCGCACAATGCCCGCAAAAAAATACATCCGGAGGATTTGAATTTCGGCAAATTTAGCGAATCAAAAGCAACAGCCGATAAAGAAAAATCAAAAGTTTATTTCAATGAAAGCATATGATTTTTTGAATAAGCGGATTGCCGGGCTTTTGAGGGAATTTGTTACCGGATAGCCATCGGGCAAGTTTTTTGCAAAATTTGAATCGGTCGGGTAAATTTTCAAAAAATAATTGACAGCAGATAAGAAACGGCGGATAATTACCGCCGTTGAGTTGCTTGATGCAGCTTGATTTTTCTCCTCTATTTCTCCTTTGTAGACTTGGCACACATTCAACCGAATGTGTGCATTTTTTATCTCCGCTTTTTTTGAAATTTAATTACTTTTATTGTTTGAAATTCCATTCTTTAAGAAATTTAACAAGAAAAACGCTTGCTTTTTGACCGGAAAAGCTGCATAATTCATTTCGTTAGCTGGTTCGAGTAGTCAGTTAATAGTTTCTCCTCTATTTCTCCTTTGTAGACTTGGCACACATTCTATTGAATGTGTGCATTTTTTTATCTGAAGCAACAAGCCTCTGTGCGTGATGTTGTTATGTTTCATTTAGGTGTCAAACCGCATATCCGGTCTGAAATATTCAATCCAAATCCAAAACCGGATTTTCTTTGACCTCCTCCATCACAACATAACTCCTACTCTCCGAAGCGGCAGGAAGTTGTAACAAAATATTGCCGAGCATATCCCGATAGGCAGACATATCGGGCAAACGTACTTTAATCAGATAGTCGTATTCGCCCGACACCAAGTGGCATTCCATAATTTGCGGAATTTTCAGCACTTCTTTTTTGAAATCTTCGAAAATATTGCCCGATTTGGATTGCAGCTTCAGCTCGACAAAAACCAATAGCGGTTTGCCCAACAGATGGGGATTGAGGTGGGCGTGATAGCCGGAAATATAATGTTCCCGCTCCAAACGGCGCACCCTCTCTGTAACGGGCGTGGTGGACAAGCCTACCTTCTCGGCAAGCTCCGTCATCGGGATGCGGGCATTCTGTTGAAGGATCTTAAGGATGCGGAAATCGATTTTATCTAGTTCTTTCATTTGGATTGCCTTGTATTTATTATTGATTTTAACAAATAGAGTATAAATTTGGGAAAGCGATTATATCAGGAAAAGCAAACCGCCTTCCTACCTGAAAACTGCTGCTTCGGCTTGAAGACACAAGGGTCTTTAATATTTTAAAAGCCTTGCCGTTGGATTATAATTCCCTAATTGATTTCTTAATTTTGCTAATAAACACTTGTTTGGTAAGGAATGAATTTATGCGCCCTTTGAACGTGCAGATCAGGTTGGGCAACCTTAGGCACAATTATCAGATTTTGAAGGAAATGCACGGAGGCAAGCTATTGGCGGTACTGAAGGCCGACGCATACGGACACGGTGCGGTCAGATGTGCTTTCGCGCTGGCAGACTTGGCAGACGGCTTTGCCGTGGCGACAATCGACGAGGGAATCAGGCTGCGGGAGAGCGGCATTACCCATCCGATTGTCCTTTTGGAAGGCGTATTTGAAGCATCAGAGTACGAAGCGGTCGAACAATACTCGCTCTGGCCGGCAGTCGGAAATCAATGGCAGCTTGAGGCTTTGCTTTCCCGTCATTGGAAAAAACCTGTCAAGGTCTGGTTGAAAATGGATTCGGGGATGCACCGTACCGGATTTTTCCCTCATGATTACGCTTCGGCATATGCGGCATTGAAACAATCGGAATATGTGGACAGTATTGTCAAGTTCTCGCATTTCTCCTGCGCGGACGAACCCGAAAGCGGTATGACGGAAATACAGATGGAAGCATTCGATTTGGGTACGAAAGGGCTGGAAGGCGAAGAAAGCCTTGCCAATTCGGCGGCTATTTTGAATATCCCCGAAGCACGCAGGGATTGGGGGCGCGCGGGCTTGGCGTTATACGGCATTTCCCCGTTCGGAGGCAGCGATGACAGGCTGAAACCCGTGATGAGGCTTTCCACCCGTATTTTCGGCGAACGCGTTTTGCAGCCTCACTCCCCTATCGGTTATGGTGCAACATTTTATACCAGTAAATCTACGCGCGTCGGCCTGATTGCCTGCGGTTATGCGGACGGTTATCCGCGCCGTGCCCCAACCAACTCCCCCGTCGCCGTCGACGGTAAATTGACCCGGGTCATCGGCAGGGTCTCTATGGATATGATGACCATCGAGCTGGACGCTTCGCAAGAAGGTTTGGGACACGAGGTCGAACTGTGGGGCGATACGGTCAACATCAATACCGTTGCCGAAGCGGCCGGAACCATCCCTTACGAATTGATGTGCAATATCAAACGTGCAAAATTCACTTATATCGAGTAATCAAGTCCAAACGAAAATGCCGTCTGAAGCCTTTCAGACGGCATAAATGCGTTTTGACAAAATCAGTATAAGTCCTGTCCTGACTGTATTTGCAGTTACTGCCCCGTTTTCCACGCGAAGATACGTTTCTTCAAATTATCCACCATGTCGTGGTTGACAATCGCGTCGAACGTACCGTCCAGCTTGGCGATTTCGGCTTTGTCTTCATTGCTGAGCGCAAAATCAAAGACGTTTAGGTTCTCCGCCATGCGTTCGGGTTTAATGGATTTTGCCAATACAATGATGCCACGTTCCACCAGCCAGCGGGTAATCACTTGTGCCACAGATTTGCCGTATTTCGCACCGATTTTGCTTAACACGGGATTGTGGAAAATATCGTTTTTGCCTTCGGCAAACGGTGCCCATGCTTCCACGGCGATGCCTTCAGCCTGCAAAGCGGCAACGGCTTCGGTTTTTTGTTGGAACGGATTGATTTCAATCTGATTAGCCTGCGGCATCACTTTATTGAATAGTCCCAAATCCACCGCGCGTACGGGCGAAAAATTGCTCACGCCGATGGCGCGGATTTTGCCGGCTGCCTGATATTCTTCCAGCGCGCGCCATGTGCCGTAACTGTCGCCGTAAGGCTGATGAATCAGCACCATATCGATGTAATCCAAATTCAGACGGCCTAATGAACGATCCAGCGAGGCCTTGGCGGCTTCGTAGCCGAAATTTTCTACCCAAATTTTGGTGGTAACGAACAATTCTTCGCGCGCCACGCCGCTGTTTTTAATTCCCAAACCGACTTCGGTTTCATTCATATAAACCTGCGCGGTGTCGATGTGGCGGTAACCCGCCTTGATGGCGGCAATCACGGCCTGTTCGGTTTCTGCGGGCGGAATTTGGAATACGCCGAAACCAAGTGCAGGAATTTGTACACCGTTGTTTAATTTTATGTTTTGCATGATATTGTCTCCTGTTTGTTCTCATGAAAGTGTAGCCATTTTAGCCCGTGTTTTTATTGAGATAAATTAGGTTTGGTTTTATGATGTCGTGAATTAAATTCACTAATCAGCTAAAACGAGGCAGGAAAATGCAGAACTTTAACGAGCTGAATTATTTTTTGACGCTGGCGCAAACTCAGAGTTTTGTGAAAGCAGGGCAACTTTTGGGGATTTCTTCTTCGGCGTTGAGCCACAGCATGAAAAATCTGGAAACGCGGCTAAATTTGCGCCTGCTCAACCGCACTACGCGCAATGTGTCGCTGACCGAAGCCGGACAGCAGCTTTTCGACCAACTTTCTCCGCTTTATCAAGCTATTAACCACGAAGTCGATGCGTTAAATGACTTTTTGAATACACCATCGGGGCTGATTCGTATCAATGCTCCGACGCTGGCGGCGGAAGCGGTGTTATACCCGAAATTAAAGCCGATTTTGAACCAATACCCGAAAATCCGCTTGGAAATCGTGGTGGACGACCGTTGGGCGGACATTGTGAAAGAGGGATTTGATATGGGCGTGCGGCTGGGCAACGATGTGGCAAAAGAGATGGTTGCGGTGCCGATTTCCGCACCGCTCAAAATGGCGTTGGTCGCCTCGCCCGATTATTTGGCGCAACACGGTTCGCCGAAAAATATTGACGATTTGCAGCAGCACCGCCTTATCGGCGCGAAGCTCTCCGCCGAACACGGCACGGAGATGCAGTGGGAATTCAAATACAAAAAAGAGCTGATTACATTCACGCCCAAATCGCAGTTTTCCATCAACAACCATCTGCGTCTGCAAGCCGTTTCAGACGGCCTCGGCATTGCGTGGATAGCACATATGAGCGTGGCGGATGCACTCAATTCGGGGCACCTGATCGAACTGTTGCCTGAGTATGCTATGACTTACGAACCGCTTTACCTCTATTACCCCAGCCGCCGCGGGCATTCGAATGTGTTTAGGTTGATTGTGGATGCGTTAAAAGTAAAAGCCGTCTGAAATTTCAGACGGCTTTTTTATAACAAAGGCATTACCAAATAGAAAATACCGACAATACCCACAATCTGAAACCCCATCCTTCCCGCAAAAACGGAAAATCAAAATCAGAAACCTAAAATTTCGTCATTCCCGCGCAGGCGGGAATCCGGTTTTTTGAGTTTCCGTCATTTCTGATAAATTCTCGTCGTTTTTCATTTCTAGATTCCCGCATGCGCGGGAATGACAAAATTAAAGTTTCAGAATTTATTTGAACAACAAACTAGATTCCCGCTTTCGCGGGGATGACGGCGGATGGTTTTTTGTTGTTTCGGATAAATTCCTGTTGTTTTTTTTGGTTTCCAGATTCCCACCTTTAAAAGAATGACGTAAGAAAGCAGAAATAAGGACACAGGGATTTTTTAAATTTGCAATATTCTTTTCTAAAGACATTTTACCCGATGCCCATAAACAAAAATGCCGTCTGAAGCCTTTCAGACGGCATTTCCCCATCAAAACCGCAATCAGTTTTTCATCGATTGAACCGGAGCCGGGATTCTGCCGCCGCGGTTGACGAACACTTCGCACGAACCTTCTTTTACCGGCATTACAGGCGCGTAGCCCAACAAGCCGCCGAACTCGACGCTGTCGCCGACGGTTTTTCCGGTTACCGGAATAATGCGTACGGCAGTGGTTTTGCTGTTGATCATGCCGATGGCGGCTTCGTCGGCGATGATGCCGGAAATGGTGTGCGCGGGCGTGTCGCCGGGAACGGCAATCATATCCAAGCCGACCGAACAAACGGCGGTCATCGCTTCGAGTTTGTCCAGCGTCAACACGCCTGCTTCGGCGGCGGCAATCATGCCTTCATCTTCGGAAACGGGGATAAACGCGCCGCTCAAACCGCCGACCGCGCTGGAAGCCATCATGCCGCCCTTTTTCACGGCATCGTTCAGCAATGCCAAAGCTACTGTTGTGCCGTGCGTACCGCAGACGCTCAAACCCATTTCTTCAAGAATGCGCGCCACCGAGTCGCCGATGGCAGGGGTTGGTGCCAACGACAAGTCGAGAATACCAAACGGGATATTCAGCATTTTTGAGGCTTCGCGGCCGATGAGTTCACCCACGCGGGTAATTTTGAAAGCGGTTTTCTTCACTACTTCCGCAACTTCGGTCAATGTCGTTGCATCTGAGTTTTCCAACGCGGCTTTTACGACACCCGGGCCGGAAACGCCGACATTGATAACGGCATCCGCTTCGCCCGAACCATGAAACGCGCCCGCCATAAACGGGTTGTCTTCCACCGCGTTGCAGAACACGACGATTTTGGCGCAGCCGAAACCTTCTGGTGTGATTTCAGCCGTGCGTTTGATGGTTTCGCCTGCCAACTTGACCGCATCCATATTGATGCCTGCGCGCGTGCTGCCGATATTGATGGAGCTGCACACGATATCGGTGGTTTTCATCGCTTCGGGAATGGAACGGATTAACACCTCATCCGAAGGCGACATGCCTTTTTGCACCAACGCGGAAAAGCCGCCGATAAAAGACACGCCTATCGCTTTGGCAGCTTTATCCAAAGTTTGCGCCACGCTGACATAGGAATCGGCATGGGTAGCTGCAGCGATTTGGGCAATCGGCGTAACGGAAATACGCTGATTCACAATCGGTACACCGTATTTGGCAGACAGATATTTTGCCGTTGCTACCAAGTCTTTGCCGACTGTGGTAATTTTGTTGTAAATATTTTGGTTCAACACATTGATATCGCTGCTGATGCAGTCGTGCAAATCAATGCCGATAGTAATGGTGCGCACATCAAAATTCTGGTCGGCTACCATGCGGATGGTTTCGAGGATTTCGTTGGAATGGACTTGGGACATTTTTGGGGATTCCTTGTTGAATGGGTTTTATTTGGTGCAGGCTGCCTGTGATTTATTTTTGTTCTGAGACATAATGCGGTGTTTCTTCTACTGCGGCAAACAGTTTGCCGTCCGCATCCCATAAGGGTTGGCGGCAGGAATCGCAGTATGCCGCTTCGTGATTAGCATACGGCGGCGGCTCGCTTATGGCCAAATCCCATGCCGACAGTTGACCGCAGGAGGAGCAATCGACCGTATATAAGATGAAATTTGCCGCTTTGTTCAGACTTTGGAAGGTCCAAAAATCAGACTGGATTCTTTCCAAACTTTTACATGCGTTGCTCGGAACAATAAACACAGTGTAGTCATCGCTGCCACTTTCCAAAAACATCAACCGCATTTTTTGCCGTTTGAGTTTGCCGTCGAAATAATCGAAGGCAAAGGGCAGAAAATTGCCGCTTTCCCAATCTTGGCCAAATTCTTTATCGAATTTTTTATATAAATCATCAGGTTTTACTTTTAGTATTTCTTTGCCGAATGCTACCAAACGCTCATTGACAAATTGATAAAGCTCACCCTGCCCACTCTCCCCTTTCCAATCTAAAAAGAGAAAAATACGGTTTTGATACAGGGCTTCTCGCAATATTTCGTTTTGAGAAGCTGATGGCAGCAGCGCAGTATATTCGTTTTCGGTAACAATTTTTTGCAGTATTTTTTCGGGTTTCATTGAAATATTCTCGTATTTTGGTATTTTGAAATGCAGACTGCCTGTATTTCCTTTTGCTTGGATTTGTTTTTACCGCCCAACCACTACCGCAACATCAGCCGTTTGACAAGCACAAACACAGGAAGCGACAGCAAAAACGCCAAAAATCCGTGCTCCACGCTCTACACTTTGAACGACACGGTATCACTTTGTTATCGATCACGATTTGGTAGCGTGCAGTCATAAAAGCATTGGCATCTAATCGGTTATTTACGTAAAACAGCTCGAACGTGTCGGGTGGCAGGCAGGTCTATTGTAAATATACGCCTTCATGGTCGCGCAACACAGTATCTTCGCGCACCAAAGTTTCGATGCTTTTTCACCGGTTTAGAGGTTGGCGCAGGGTTATCATGGTGGAACTCCTTCTTTTCAGTCAGCCTGAACGGCCGGTAACGATGGTATCTCTGCCCTGTTCTCCAACACATTCAAAGCAGCCTGCACTTTGAAAACTAGAGTGCAGGCTGCTTTTTTCAGATTCGGTGCATGGCTTGAAAAATTTCTTCGTTTTGCATACGGATATCAAGCGCGAGTTTTTTGCTCTCTTCCGCAAACAAATCCAAAACCTCTTGACGCGATTTGGTGCATTTTGAAGTGTCCACCAAAATAATCATGGTAAAAAAATCGTCCATCAGCTGTTGGCTGATGTTGAGAATATTGATTTGGTTTTCCGCTAAAATTTTGGAAACGTCGTACACAATGCCCACACGATCTTTACCGATGACGGTGATGACTGAATTATTCACGAAGCTTTCTCCTTGCAGATATTCATTAAAAGCCAAAATTATATACCACTGCTAAATTTTCAAGAAACAATGCCATCAATCTGCACATATAAGAATGCCGTCTGAATATATTTCAGACGGCATCAAATTTAGGGTTCGATTAAATAACCATCCTTATCCCACTGGGTTTTCCTAACCAACTTATCATCCTGATAAACAGCTTCGCTCTTTTTAGAACCATCTTCATACCATTCTAAGACTACTCCATTACGTTTATGATGATGGATAGACAGTTCCGAGAGTAATCGGCCGCTTTCATCCCATGTCAGAATCTTAGCTGGCTCATCATTGACCATGACCATTTCCGTTTTGATATTGCCATCAGCATACCATTGTTTCCATACGCCGTTTGCCTTATTTTGTTTAAACTGGATTTCGCTTTCCTTGCTGCCATTACGGTAATAGCGGTATCCCGTACCCTCACTCAAGCCATTTTTATAAGGCATAACTGCAGATTTTTTACCGTTCGGATACCAGTTGACCCATTCACCATCCGGTTTACCCTTACTGAAACTTCCCGTCATCTTTTTTTGACCATTAAAATGCCACAAAATCAACATGCCATTTTGCAGGTTAGGTACAAAAGATTTGATTTGCGTTGAAGCAACGATATAAGGTTCAGAATATTTCTTCATCGACGGATAATAAAAATCCTGCGCGTGCGCAATACCCGCCGCCACACTATATTGCCTGATATAAGCGGCAGAAGACATCGTCGCCGTCAGTTTCCCGTTCTGATTAAAATAAACAGAATAGGTCTGCGCCGGCAAAGCGGCCGAAAAACCCAACAGTACGATTGAAAATACAATCCGAGATAATTTTTTCATTATGGTAGCGATATAAAAAACAATTAACTTATAAACAATATGGTAAGGATTTCTCTGCCAAGCGTCAAACCTGAGACAACGTATCGTAAAAATGCCGTCTGAAAACAAATCGTCTTCAGACGGCATTCTCCTCCAACTCACTCTTCACCCAATAACTGCTCGCGCGTCAAGAGGAAAACAAAACCATCGCCTCCGCTGGTTTCCAACCAAGTAAAAGGCAACTCCGGATACGCTGCTTCCAATACATCCCTGTTATGCCCGATTTCCACCAGCAATACACCTTTAGGATTCAGAAACTTTGCCGCATTCAGAAGAATTTGTCTGGTGGCATCCAATCCGTCCGCCCCGCTGCCCAACGCCAATTCCGGTTCGTGCAAATACTCTTCAGGCAATAACTCAACCGATTCCGCATCGACATAAGGCGGATTGGAAACAATCAAATCATAAGTGCCTTCCAGTCCCTCAAATAAATCGGTATGAATAAGCTGGATGCGTTCTTCCAGACCATAATCTTCAATATTGATCCCTGCAACTTCCAAAGCATCCAAACTCACATCGACCGCATCAATTTGGGCATCAGGATAATGATGCGCCATCTGAATGGCAAGGCAACCGCTTCCGGTACAAAGATCCAAAGCATTATGCACCAGCTCATCGTATTCTATCCAAGGTCTAAGTCCGTCACCCAGCAATTCATAAATGAAGGAACGAGGTACGATTACGCGCTCGTCCACATAGAAATCAAACTCACCCTGCCAGGCCTGCCGCGTCAAATAAGCGGCAGGAATATGTTCGACGGCACGCCGCTCAATAACCGCCAACACTTCCTCTTTTTCAGCTTCCAAGAGTTTTGCATCAAGATATGGGGCAAGCATATCCAAAGGCAAATTCAAAGTATGCAGAATCAAATAAACTGCTTCATCATGCGCATTATCTGTTCCATGACCAAAAAAGAGCCCTGCCTCATTAAAACGGCTGACTGCAAAACGTAAAACATCGCGGATAGTCGTCAATTCTTGTGCGGCCTGATTAAACATAATATGAACCATTCTGCGTATAGATGCTTTTAATTATAACAGAAACAACAAGCAAACCTTTTCATATCGCCAAATAACCACTCAATCTACCCATACATCTACATAAATGCCCGCGCGAAAACCATCTCCCGAACGAAAACGGCAATGGCGGACGGTATAGGCAACCTGATAGGCTGGGAGGAATCGGGGCTTGTTGAGGGCAAGCAGTGGATAACCGCAAAAGACGACAAGATGTCCGATGTCTGCAATGCCAACGGCGAGATGGGCGTAATCGGTTTGCACGAGCCTTTCTCACACGGTGCGTTGACGATACCGGGGCATCCAAATTGCAGGTGCGCGGTTGTTCCCGTTGCCGGGCGGACGGGCAAGCTGGCGAAAGGCAGCCGCGCGATGAAAACGGGCGATGGACGGCAGGTGAGGTTGTTTCCGTATCGGGCGGCGAATTGGGGGAATTTGCTGAAACAAAGGAGCTTCGTAAAGCGACTATGCAGTATGCGCGGGATAACTTTGTCGGCAAAAGCTATGTCAATGAAAGCAGCGGGCATGAACTGAAGGTAACATGTCAAGGTGTGAAACACGCTGCGTCAAAGGCAAATCAGGCGGAATTATCCATCATGACAAACCTTGATGACTTATTGCGCTACGCAAAATATGAATGTTCTTATCCGGATAGGAAAGGTCGCCCTGATATTATTGCAGCACATAAGTATCGTGCCGTTGCCAAAGTTGGGAATGAGTCTTTAAATGTCGGCGTGATTGTAAGGGAGTTTCCAGACGGTCATAAACATTACAACTATTTCATCTTGAAGGATGAATAAAGCCCCTTTTGCAGTGTAGCTCTGGAGCGGATACCGTTAAGGCAAGTACGCTTCCAGCCTTGCAAAAGGGCTTTAAATTCATCATACTATTTATACATACAGGAATAAACCAATGACGAAGTTATACGCAGAAATCGCCAAGTTGGAGGCGCAGGACGACGGCACGGTCAAAGTTTGGGGCTATGCCTCAAGCAAGGCGGTCGATTCGGACGGTGAAATCATCGCAGCGGCAGCTATGAAGGCAGCGATTCCAGATTATATGAAGTTTGGCGCGGTGCGCGAGATGCACGGCTCAAACGCGGCGGAAACGGCGATTGAAATCAACGTCGAAGACGACGGCAGAACCTTTTTCGGTGCGCATATCGTCGATCCCGTTGCCGTGGCGAAAGTCAAAACAGGCGTTTACAAAGGCTTTCCCATCAGCGGCAGCGTTACCTCCCGCGATGATTTGAACAAGTCGCAAATCACAGGCCTGAAGCTGACGGAAATCAGCCTTGTCGACCTCCCTGCCAATCCCGATGCGGTGTTTACCTGCTTTAAGGCGGACAAAGGTGCGGAAGCGGTAAACAACGATACAGAACATAATGCTACATATTTTAGCCATTTCCCTTCCAAACAAAAAAGCACCGGCGGCGGCCGATGCCCCTTCCCTTACAGGTTCCCCTATTTTTTAGCTGCGGGCAGCACCGGTTTTGCCGGGGCTTTGGGCGCGGGCGCGCCGACCGAAGCCTGATCCTTCAGCTTCGCCAGCACCGCCGGGCCGATGCCCTTCACCTTCGTCAAATCGTCCACAGACTTGAACGCGCCGTTTTGCGCACGGTATTCCGCAATGGCTTTCGCCTTCGCCGGACCTATTCCCGGCAGCGCCTCCAACTCCTGCGGCGAAGCCGCATTGATGTTTACCGCCGCAAGGGAGAAGGCGCAGGAGAACAGCATACAGAACAGCACGAACATTTTCTTCATGGTTTTTCCTTTAAAGGTTGCAAACAATAAAACCGCATCCTGCGGCGATAAAACGGGTCATTCTAAAATGAATATCCCAAAGTTTCAAGCCGTTCCTTCGCAAACCCGACCAGACACCGTACGGATACCGTCCCACCATCCCCGACATTTTTTCCGGACAAAGCAAAAACCCCCGA
>ADBE01000131.1 GCA_000176735.1 Neisseria polysaccharea ATCC 43768 | reverse complement strand
CAGGTTTCGTCATTCCCGCGCAGGCGGGAATCTAGTCTGTTCGGTTTCGGTTTTTTCCGATAGATTCCTGCCCGTTAGGGGTTCTAGATTCCCGCTTTTGCGGGAATGACGCGGAAAGGTTGCTTTTCGTCATTCCCACGCAGGCTTCGTCATTCCCGCGCAGGCGGGAATCTAGGTTCGTTCGGTTTCAGTCATTTCCGATAGATTCCTGCCGCGTTAGGGGTTCTAGATTCCCGCTTTCGCGGGAATGACGCGGAAAAGTTGCTTTTCGTCATTCCCGCATTTGTTAATCCACTATATTTCCGCCGTTTTTTACATTTCCGACAAAACCTGTCAACAAAAAACAACACTTCGCAAATAAAAACGATAATCAGCTTTGCAAAAATCCCCCCCCCCCGTTAATATAAATAAAAATAATTGTTAATTATTTTTCTTATCCTGCCAAATCTTAACGGTTTGGATTTACTTTCCTTCATATACTCAAAAGGACGACTGAATGAACGCCCCATTATTCCGCCTCAGCCTGCTCTCGCTCACACTTGCAGCCGGCTTTGCCCACGCGGCAGGCAACGCCAATGTCGCATTGGATACCGTTACCGTAAAAGGCGACCGCCAAGGCAGCAAAATCCGTACCAACATCGTTACGCTTCAACAAAAAGACGAAAGCACCGCAACCGATATGCGCGAACTCTTAAAAGAAGAGCCGTCCATCGATTTCGGCGGCGGTAACGGCACGTCCCAACACCTGACCTTGCGCGGCATGGGTCATAATTCTGTCGACGTCAAGGTGGACAACGCCTATTCCGACAGCCAAATCCTTTACCACCAAGGCAGATTTATTGTCGATCCCGCTTTGGTTAAAGTCGTTTCCGTACAAAAAGGCGCAGGTTCCGCCTCTGCCGGTATCGGCGCAACCAACGGCGCGATTATCGCCAAAACCGTCGATGCCCAAGACCTGCTCAAAGGCTTGGATAAAAACTGGGGCGTGCGCCTCAGCAGCGGCTATGCCTCTAATGACGGCGTAAACTACGGCGCAAGCATATTCGGAAAAGAGGGCAACTTCGACGGTTTGTTCTCTTACAACCGCAACGATGAAAAAGATTACGAAGCAGGTAAAGGCTACAAAAGTCCCAACGGCGGCAAAACCGTACCTTACAGCGCACTGGACAAACGCAGCTACCTCGCCAAAATCGGAACAACCTTCGGCGACGGCGACCACCGCATCGTGTTGAGCCACATGAAAGACCAGCACCGGGGCATCCGTACTGTGCGTGAAGAGTTTACAATCTTCGAGTCCGACCCTGCAAAAGACAGGCAGAAACCCTCATACCGTGAAACTACCCAATCCAACACCAACTTGGAATATACGGGCAAAAACCTGGGCTTTATCGAAAAACTGAACGCCAACGCCTATGTGTTGGAAAACGAGCGCTATTCCGCCGATGACAGCGGCAGCGGTTACGCAGGCAATGTGGTCGGCCCTAACCATACCCAAATCACCACTCGGGGTATGAATTTCAACTTCGACAGCCGCCTTGCCGAACAAACCCTGCTGAAATACGGTATCAACTACCGCCATCAGGAAATCAAACCGCAAGCGTTTTTGAACTCGAAATTCTCCATCCCGACGACAGAAAAGAAAAACGGTCAAGATGTTGCTAAACCAGCAGACCAACAAGCCAAAGACCGCAAAGACGAAGCCCTTGTCCATTCCTACAGCCTGACCAACCCGACCAAAACCGATACCGGCGCGTATATCGAAGCCATTCACGAGATTGACGGCTTTACCCTGACCGGCGGGCTGCGTTACGACCGCTTCAAGGTGAAAACCCACGACGGCAAAACCGTTTCAAGCAGCAGCCTTAACCCGAGTTTCGGCGTGATTTGGCAGCCGCACGAATACTGGAGCTTCAGCGCGAGCCACAACTACGCCAGCCGCAGCCCGCGCCTGTATGACGCGCTGCAAACCCACGGCAAACGCGGCATCATCTCGATTGCCGACGGCACAAAAGCCGAACGCGCACGCAATACCGAAATCGGCTTCAACTACAACGACGGCACGTTTGCCGCAAACGGCAGCTACTTCTGGCAGACCATCAAAGACGCGCTTGCCAATCCGCAAAACCGCCACGACTCTGTCGCCGTCCGTGAAGCCGTCAATGCCGGCTACATCAAAAACCACGGTTACGAATTGGGCGCGTCCTACCGCATCGGCGGTCTGACTGCCAAAGTCGGCGTCAGCCACAGCAAACCGCGCTTTTACGATACCCATCCTAAAAAACTGTTGAGCGCGAACCCCGAGTTTGGCGCACAAACCGGCCGCACTTGGACGGCTTCCCTTGCCTACCGCTTCCAAAATCCGAATCTGGAAATCGGCTGGCGCGGCCGTTATGTTCAAAAAGCCGTGGGTTCGATATTGGTGGCAGGTCAAAAAGACCGCCAAGGCAACTTGGAAAACGTTGTACGCAAAGGTTTCGGTGTGAACGATGTCTTCGCCAACTGGAAACCGCTGGGCAAAGACACGCTCAATGTTAATCTTTCGGTTAACAACGTGTTCAACAAGTTCTACTATCCGCACAGCCAACGCTGGAACAATACCCTGCCGGGTGTGGGCCGCGATGTGCGCCTGGGCGTGAACTACAAGTTCTAAAACGCATATCCCGAAAAAATGCCGTCTGAAAGCCTTTCAGACGGCATCTGTTCTGATAATTTGATATAGGTTATCATTTATCCTTTCTAAAGCCGTTCCGGTTTGTCCGACCGGCGGCTTTGCCCCAATATCCCCATTTTGGAGACACCCTATGTTGCGTTTGACCGCATTGACCCTCTGCACCGTCCTCGCCTTGGGCGCGTGTTCGCCGCAAAATTCCGACTCTGCCCCACAAGCCAAAGAACAGGCGGTTTCCGCCGCACAAACCGAAGGCGCGTCCGTTACCGTCAAAACCGCGCGCGGCGATGTTCAAATACCGCAAAACCCCGAACGCATCGCCGTTTACGATTTGGGTATGCTCGACACCTTGAGCAAACTGGGCGTGAAAACCGGTTTGTCCGTCGATAAAAACCGCCTGCCGTATTTAGAGGAATATTTCAAAACGACAAAACCTGCCGGAACTTTGTTCGAGCCGGATTACGAAACGCTCAATGCCTACAAGCCGCAGCTCATCATCATCGGCAGCCGCGCCGCCAAAGCATTTGACAAATTGAACGAAATCGCGCCGACCATCGAAATGACCGCCGATACCGCCAACCTCAAAGAAAGTGCCAAAGAGCGCATCGACGCGCTGGCGCAAATCTTCGGCAAACAGGCGGAAGCCGACAAGCTGAAAGCGGAAATCGATGCTTCATTTGAAGCCGCGAAAACTGCCGCGCAAGGCAAAGGCAAAGGTTTGGTGATTTTGGTCAACGGCGGCAAAATGTCGGCTTTCGGCCCGTCTTCACGCTTGGGCGGCTGGCTGCACAAAGACATCGGCGTTCCGGCCGTTGACGAAGCCATCAAAGAAGGCAGCCACGGTCAGCCCGTCAGCTTCGAATACCTGAAAGAGAAAAATCCCGACTGGCTGTTTGTCCTCGACCGCAGCGCGGCCATCGGCGAAGAGGGTCAGGCGGCGAAAGACGTGTTGAATAATCCGCTGGTTGCCGAAACAACCGCCTGGAAAAAAGGACAGGTGGTTTACCTTGTTCCTGAAACTTATTTGGCGGCCGGCGGCGCGCAAGAGCTGCTGAATGCAAGCAAACAGGTTGCCGACGCTTTTAACGCGGCAAAATAATGAAACGGCGGCATTCGATGCCGTCTGAAACACGGATGCAAACCGCTTCCTGTGTTTCAGACGGCATTGCCCGATACGGAGGCTTCAAACAAGGCTTTCCGCTCCGACGGTTCGGACTGCCTTGTTTGAATCTTCTACGCCTTAACGCTTTTCCCTTCTGTTTATGACTGCCAAACCTTTTTCCCTCAACCTGACCAACCTCCTGCTGCTGGCGGTGTTGTTTGCCGTCAGCCTGTCGGTGGGCGTTGCCGATTTCCGCTGGTCTGATGTGTTTTCGCTGTCGGACAGCACCGAACTGATGCTGGTCAGCCGCCTGCCGCGCACGTTTGCGATTGTGCTGACGGGCGCGTCGATGGCGGTGGCAGGGATGATTATGCAGATTTTGATGCGCAACCGTTTTGTCGAGCCTTCTATGGCGGGCGCGGGTCAGAGTGCGGCTTTGGGTTTGCTTCTGATGTCCCTGCTGCTGCCTGCCGCGCCGCTGCCGGTCAAAATGTCGGTTGCCGCCATTGCCGCGCTAATCGGGATGCTGGTGTTTATGATGCTGATCCGCCGTCTGCCGCCGACGGCGCAACTGATGGTGCCGCTGGTGGGGATTATTTTTGGCGGCGTGGTTGAGGCAGTGGCGACGTTTGTCGCGTATGAGTTTGAGATGCTGCAAATGTTGGGCGTATGGCAGCAGGGCGATTTTTCGAGCGTGCTGCTGGGGCGGTACGAGCTGCTTTGGATTACGGGCGGTTTGGCGGTGTTTGCCTATCTGATTGCCGACCGGCTGACGATTTTGGGGCTGGGCGAGACGGTCAGCGTGAATTTGGGTTTGAACCGGACGGCGGTGTTGTGGTCGGGTTTGATTATTGTGGCTTTGATTACGTCGCTGGTCATTGTAACGGTCGGCAATATTCCGTTTATCGGGCTGGTCGTGCCGAACATCATCAGCCGCCTGATAGGCGACAGGCTGCGCCAAAGCCTGCCTGCGGTGGCTTTGTTGGGCGCGTCTTTGGTGTTGCTGTGCGACATTATCGGACGCGTGATTGTGTTTCCGTTTGAAATTCCGGTCTCTACGGTTTTTGGTGTGTTGGGTACGGCTTTGTTTTTGTGGCTTTTGTTAAGGAAACCTGCTCATGCCGTCTGAAAACAAAATTGCATTTATGCAAGGTTCCCCGCGCCCGTTATGGGCGGCATTCGCACTCTTACTAATCTGCTGCGGACTGTTTTTAACGCTCAACGTCAAAGGCGATTGGGATTTTGTTTTGCAACTGCGGCTGACCAAACTTGCCGCGCTGCTGATGGTCGCCTATGCGGTCGGCGTTTCGACCCAGCTTTTTCAAACGCTGACCAACAATCCGATTCTGACCCCTTCGATTTTAGGTTTTGACGCGCTGTATATGTTTTTGCAGACGCTTTTGGTTTTCGCGCTCGGCGGCGTGGGCTATGCTTCCCTGCCGTTGACGGGCAAATTCGGCTTTGAACTGGTCGTCATGATGGGCGGCTCGCTGCTATTGTTCTACACGCTCATCAAACAGGGCGGGCGCGATTTGCCGCGTATGATTTTAATCGGCGTGATTTTCGGGATTTTGTTCCGCAGCCTGTCGTCGCTGCTTTCGCGCATGATCGATCCCGAAGAATTTACGGCGGCGCAGGCGAATATGTTTGCCGGATTCAATACCGTCCACAGCGAGCTTTTGGGCATAGGCGCGCTGATTCTGCTCGTCAGCGCGGCGGTCGTTTGGCGTGAACGCTACCGCTTGGACGTACACCTTTTGGGGCGCGACCAAGCCGTCAATTTGGGCATCAGCTACACGCGCAACACCTTATGGATACTGCTTTGGATTGCCGCGCTGGTGGCGACGGCGACCGCCGTTGTCGGCCCGGTAAGCTTTTTCGGGCTTCTCGCCGCCTCGCTTGCCAACCACTTTTCCCCGTCCGTGCGCCATTCCGTCCGCCTGCCGATGACGGTTTGTATCGGCGGCATCCTCCTGGTCGGCGGACAAACCGTGTTCGAACACCTGCTCGGTATGCAGGCAGTGTTGAGCGTGGTAGTAGAATTTGCGGGCGGACTCGTTTTCCTCTATCTCGTTTTAAAACACAAAAAATGACGGATGCCGTCTGAACGACAGCCCGCTCCGAAAGGACAAACCATATGACACAAGAACATTTCCCATCATTCTTCAACCAAGCCCCAACCATTACCGTCCAAGACCCGCTTGCCGACTTCCTCGGCGCGGCCGAAAACGGCATCCTCACTTACCGCTACGCCGATGCCGTGCGCCTGTGCGGACATTCCTGCCCGACCGTCGCGGGCGCGTACCTAATGGTTATCAAAGGTCTGAAAGCCCTTTACGGCGAAGAGCTGCCCGAACGCGGCGGCATCGAAGCCGCCATGCAGGGAGCGCGCGACGAAGGCACGGTCGGCGTAACCGCGTCCGTCGTCCAACTCCTCACCGGCGCAGCCCCCGAAACCGGCTTCGGAGGCATCGGAATACAGGGACGCTTCGCCCGCCGCAACCTCTTATCCTTTGGTGCAGGCGAAATCAACGGCACACTCGCGCTCCGCCGCCGCGACAACGGCAAAACCGTCGCCGTCAACCTCAACGCCGCCCTGCAACCCTTTGCACCCGAAATGCGCGAACTTATGCCCAAAGCCGTCGGCGGCAGCGCAAGCGCAGAAGAACTCGAACGCTTCGGACAACTCTGGCAGGCACGCGTCCGTGCCTTCCTGATTGACCAAGCCGACAACCCCGAATTTGTTACCGTCAGCGAAATCTAACCATACAGGAATAAAATTCAGACGGCCTCATCATTTAAAGGCCGTCTGAAAATCCAATTCCCCATATTCGAATCCGCCTATGATTACCATCCGCAACGTCAGCTACCGCATCGGCACTCGCCCCATTCTGGACAACATCAGCCTCGACATCCCCGAAGGCGGCATTACCGCACTGATCGGCCCCAACGGCGCAGGCAAGTCCACCCTCCTCTCCTTTATGGCGCGGCTTCAGCCTCTGGTACACGGCAACATCAGCTACGCAGGCAGAGACATCAAAACCGCCCCCACCGCCGAACTCGCCCGCACGCTCTCCATCCTCACCCAAGAAAACAGCATCATGAGCCGCATCACCGTGCGCGACCTGCTGATGTTCGGCCGCTATCCCTACCACCAAGGCAGGCCGTCTGAAAACGACAAAACCATCGTCGAAGAAGCACTTGCCGAGTTCCACCTGCAAGACTTCGCCGACCACTACCTGACCGAACTCTCCGGCGGCCAACGCCAACGCGCCATGATTGCGATGGTGTTCTGCCAGCGCACCGACTACGTTTTGCTGGACGAACCGCTGAACAACCTCGATATGTATCATGCCCGCTGCCTCATGCAAATCCTGCGCCGGCTGACCGATGAACACAAACGCACCACCGTCGTCGTATTGCACGACATCAACCAGGCCGCCGCCTACGCCGACCACGTCGTCGCCATGAAAAACGGCAAAGTCGCCCTGACCGGCACGCCAGAAGAAGTGTTCACCGTACACAACATCAAAGAACTGTTCGACATGGACGTGGACGTACTCGACTACGAAGGCAAAAAACTCATCGTCCACCATATCTGAACCCGAAAAAATGCCGTCTGAAAAGGGGCTAACTTTCCCAGTCGATGCCGCATATGCCGCCGTCGGCGAACAGTTTGACGGCCAGTATTTCGTCGCTTTTTTCTCGGTCTATCATGTAGTCCATCACAATCGGGTCGCAGTTTGGCAGCTCCACCGTCCATAAAGAGATGCTCTCCAAACGCATGGCGCGGGCAAATTCTTCGGGGTTGTCGGGGTAGTCCGCATCTTCTATTTCGGTGATGTGGAAATTCAAATATTCGCCGTCTTCGGTTAAATATTCGGCAATGGCGGCGCGGGCCATTTTGTCCGCTTCGTCCAAACGCGCTAAAAACGCGGCGAATGCGTCTAATTTTTCGGCAGTCAGTTCATCGTCGCCGCCAGTCCATAAACAGACTTCGACGGTATCGCCGTTGACAGGCAGCTCGCGTTCCCAGCAAACGTCCGGTCCGTTTTCCGGGCTTCCTGCCGATAAGGTTTCAAAATAAGGATGTGAAACAGGCATAATTGGTTTTCCTTGAATTATTGGCAGGGTGGTGTTTTCCTGCCGTCTGAAAAGGGGTATTCCGCGTTTCAGACGGCATTTCCATTCCAAACGCTCAAACCGCCGCGTCCGAACGTTCGCCCGTACGGATACGGATTGCCTCCTCGACCGGCAGCACAAAAATCTTGCCGTCGCCGATTTTGCCCGAACGCGCCACCTCGACAATCACGTCAATCGCGCGTTCCACAGCGTCATCCGCCAACACCAGCTCGATTTTGACCTTGGGCAGGAAATCGACGGCGTATTCCGCGCCCCGGTAAATCTCCGTATGCCCCTTCTGCCTGCCGAACCCTTTGACCTCGCTGACGGTCATGCCCGTAATGCCGATTTCCGTCAACGCCTCGCGCACGTCGTCGAGTTTGAAAGGTTTGATGATGGCTTCGATTTTTTTCATGATTGTTCCTTTAGGATTCCATATTTGCATCTACGGAAATTCTTGAGTCGACATCCTGTCGGGGATTACTGTCCGATAAAACAATGTGTTTGACATGCAAAACATACATATCAATGCCTCGTTGCTAAAATTGTTCGATTATGAACATTACAAAAAAAACAGCAGCCAAAAAGACGAAAATCCATGTCCAATACCGGTTGCGCAGAAAAAACAGGCTTGAGTTGTCTCTCACGCCGATTATTTCTCCTGTTTCATTGTCAGTATAGGTTTTTACTTTATCGGAAATAAACCACTTACTAAAGAAGTAGTTGCAAAGTGCAGCAATACAAAGGCTTAACATAAAAACGAAATTTGAGGAAATTGCATCTTTCAACCAATCTCCCAAGGCAAAACCACAGATAACTCCGATAATCAGAGACAAAACAACCAAAAGCCCCTTCCCACTCCAAACAATAAACATTGCATAACTCCTTCTTAGCTTGTCCAAACAATTTCAAAAGCGGACGTGATTTTACTATATTTCAGAATATAAATTACATTTCTCAGAACGCGACTGACATGACAAAGGTTTTTACATTGATTGTATTTGTAAAATTGTAAACATTTTTTCGCTTACACGCGCTAACGAAACCGTCCTTTTCGCGTATAATGACATTTTCCCAACCGCATTTGAGAGCCGAATTATGTCTGTTGTGTTGCCCTTGCGTGGCGTTACCGCCCTTTCCGATTTCCGTGTTGAAAAACTCCTGCAAAAAGCCGCCGCACTCGGCCTGCCCGAAGTGAAACTAAAAAGCGAATTTTGGTATTTTGTCGGCAGCGAGAAAGCATTGGATGCCGCGACTGTCGAAAAACTGCAAGCCTTGTTGGCGGCGCAAAGCGTTAAAGAAACGCCCGAAGCGCGCGAGGGCTTGCATTTATTTTTGGTAACGCCCCGTTTGGGCACGATTTCGCCGTGGGCTTCCAAGGCGACCAATATCGCGGAAAACTGCGGTTTGGCAGGCATAGAGCGCATCGAGCGCGGTATGGCGGTGTGGCTGGAAGGTACGCTTACCGATGAACAGAAACAGCAATGGGCGGCTTTGCTGCACGACCGCATGACTGAATCCGTGCTGCCCGATTTTCAGACGGCATCCAAATTATTCCACCATCTCGAATCCGAAACTTTCTCCACCGTCGATGTTTTGGGCGGCGGTAAAGAGGCTTTGGTCAAAGCCAATACCGAAATGGGTTTGGCACTCTCCGCCGACGAAATCGATTATCTGGTTGAAAACTATCAGGCTTTGCAGCGCAATCCGTCCGATGTTGAGCTGATGATGTTCGCGCAGGCAAACAGCGAGCACTGCCGCCACAAAATCTTCAACGCCGATTTCATCCTCAACGGCGAAAAACAACCGAAATCCCTGTTCGGCATGATACGCGACACGCACAACGCGCATCCCGAAGGCACGGTCGTCGCTTATAAAGACAACTCGTCCGTGATTGAAGGCGCGAAAATCGAGCGTTTCTATCCGAATGCGGCGGAAAACCAAGGCTACCGTTTCCACGAAGAAGACACGCATATCATCATGAAAGTGGAAACGCACAACCACCCGACCGCCATCGCGCCGTTTGCGGGCGCGGCGACGGGTGCGGGCGGCGAAATCCGCGACGAAGGCGCGACAGGCAAAGGTTCACGTCCGAAAGCGGGCTTAACCGGCTTTACCGTCTCCAACCTCAACATCCCCGACCTCAAACAGCCGTGGGAACAAGACTACGGCAAGCCGGAACATATTTCCTCGCCGTTGGACATCATGATTGAAGGCCCGATCGGCGGCGCGGCGTTCAACAACGAATTCGGCCGCCCGAACCTCTTGGGCTACTTCCGCACCTTTGAAGAGAAGTTTGACGGTCAAGTCCGCGGCTATCACAAACCGATTATGATTGCCGGTGGCTTGGGCAGCATTCAGGCGCAGCAGACGCATAAAGACGAAATCCCCGAAGGCGCGTTGCTGATCCAACTGGGCGGCCCGGGTATGCTTATCGGCTTGGGCGGCGGCGCGGCTTCTTCGATGGATACCGGCACAAACGACGCATCTTTGGACTTCAACTCCGTACAACGCGGTAACCCCGAAATCGAACGCCGCGCGCAGGAAGTGATCGACCGCTGCTGGCAGCTCGGCGACCAAAACCCGATTATCTCCATCCACGACGTGGGCGCGGGCGGCTTGTCCAACGCCTTCCCCGAACTCGTCAACGATGCCGGACGCGGCGCGGTATTCAAGCTGCGCGAAGTGCCGTTGGAAGAACACGGTTTAACGCCTTTGCAAATCTGGTGTAACGAATCGCAAGAGCGTTATGTCTTGTCGATTTTGGAAAAAGATTTGGACACCTTCCGCGCCATCTGCGAACGCGAACGCTGCCCGTTTGCCGTAGTCGGCACGGCGACCGACGACGGTCATTTGAAAGTACGCGACGACTTGTTCTCCAACAATCCCGTCGATTTGCCGCTGAACGTCTTGCTCGGCAAACCGCCCAAAACCACGCGTACCGACAAAACGGTTACGCCGTCCAAAAAACCGTTTCACGCGGGCGATATCGACATTACCGAAGCCGCCTACCGCGTTTTGCGCCTACCTACCGTAGCCGCCAAAAACTTCCTGATTACCATCGGCGACCGCAGCGTCGGCGGCATGACCCACCGCGACCAAATGGTCGGCAAATACCAAACCCCGGTAGCCGACTGCGCCGTGACCATGATGGGCTTCAACACCTATCGCGGCGAAGCGATGTCTATGGGCGAAAAACCGACCGTCGCCCTGTTTGACGCGCCCGCCTCGGGCAGAATGTGCGTCGGCGAGGCCATCACCAACATCGCGGCGGTCAACATCGGCGACATCGGCAATATCAAGCTCTCCGCCAACTGGATGGCGGCATGCGGCAACGAAGGCGAAGACGAAAAACTCTACCGCACCGTCGAAGCCGTTTCTAAAGCCTGTCAGGCATTGGATTTGAGCATTCCGGTGGGTAAAGACAGCCTGTCGATGAAAACCGTATGGCAGGACGGCGAAGAGAAAAAATCCGTCGTTTCGCCGTTGAGCCTGATTATCTCCGCGTTCGCGCCGGTTCAAGACGTACGCAAAACCGTTACGCCTGAATTGAAAAACGTCGGAGACAGCGTATTGCTATTTGTCGATTTGGGCTTCGGCAAAGCGCGTATGGGCGGCTCCGCGTTCGGTCAGGTGTACAACAATATGACCGGCGATGCGCCCGATTTGGACGATACAGGCCGTCTGAAAGCGTTTTACAACGTGATTCAGCAGCTTGTCGCCGAAGACAAACTTTTGGCATACCATGACCGCAGCGACGGCGGCTTGTTTGCGACGCTGGCGGAGATGGCGTTTGCGGGGCGGTGCGGTATCAGTGCCGATATAGATTGCCTGATGGATAAATTCCTGCCGATTCATCACCCGGATTTCCAAGGTGATCCAGCCGAAGGCTTATCTGACGAACTTTATAATCATGCCGCCATTAAAATCTTATTCAATGAAGAATTAGGTGCGGTTATTCAAATCCGCCAACAAGATAGGGATTATGTTGATGCGGCATTTAAAGCAGCTAACTTAATCGATGCAGTAAGCTGGATTGGCTCTCCTGATTTTGACAATGAATCTGTTTCTTTCTTTGGTTACGGTTATTTCCTAGAACAAACCCGCGCCGACCTGCAACGCGCATGGCAGGAAACTTCTCACGCCATCCAACGCCTGCGCGACAACCCCACCTGCGCCGACAGCGAGTTTGCCCTGATTGGCGAAAACGACCGCAGCGCATTGTTTGCCGACGTGAAATTTGACGTGAACGAAGACATCGCCGCGCCGTTTGTCAACAGCGGCGCGAAACCCAAAATCGCTATCCTGCGCGAACAGGGCGTGAACGGGCAAATCGAAATGGCCGCCGCGTTCACCCGCGCCGGATTCGATGCCTACGACGTGCATATGTCCGACCTGATGGCAGGCCGCGTCCACCTTGCCGACTTCAAAATGCTGGCGGCGTGCGGCGGCTTCAGCTACGGCGACGTACTCGGTGCAGGCGAAGGCTGGGCGAAATCGATTCTGTTCCACACTGCTCTGCGCGACCAATTCGCCGCCTTCTTTGCCGATCCGAACACACTGACATTGGGCGTGTGCAACGGCTGTCAAATGGTCAGCAACCTTGCCGAGATTATCCCAGGCACGGCAGGCTGGCCGAAGTTCAAACGCAACTTGAGCGAACAGTTTGAAGCGCGCCTGAGCATGGTTCATGTTCCGAAATCCGCATCGCTGATTCTGAACGAAATGCAAGGCTCCAGCCTGCCCGTCGTGGTCAGCCACGGCGAAGGCCGCGCCGACTTCGCGCTTCACGGCGGCAACATTTCTGCCGATTTGGGCATTGCGTTGCAATATGTGGACAGTCAAAACCAAGTGACCCAAACCTACCCGCTCAACCCCAACGGCTCGCCGCAAGGCATCGCCGGTGTGACCAACGCCGACGGCCGCGTTACCATCATGATGCCCCACCCCGAACGCGTGTACCGCGCCGCGCAAATGAGCTGGAAACCGGAAGGCTGGACGGAACTGTCCGGCTGGTACCGCCTCTTTGCCGGCGCACGTAAAGCCTTGGACTAAACCGTCTGCCCAAACAAATGCCGTCTGAAAAAAGGTTTTGAAACCCGTTTCAGACGGCATTTTGACCATTCTCAAGCCCTGCCGGTACTCAATCCCGCTTTGCCGTTTTCCCACAAGGTTTTCAGCAATACTTTCCACGCCGACAATTTGGGATTGGGCTGTTTGCCTTGTCCGATCAAGTCCATTTGCGTCATATACCAGTTCATTTCCAGCATCGCTCCTGCTTTTTTATCAACAAATGCCACGCCTGTTTGGATGCGGTCGGTTTGCATGAATTGCTGAATCAGCCCGTTGATTTCATCGGCAGTCAATTCGCGCGGCGGATTGATAAAGCCGTCCATGCCCACCAGCGGCACGGCGCTCGGCGCAAGCGGCGTTTTATTGACCACCGCAGGCGACTGTTTGCCCGCATGGTTGATTTGCATGATGAGCAGCGTGTCGTTTTGCGTACCGGCTTTCGCCCATTTTTTCAGCATCTCAAGGCTGCGGCCGTCTGAAATCACCACATCATTTATCGAACCTTTGCCGCTTTCGGCGACCATCACATTGCCCGTAACCAACATACCTGCACCGCCTTTTGCCCAAGTGTCGTACAGGCGAACAAGTTTTTCAGACGGCTGGTCGTTTTGGGCAAGTTGCTCTTCCATGGCGGATTTGAAGATACGGTTCTTGGCGGTTTTGCCGTTTGGAAAAGTGAATGGCGTGAATAACATAATCGTTCCTTTAAGTTGATAAGTTTAAAAATGTAAACGTATTTGGGTAAAAATAAAGGGTTAACAGATAACCCTATTTTGAAAGCGGGCAATTTTGAGCCATCAAATCGGCAAGCTGTTTCAATCTCGCCACCGCATCCGCCATGGCAATACTGTAAAACCGCTCTTTACCGATCTGCTCTACCGCCACCGCACCAGCTTGCAGCATGATTTTCAAATGGTGCGACACCGCAGGGCGCGACAGATGCAGATGCTCGGTCAGTTCATTCACATTCATCTTGCCATGTTCCCACAGCACGCGCAGGATCTGATGGCGGTTTTCATCGCTCAACACGGTAAAGATGGGTATGCACTCGCGCATTAAATTCATGGTTTGTTGCGGCATATTCGGCTTTTTGAGTTTATATGTTTAAAAACTTGAACACATTTTAGAGGGAAGGTCGGCAGTTGTCAAAGGCAGTTTGGTTTGCAGTTTGGCAATATATTGTTGCCGAAAGGTTTTTATAAGACAAAATGCCGTCTGAAACAGCATGATGGCGTTTGCCGGGGTTCCGCTGTATATTAACGCCTTTCGGATGCACCTTTCAGACGGCATCCGAACCATCAAGGAACACTCATGAAAATCACACCCGTCAAAGCCTTGACCGACAACTACATCTGGATGATACAGGAAGGCAACCATGCCGTCTGCGTCGACCCCTCCGACCCCACACCCGTATTGGAATTCCTCGTACGCAACCGACTCATGCTTGCCCAAACATGGGTAACTCACCCCCACCCCGACCACGAAGGCGGTGCTGCCGCACTGTGGCGCGGCTACATGGAATCGCCCGTTTACGGCGAATCCGACATCGAAGCCGCCACTCACACCGTAACCGCAGGCACCCAATTTACCTTCGGCGAAGGGTTAATCACCGTTTGGGCAACCCCGGGCCATACCGACCGCCACATCAGCTACCTCATGGAAACTTCAGACGGCATACACGTCTTTTGCGGCGACACCCTTTTTTCCGCCGGCTGCGGACGCGTGTTCACCGGCACGGTCGAACAGCTTTACGACAGCTTCCAACGGTTCAACCAATTACCCGAAGGCACCCTGTTCTATCCGGCGCACGAATACACCGCCGCCAACCTGCGTTTCGCCGCCCATATCGAGCCGGACAACGCCGACATTCAGACGGCACTGAAAGCGGCAGAACACACGCCTACCCTGCCCGTTACCCTCGCGCACGAACGCCACGTCAACCCGTTCTTACGGACAGAAATCCCCGCCGTCCGCCAACGTGCCGAAACCCTGACGGGTCAAACCTTAAACAACGGTTTGGCGGTCTTCGCCGCCCTGCGCGAACTGAAAAACGCCTACCGCTGACCTGCCCTCCGAAAAATGCCGTCTGAAACCCGCGTTTCAGACGGCATTTGCGTTAAAAATAGTAAACCGTTCCAAAAGGGAGTAGAATAGTGCCGTTTCCAACCCTGCGCCTGTACCGTCAGGCTTTTATTATGGACCTTCCCAGTTCGTTTTTACTGAACGCCCTTTCCGATTCCAAACGACAATAACCATCCCGCCGGAATGCCTCCCCGCACACGGCGGGCGGAGCATTTATGAGCATCGAACACACTCCTCCGACACACGACGGCGAAACCGGTCAAAACCATGCCGAACGCCCTTCCGCCGATTTCGACCGTGTCCACTCCCTCTGCGAAATCCTCGAACCTGCTTTTGAACAAATCGAAAACGGCACACCGCTCGAAGACGCGCCGCTGCGCGACAAGCTGACCGAGCTGACCGTCCTCTTGAGCGAGCTGCACCCTGCCGACGTGGCGGCGGTGTTGGAATCGCTGCCGCCGCGCGAACGCAATATCGTCTGGATTTTAGTGAAACCCGAAGACGACGGCGAAGTATTGCTGGAAGTGTCCGACGCGGTGCGCGAAACGCTGATCGAGTCGATGGACAAGGACGAATTGTTGGCGGCGGTCGATGATTTGGACGCGGACGAACTGGCGGAGCTGGCAGACGATTTGCCGCACCAAGTGGTTTACGAAGCACTGCAGACGCGCGACGAGGAAGAACGCGCCCAAGTCAAGGCGGCGATGTCGTATGAAGACAACCAAGTCGGCGCGATTATGGACTTCGAATTGGTCAGCATCCGCGCCGATGTCGCCTGCGAAGTGGTGCTGCGTTATCTGCGCCGCTTCGACAGCCTGCCCGACCATACCGACAAGATTTTTGTGGTCGATGAAAACGACGTGCTGCAAGGCGTGCTGCCCATCCGCAAACTTTTGGTCGCCGATCCCGAAGATTTGGTGGAAAACGTGATGGCGAAAGATGTCGTGCGTTTCCGCGCCGAAGACGACGTGGAAGAAGCGGCGCAGGCGTTTGAACGCTACGACTTGGTTACTGCGCCCGTCGTCGATGAAAACAAAAAGCTCATCGGTAGGATTACCGTTGACGAGATGGTGGACGTGATCCGCGAAGAATCGGAAGCGGATATGCTGAATATGGCGGGTTTGCAGGAAGAGGAAGACCTGTTCGCCCCCGTCTTGGATTCCGTCAAAAACCGCTGGATGTGGCTCGCCGTCAACCTCTGCACCGCCTTCCTCGCCAGCCGCGTCATCGGCGCGTTTGAAGGCAGCATCGAAAAAATCGTCGCACTCGCCGCGCTGATGCCCATCGTCGCAGGCATAGGCGGTAACTCGGGCAACCAGACGATTACCATGATTGTCCGCGCGATGGCGATGGGGCAACTGACAGGCATGCAGGCAGGCAGGCTGTTGAAAAAAGAAGTCGGCGTCGCCCTGGTCAACGGCATTATTTGGGGGACGGTCATGGGCGCGGTTTCATGGCTGCTCTACGGCAGCCTCGGCATCGGCTTGGTCATGGTTGCCGCGATGACGCTCAACCTGCTGCTGGCGGCAACCGTCGGCGTATTGATTCCCGTGGTAATGGAAAAGTTCGGACGCGATCCCGCACTGGGCAGCTCGGTGCTGATTACGGCGGTAACGGATTCCGGCGGCTTCCTGATTTTCTTGGGTCTCGCCACCCTGTTCCTGCTTTAAATGCCGTCTGAAACACATGAAAATGCCGTCTGAAACACCCTGTGGGGATTTTCAGACGGCATTTCACTATTTATCTTTGTTGTTACACAAAATTATTGGACGGTATGTCGGGACTGCTCTCGGGCAACGCCGACCACATCCGCACCAAACAGCGCATTGACATCGGTTTCGTCAAACACATATTTGCTGTGGCAGAAGTCGCAATCGACTTCGATGCTGCCTTGTTCCGCCACCACGCCGCCGACTTCTTCCCCGCCCAGCATCAGCAGCATATCGCTGACCTTGCCCCGAGAACAGGTACATGAAAATTCAAACGTTTCCGGCTCGAACACGCGCGGCGGCGTTTCGTGGAACAGGCGGTATAAAACGTGTTGCGCATCCAATTCTGCCAGCTCCTCCGCCGTCAGTGTGCGCGCCAGCGTACTGACGTGTTCCCATGCCTCTTCATCCAATACCTCTTCAGGCAGACGCTGCACCAGCAGCCCGCCCGCCGCTTCATCGCTTGCAGACAGGACGATGTGCGTATCAAGCTGTTCGGAACGTTTCATATAGTTTACCAACATTTGCGCGATACCGTCGCCTTCCAAAGGCACTACGCCCTGCCAGGGTTCGCCGTCTTTGGGTTGCAGCGTCAGCACGAACACGCCGCCCTCGCCCAAAAGGTCGCCGAGGCTTTCGTCATCGGCTATTTCTGCGGTTTCGTCCCAACGCGCGGTCGCACGGACGGTACGGTCGGAAGTCGCTTCCGCAACCAGCATTTTCAGCCGCCCCTGCCCCTGAACCTGCACAATCAGCGTGCCTTCGTTTTTTAAGTTGCCCGACAACAGCACGCCCGCCGCCAACAGCTCGCCCAAGGCGCGGCGGATGGCGGCGGGATAGTTTTTCTGTTTTACAATGTGCTGCCATACGTTTTCCAGACGGACGTGCAGCCCGCGTACGGGCATATCGTCGAAGATAAAGCGGGTACGCACATCGGCGCGGTTGATGACGGTTTGATTCATTATTCTCTCTGATTGATTGTTCGGATGGCGGATATATGGTTGCGGTCGGCGCGAAAACAAGGCGGACGGCGGGTGCGTTTCCCAAGTTCTCAATAAATTATATAAAAATCAAAATATTAACTCAATCTAACAAGCCGTTTTTTGCCAAACAGCCGTTTTTTTATATACAATCAACAAGATATTTTCGACTGATACAGCATAACATCGCACGGCGGCACGATGCCTCCTGCGCGGAAACACCGATATGGATTCTTTTTTCAAACCGGCAGTTTGGGCGGTTTTGTGGCTGATGTTTGCCGTCCGCCCCGCCCTTGCCGACGAGTTGACCAACCTGCTCAGCAGCCGCGAGCAAATTCTCAAACAGTTTGCCGAAAACGGGCAATACACCCAAACCGCCCGCACTAATAATGACCGTACTTCAGGTTCCGCCGACGAACTTATCGGCAATGCGATGGGGCTTTTGGGTGTTGCCTACCGCTACGGCGGTACATCGGTTTCTACCGGTTTTGATTGCAGCGGCTTCATGCAGCACATCTTCAAACGCGCCATGGGCATCAACCTGCCGCGCACGTCGGCAGAACAGGCGCAGATGGGTACGCCGGTTGCCCGAAGCGAATTGCAGCCCGGGGATATGGTGTTTTTCCGCACGCTCGGCGGCAGCCGCATTTCCCATGTCGGGCTTTATATCGGCAACGACCGCTTCATCCACGCGCCGCGCACAGGGAAAAATATCGAAATCACCAGCCTGAGCCACAAATATTGGAGCGGCAAATATGCGTTCGCCCGCCGGGTCAAGAAAAACGACCCGTCCCGCTTTCTAAACTGATTTCCCAAGGAATACGCAATGAGTATGCCCGAAATGCCCAAATGGTACGACGATGACGGACAGATCGTATCCTGTACCGAAAAGGTTAAAGTGATGTCCGAAAATATGTCCGAACTGTATCAGACGGCACAAGACGCATTTGAAGACGCGCTGCTGATGGGTTGCGGCGAACGTCAGTTGCGCGATTACCTGCTCGCGCTGATTGAAAGTTTGGAAAATCCCTACCGCAAAGTCTGAACACGCCCCGGTTGCTGCGGCACGGTTTATCCGTGCCGTTTTTGCGTTTGTGCGCGGCTTCGGCTTTTCAGACGGCATGAATAACGTTATGATTAAACAGTTAACAAAATTTATCACAACGCCGCCAAAAGACAGACACACAACATGAACATCATCCGCGCACTTCTCATCATCCTCGGCTGCCTCGCCGCCGGCGAAACCGCCGTTTTCCTAGCAGGCATCAAACTGCCCGGCAGCATCGTCGGCATGGGCGTGCTGTTTGCGCTTTTGCAGGCGGGTTGGGTCAAAACGTCTTGGCTGCAACAGCTTACCGACGCGCTGATGGCAAACCTGACGCTGTTCCTCGTGCCGCCCTGCGTGGCGGTCATCAGCTATTTGGATTTGATTGCCGACGATTGGTTTTCGATACTGGTTTCCACCTCCGCCAGCACTTTGTGCGTACTGCTGGTTACGGGCAAGGTTCACCGCTGGATACGGAGCATTATCTGATGAACGAAATCCTCAGGCAGCCGAGCATCCTGCTTTTTCTCACGCTTGCCGTGTACGCGCTTGCGATTATCGTGCGCACGCGCACGGGCAATATCTTCTGCAACCCCGTACTCGTCAGCACCGTGGTGCTGATTGCCTACCTGAAAATCCTCGGTATCGATTATGCGGTGTACCACAACGCCGCGCAATTCATTGATTTTTGGCTGAAACCCGCCGTCGTCGTACTTGCCGTGCCGCTCTACCAAAACCGCCGTAAAATCTTCAACCAGTGGCTGCCCGTCATCGTTTCGCAGCTTGCGGGCAGCGTTACGGGCATTGTTACGGGGATGTATTTTGCCAAATGGCTGGGTGCGGAACGCGAAGTCGTCCTCTCGCTCGCGTCCAAATCTGTTACCAACCCCATCGCCATCGAAATCACCCGCTCCATCGGCGGCATTCCCGCCATTACCGCCGCCACCGTCATCATTGCCGGTCTGGTCGGACAGATTGCTGGTTACAAAATGTTGAAGAACACAGTCGTCATGCCCTCGTCCGTCGGAATGTCGCTCGGCACGGCTTCGCACGCAATGGGCATTGCCGCCTCGCTCGAACGCAGCCGCCGCATGGCGGCATACGCGGGGCTGGGGCTGACGCTCAACGGCGTGCTGACCGCGCTGATTGCGCCGCTGCTTATCCCCGTTTTGGGGTTCTGAACCCGTTTCAGACGGCATTTCAACCCATGCCGTCTGAACGCCGACACACTCGCAAGGAGAACCGTTATGGCTGTCAACCTGACCGAAAAAACCGCCGAACAACTGCCCGACATCGACGGCATTGCCCTCTACACCGCCCAAGCAGGCGTGAAGAAGCCCGACCATACCGACCTGACACTGATTGCCGCAGCCGCCGGCAGCACCGTCGGTGCAGTCTTCACGACCAACCGTTTCTGTGCCGCGCCCGTCCACATCGCCAAATCGCACCTTTTCGACGAAGACGGCGTGCGCGCCCTCATCATCAACACGGGCAACGCCAACGCGGGTACGGGCGCACAGGGCAGAATCGATGCTTTGGCAGTGTGTGCCGCCGCCGCCCGGCAAATCGGCTGCAAACCGAACCAGGTGCTGCCCTTCTCCACCGGCGTGATTCTCGAACCGTTGCCCGCAGACAAAATCATCGCCGCGCTGCCCAAAATGCAGCCTGCCTTCTGGAACGAAGCGGCACGCGCCATCATGACCACCGACACCGTTCCCAAAGCCGCCTCGCGCGAAGGCAAGGTCGGCGGCAAACACACCGTCCGCGCCACCGGCATCGCCAAAGGCTCGGGCATGATTCATCCCAATATGGCGACCATGCTCGGTTTCATCGCCACCGATGCCAAAGTTTCCCAACCCGTCCTCCAACTGATGACGCAGGAAATCGCCGACGAAACCTTCAACACCATCACCGTTGACGGCGACACCAGCACCAACGACAGCTTCGTCATCATCGCCACCGGCAAAAACAGCCAAAGCGAAATCGACAACATCGCCGACCCGCGTTACGCCCAACTCAAAGAATTGTTGTGCAGCCTCGCGCTCGAACTCGCCCAAGCCATCGTCCGCGACGGCGAAGGTGCGACCAAGTTCATCACCGTCCGCGTCGAAAACGCCAAAACCCGCGACGAAGCCCGCCAAGCCGCCTACACCGTGGCACGTTCGCCGCTGGTCAAAACCGCCTTTTTCGCCTCCGACCCCAACCTCGGCAGACTGCTCGCCGCCATCGGTTATGCCGGCGTTGCCGACCTCGATACCGACCTCGTGGAAATGTATCTCGACGATATTTTGGTTGCCGAACACGGCGGACGCGCCGCAAGCTACACCGAAGCACAAGGGCAGGCGGTGATGTCGAAGGACGAAATCACCGTCCGCATCAAGCTGCATCGCGGACAAAGTGCCGCCACTGTCTATACCTGCGACCTGTCGCACGGATACGTTTCCATCAACGCCGACTACCGTTCCTGACCCGACACGGCTTCAGACGGCATCGCCGGCAGGCCGGGCCGTCTGAAAGCCGCTTTTCCCGACACCGCCTTATGTTCCGCACACTTATCCGCAAGCTCCGCCACAAAATCCGCCAAACCCGCCGCATTTCGCACAAAAGCATCGCCTTTGTGTTCCTTCTGGCAGGCTCCGCGCTCGTCGCCCTGACCGCGCTGGTTTTTGCCCATCTTGCCGACTACGCCCTCGAACTGAATGCCGCGTGGGTGCAAAAATACCCGTGGTTCGCGTGGGTAGCGCTTCCTTTGGGTTTACCGCTTATTGCGTGGTTCACGCGCAAATACGCGCCCTATACCTCGGGCAGCGGCATCCCGCAGGTCATCGCCTCGCTGTCGCTGCCCTACGGCGCACAAAAAACGCGGCTGATCCGCCTCGGACAGACGCTGCTGAAAATCCCACTGACCTTTTTGGGTATGCTGTTCGGCGCGTCCATCGGACGCGAAGGTCCGTCCGTGCAGGTCGGCGCGGCAGTGATGGGAGCGTGGGGAGCGTGGTGCAAAAAACACGGTTTGGCGTTTAAGGGTATGCAGGAAAACGATTTGATGGCGGCGGGCGCGGCGGGCGGACTGGCAGCCGCATTCAACGCGCCTTTGGCAGGCGTGATTTTCGCCATTGAGGAACTCGGGCGCGGCATTATGCTGCGCTGGGAGCGGCAGATTCTGCTCGGCGTACTCGCCGCCGGCTTCATACAGGTCGCCATTCAGGGCAACAACCCGTATTTTTCGGGTTTCAACGGCGGCGTTTTGGAAAATATTTTGATGTGGGTCGTGGCGGCGGGGCTGGTTTGCGGCGCGGCTGGCGGCATATTTGCCCGTATGCTCTATCTGGGCGCGGCGGCAGTTTTCCCGCGCAAAATCCAAGGCTTCGTCCGCAACCGCCCGCTCCTGCTCGCGGCACTGATAGGGCTGCTGCTCGCCCTGCTCGGCACGTTCTACCAAGGCAAAACCTACGGCACCGGCTACCACGAAGCCGCCCAAGCCCTGCACGGCATCTATGAAGCCCCTGTCGGACTCGCCGCCGCCAAATGGCTCGCCACCGTATTCAGCTATTGGGCAGGCATTCCGGGCGGCATTTTCACTCCCTCGCTGACCATAGGTGCGGCTTTGGGCGAGCATATCGCCGCCATCGCCGACATATCGCAGGGTGCAAACATCATCGTCCTCATCTGCATGGCGGCATTTTTAGCGGGCGCGACACAATCGCCGATTACTTCCGCCGTCATCGTTATGGAAATGACGGGCGGACAAAGCCTGCTGTTTTGGATGCTAATTGCCTGCATTTTCGCCTCGCAGGTTTCGCGCCAGTTTTCGCCGCGTCCGTTCTACCACGCATCGGGAATGCGCTTCCGCCAGCGCGTGCTTCAGGAAACCGCCTCCCAAACCGGCAATGCGCCCGCAAGACCGCAAGCCGCAAACAGCAAAACGGGAATGCCGTCTGAAAATTAAAACGCCCCCAATCAAATGACGGCAGCCGCCTTGATTTGAATACCGTTCCGCCGCTGCTTGAAACTTCAACAACAATGCCGTCTGAACAACAGAATGCGGTTTTCAGACGGCATTTCCCCATCCCGATATTGCCCGAACCCAACCAAAGCGTTGCTATAATTATATTTTTTACCGCACACGCACGCCCATGTCCCCTGACCTCTCCCAAACCCTCTCCAAAGACCGCCACTTCCTGCAATCCGCCTTCAAAAATCCCAACAAATACGGCGGCTTGTCCAAAGTCGAAGAAAAATACCGAAAATCACACGAAATCTTCTTGAAGCGTTTGGCCGCATTGCCAAAACCCGAATTCGACAACACACTGCCCGTTCAAGAAAAACTCGAAGAAATCAAAAAAGCCATTGCCGAACATCAGGTAACGATTATTTGCGGCGAAACCGGTTCGGGCAAAACCACGCAGTTGCCCAAGATTTGTATGGAACTCGGGCGCGGGGCGGCGGGGCTAATCGGGCATACCCAGCCGCGCCGTTTGGCCGCGCGTTCGGTGGCGGAACGGATTGCCGAAGAGCTGAAATCGGAAATCGGCAGCGCGGTCGGCTATAAAGTGCGCTTCACCGACCACACCTCGCGCGATGCCTGCGTCAAGCTGATGACCGACGGCATCCTGCTGGCGGAAACCCAGACCGACCGTTATCTCGCCGCCTACGACACGATTATCATCGACGAAGCACACGAACGCAGCCTGAACATCGACTTCCTCTTGGGCTATTTGAAACAACTGCTGCCGCGCCGCCCTGATTTGAAAGTCATCATCACCTCGGCAACCATAGACGCAGAACGCTTCTCCCAACACTTCAACGGCGCGCCTGTTTTAGAAGTGAGCGGACGGACGTATCCCGTCGAAATCCTCTACCGACCGCTGACCAGCAAAGACGAAGACGACGCAGAAGTCGAGCTGACCGACGCGATTGTCGATGCGGCGGACGAATTGGCGCGCTACGGCGAGGGCGATATTTTGGTGTTCCTGCCGGGCGAACGCGAAATCCGCGAAGCCGCAGAAGCCCTGCGCAAATCCACGCTGCGCCGAAACGACGAAATCCTGCCCCTGTTCGCACGCCTGTCGCACGCCGAGCAGCACAAAATCTTCCACCCCTCAGGCGCGAAACGCCGCATCGTGCTGGCAACCAACGTCGCCGAAACCTCGCTCACCGTGCCGGGCATCAAATACGTCATCGACACCGGCCTCGCGCGCGTCAAACGCTATTCCGC
This sequence comes from Neisseria polysaccharea ATCC 43768, assembly GCA_000176735.1. GTDB lineage: Bacteria > Pseudomonadota > Gammaproteobacteria > Burkholderiales > Neisseriaceae > Neisseria > Neisseria polysaccharea. Next base: position 8,349 of record ADBE01000131.1, on the reverse strand, counting down.
ACGGGCAAAGGTGGAGCAGCTTCATGTCGAGAAAATCTCCCAAGCCGCCGCCCGCCAACGCTCCGGCCGCTGCGGACGCGTCTCCGCAGGCGTCTGTATCCGACTGTTTTCAGAAGAAGATTTCAACAGCCGTACCGAGTTTACCGATCCCGAAATCGTCCGCAGCAACCTCGCCGCCGTCATCCTGCGCATGGCAGCGTTGAACTTAGGCGATGTGGCGGCATTCCCATTTTTAGAAATGCCCGATTCGCGATATATCAATGACGGTTTTCAGGTGTTGCTGGAATTGGGGGCAGTGGAGGAGAATTAGATTGAAAGCAGGCTACCTGAAAATGTGAAGCAGCCTGCACTTTTAAGGTTAAATTGAATAAAGTTCAGATGACTTAAACGTAGAAAACCAAGCGGTCAGCTAACTGACGGCTTGGTTTTTGACCCACCCCTGACCCTAATTCTTACAACGGTGTTTCAGGTATTCAGTTTCCCTTTCTCCTAGCTGTATTCACAGCAACAGTTGTAAGCCGAGATTTTGATTTACCTTTGCGCTATGAATGCAAACAGGCATTTCATAGGGCTTAATCAATAATCATGATGATAAATCGTCAGGCTTAATATTGCCCAATGAATAGCATTTTATTTAAGGCTGCTTTCCTGCCTTGGGGGTTTAAGGTATTTTACCATGAAGCCTGATATTCAATAATATCGTTTACAGAGAATCCATGATTTAACAAGGCTTGCCGAATGAGAAAAGGTAAAGATTGGGCATATTCAGGGAACTCACAAATAAATTTTATCCAATAATCACATTTATCATTACGCAATATTTCATATCTATCATTAAAATATTTAATGCTTTCACTGCTTAACTCATCACAAAGGCCAAGCACATTGCTAACTCCTGTTGAACAATTAAAAACAGTTTCCCATGCTGTTGGCTCTAAACTTCTATCATGATTATCACGAATTTTCCGTTTCAAAACTATATGGATTTGTTCACTCCCTTGATGATGAATAACAAATTTATATTTTGGAGTAAATTTCTTGTAGTCTTGTTGACCAATAATAAGGCTAAAAATTATTTTCCCTTCTACTTTAATAAATTCAGTTTCAGATGTTTCTTTATTTTTACGCCAATACAGTTTAAATGTATTCCTACGCAATTTGTATCCGAATAAATCCAATAAAGGTTTTAGCTGCTGCTCTGTGCCTAATTTTTCACCCTTACTCCATGCACTCACAACTGATTGCTGTGTACGGCAAGTTTTGGCAATTTCAGTTTGCGTCCAACCATTATTCAATGCCAATCTGACGAGTTCTCTTGTTTGCTTGAATGGCTTTTTCTTTGTCTTTGCAGATTGTGTTTCTGTCTTTTCGGTTTGTTTGTTTTCCATAATACCCCCAATATGCCAATTAAAATGGCGATACCAAGTATAATATCGCCACTTATAGGCAAGGCAAAGGCTATTTTTTGCCTTTACCGCTATTTGCAGGATTTTGTGGATTCATTTGCCAGCCACGATTTCCCTGATTTTGTGAATACGTTTTATTTGTTCCTGACGTGCCTTTGTTAGCATTGCTCATGTTTGATTGATGATTGGCTTGTTTATTGCTCATTTTAGCTCTACTCCTGAAAAAGATATTTAATCTGCTTGGTAAAACTGTGAATTGCTTTGCAATCGCTCGGTGTTGATGGAATTGCAATCCTACGGTTATTTGGTGCTACTAAAATATTATGCTTTTTCCTATTTTGTATTTTCCACCCCCTATTTAGTAGTGAATGAATAAAAGAATTGATTTTTGAATTGGTACTAAATTTTTTCATGATTACCCCCATCCGATGGAGAGAATCATAAAAAATTCATGGAAGAACTTCCATTGATAAAAAACTGATAATTTCTGATATTTTATGATATTTTGTAATTAATTGATATTTAATGATTTTAATTGGAGAGTATTCACAGGCTTCTGTAAAAGTTAAAATTTACTTCCTCAATTTTCAACGTATCACCTACTTCTATTTTATGCAACCCATTGAAAAAAAATCAAACATTTCCCGCTACCGCCTGACCAAACTCGGAGAACAAATGGCGCGCCTGCCCATCGACCCGAAAATCGCGCGCATTTTGTTGGCGGCGAAGAAGCACGACTGCATGGCGGAAATATTGGTGATCGCGTCCGCGCTGTCGATTCAAGACCCGCGCGAGCGGCCGCTGGAAGCGCGCGATGCCGCAGCCAAGGCGCACGAGCGTTTTACCGACAAGCAGTCCGATTTCCTTGCCTATCTGAACATTTGGGACAGCTTCCAGCGCGAGCGCGACAAGGGCTTGTCCAACAAGCAGTTGGTGCAGTGGTGCCGTCAATATTTCCTGTCGCACCTGCGGATGCGCGAGTGGCGCGAGCTGCACCACCAGCTTGCCCAAACCGCGATTGAAATGGGTTTGACCACCAAGGAAGCCGCTTTCAGACGACCTCCCGAAATCAAGCAACTGACGTCGTCTGAAAGTGTGGGCGACCAAGACTTATCCGCCAAACTCAAACAAAAACAACTGGATAAGAAACAACACCGCGCCCAAATCCGCGCCGCCAAAGAAGCGGGCTACGAACAAATCCACCGCGCCCTGCTCACCGGCCTCATCGCCAACGTCGGCATGAAATCGCCCGACAGCAACGACTACACCGGCGCGCGCGGCAGCCGCTTCCACCTTTTCCCCGCCTCCGCCCTGTTCAAAGCCAAACCCAAATGGGTGATGGCGGCAGAACTCGTTGAAACGACAAAACTTTATGCCCGCGACGTGGCCGCTATTCAGCCCGAATGGATAGAGCAGGAAGCGCCGCACCTCGTCCGCTACCACTATTTCGAGCCGCACTGGGAACAAAAACGCGGCGAAGTCATCGCCAGCGAACGGGTAACGCTCTACGGCCTGACTGTCTTGCCGCGCCGCCCCGTGTCCTACGGCAGAATCGCCCCCGAAGAAGCCCGCGAAATCTTTATCCGCAGCGCGCTGGTGGTGCAGGAATGCGATTTGAAAGCGGACTTTTTTGTCCACAACAAAAAGCTGATTAAGGAAATTAGCGAGTTGGAACACAAGTCGCGCAAGCAAGACGTGCTGGTTGATGATGAGGCCCTGTTTGCGTTTTATCACGAACGGCTGCCCGATTTTTATACGGCGGACGCGGTTTCAGACGACCTGCACACCGAAAGCAGCCTGCACACCGAAAGCAGCCTGCACTCCCGAAGGCTACCTGAAAATCCCCAGCAAACCACCCCCTCCCCCGTGGGGGAGGGTTGGGTGGAGGGCAAAACAGTTGCCGCACAAACCAACTTTTCCGCAGCCGCAGCAAACCCTCTCCCTAACCCTCTTCCGCAGGAGAGGGAACAAGGTGCCGCAGTTTCAACGGTTTCAGACGACCCCAAAGCTCAAAGGCTACCTGAAAACTCCCTATGCTACGCCGACGGTAAACCGATACTGCTCGGTGACCGTGTAACGATTGACAGCAAACAATGGCACGGCAAAATCGTTGCCTTGATTGCCGAGCAGCAATGCGACCCGTCCATCGGTTCCGCCGAAGAATGGGCGACATTACAAAGCGGAGTAATGGCGCAATTTGATGAAGCAGGCTTGGTGCACTATCCCGATGCTGAGACTGCCGGCGAACTCATCTTATTGGCACGAGCGGATGCAGCAGATGTCCTAAAATCTAACAATCACAACGTAGAATGTGTGGCGCAAGCCACGCACGCGGATTCCAAAGATACAGGCAACCGCGTGCGTGAACCGAGTTCACACACCCTACAAAATGTTTCAGACGACCCCAAACCCAAAAAGCAGCCTGCACCCCCAAAAGGCCGTCTGAAACCCCTACCCCTTGCCGACATCCGCACCTTCCAAGCCTGGCTCAAAACCGCCGAGCGCGACAACCCGCGCCTGCTGTTCCTCAGCCGCGACGATCTGATGCAGCACGCCGCCGCACACATTACCGAAGAGCAATTCCCCAAATTCTGGCAAACCGCAGACGGCAAGTTCAAACTTTCCTACCGCTTCGAGCCGCACCATCCGCTCGACGGGGTGACCATGACCGTGCCGCTGACCGTCCTCAACCGCCTGCACGCGCCGTCGCTAGAATGGCTGGTGCCCGGTATGTTGCGCGAAAAAATCCAGCTGCTGATTAAAGCACTGCCGAAGCAAATCCGCCGCATTTGCGTGCCCGTACCCGATTTCATCACCAAATTTCTCGAAAGCGATCCCGACCGCCAAGCCGCCATCATTCCCCAGTTGGCGCACTTTATCGCCAAAGGCGCCGGCGATATGCGGATTCTCGAGCAAATCGACCAAGACGCATGGGCGACGCAAGAATTGCCCGAACACTGCTATCTGAATCTGCGCATTATCGACGACGGCGGACAAGAGCTTGCCGGCGGCCGCAAACTGCACGAGTTGCAACAACAACTCGGTCAAGCCGCCGCTGTTACCTTCCGCGACAACACCCAAGAATTCGAGCGCGACAACATTACCGCATGGGACATCGGCACCCTGCCCGAATCCATCAAATTCGCCCGCGGCAAACAGCAGCTCACCGGCTACCTCGGCCTGCAAAAAGAAAAGACGGCCGCATCGCCCTGCGCCTGTTCGACACATCTGCCGCCGCCGAACAAGCCCACAGATTAGGCGTGATCGAACTCATGAAACTACAACTAAAAGAGCAGGTAAAAGATTTAAACAAAAGCATCCAAGGCTTCACCCAAGCCGCCATGCTGCTCAAACACATCAACGCCGACACCCTGCGCGACGACCTCACCCAAGCCGTCTGCGACCGCGCCTTTATCGGCGAAGACGAGCTGCCGCGCAACGAAAAAGCCTTCAAAGAGCAAATCAAACGCGCCCGCAGCCGCCTGCCCGCCGTCAAAGAAGCCCTCAGCCGCTACTTGCAGGAAACCGCCGCCGCCTACGCCGAACTTAACGGCAAACTCGGCAAACATCCATTGACCCACCTCCTAAGACTACGCCTGCAAACTCTGCTCGCCGCCGGCTTCGCCACCCGCACCCCGTGGGCACAATGGCCGCGCCTCCCCATCTACCTCAAAGCCATGACCTTGCGCCTCGAAAAATACAGCGGCAACCCCGCCCGCGACGCAGCCCGCGAAGCCGATATTCAAGAGCTGGAACAAATGTGCCAGGAAAAAACTGACGGCTTGGCGAAACAAGGACAGCCCGTTTCAGACGACCTCGCCGCGTTTAGATGGATGATTGAAGAATTGAGAGTGTCGCTGTTTGCGCAGGAATTGAAGACACCGTATCCGGTGTCGGTGAAGAGGTTGTTGAAGGAGTGGGAGAGTCTTATTATATCTGGCTGAAAGTGCCTGACGGGAACGATTTAAAACTATGGCGCGAGGTATTGATACAGGTTCTGCCGAGATGTCTTTTGGCTCGGGATACGCCGGAGCAAGGGTTATATGCGTATCGCGTTGGTGGCTGACGTGATGGAATGCGTGGAAGGTGCGCGGCGGATGGTTATGCTATTCCGGCACGATTGAATATAAGGGTTTGAGGCCGTCTGAAAACCGCCCGGAGCTCCAGGTGGCGCATTTTCAGACGGCCTTTGCAATCCTTCCTCGGACATTAGCCTGCTGCGTTCTTTTTTCCTTCGGAAATTTCGTAACCCGCCAGCGCGGGTAGGGCTAAATACACAATATTCGCAATCAGTTTAAGATAAGGGTTTATATTTGGCAAGGAGACCACGGTCATCACGCAGGCCACATGCACAATACCCAAAACAATCACTACCGCATTAAGGGACTCGTTCCGTTCGTGCCATTTTGACAGCATCCAAAGAAGAAGCATGGTTGCCATACACATACATATGCCGGATAGAATGTTGTGAAGACCGCTAAGAACACCGTAGTCCATTATTACAGATATTTCCAAACAAATCAGAGCGAATACCAAAGTAGAAAATATCCCATATTGCCGACCCAATTTACGGAAGCCTTTACGCAAGAAAAACAATAACAAAAACGTTGTGGCAAAAACAATGCCGATTACAATCCATCCATTCATTTTTTAGTTCCTTTAACCCGACTGGGTTAGACATGACATCAAATCATTTGTATTTCCTCTTCAGGCCGAAGAAGTATCTACAGATTGGCCATCAGCCGTACATCTGAAGATGTACGGCTGATGGCATTGGTATTTTCAATGTTTTCGGTGCAGAGCAGCATTAGAACATTCTTCCTTGTACTTGTAGTATAGAGCCGGATCCTGACCCACTTCCAATCCTTTGCGTACACGGTTTTCAAATTTTCTACCCGTGCATTCACACACTTTTTTTGTAAGTGGCTCTAGACCTAGCTTTTGCTTTAGGTCTTCATCCACACCCATTTTAGCTGCGCCATCATCTATTTCTTTATGGCAAACTTCTATTATCTTTTGTTTGAGTATAGCTGCCCTTTCCGTTAGGCTTAAGTTGCTATAGTCGGCGGCTACGGCGGTTCCGATCGGCAATAATGCAACTGCCAATAAAAAATTCTTCATAACATTTCCTTTAAATAAAAGTTTTAGGAAATGTTATTTTATGTTTTGCGGGGGGGGGGGGGGGACAAGTATTTTTTTGTATACTTGAGTTATTTGTTGTAAATAATATTGTATCGGGAGTTTGGGGGAAGAAAGTTAAGGCCGTCTGAAAACATTTTCAGACGGCCCACCCGCATTTAAATCCTTATCCGGGCTTACCGTCCAAGCACGGTGGGATGTAACGCTATGCATATAGCGAAGCGGTGAACAACACGCCCAAAGAGCTCAGACTGTGCAGGTAGGAGGTCGGATGCACGGCCAACATGACTACGGTCAGTGTACGGAAAAACAATGCAAAAACCATCAGGTAGAAGGCGTTAGGTATCAGTTTCAGCGTGGGGTAGAGCTGGCGGCATTAAAGAAAGATGCTGTCTGATTTTTTCAGACGGCATTATAAAATCTGTTTAACCTTTCAGATTAGAAGCACCCTATTCGACTTATCCGAATCGGATAATATATTTAGAACGGAAGGGGCAGAAACCTATAGGTAATATCAGAGGAAAAACAAAACCATCCCCTAAAAAAGCGTTGTCTTTCCATTTATCAAAAAACTCTGTCAATCAATGAAATAAACCCAAACGACCCACCGATTGGGTTTATTCTTTTATCCGGAAACAATCCAGATACGGATTACGGATCATAACTATAGGCTTAATATTACACGATTCTCATTCCCTCAAGGCGGAAACCCGCACAAATACTGAAACACTATCGATTGATTTGTAAACAAGCCTACTTAAGTAACTTGCAGTCCTTATCATTTCCTTTAAAATAATCCAGTCCGTCATTACACGAACTGGCGGACTTCTTGCAAATAAAGGTTACTAGATTTTCATTCATCTTAATAATAAAAGGATTTTTATCTTTATCTATGGCTACCGCCTTCAACATAAATTTACTGTCTAAAGCCCCGCGCGCGATTCCATTCAAACGGATACAAAAACCTTCTGCCTCTTTAATCGGCAAACTTGGCCATTTGGTAGATGTTTGTTTAAACCTCCCATTCTGCAGATAAAACTTTTCCATAAAATGTGCATTTTCTAACAAGGCTGCCCGCACTGCATTTATCTTTGCTTTCTCAACATAATTGCGATAGCTCGGATAAACAATTAAAGCAAGTACAGACAATATCAAGACCGCTGATATTAATTCAACCAGCGTAAACCCCCGATTATCAGTCATTACTTTACTTCCAATAAGAACAGATTATTCAACATATTTCTTTGAACAGACTTACTATCCCATTCAGCAGTATGCATATTTCCCACTCTATTTTTTAGCTGCGGGCAGCACCGGTTTTGCCGGGGCTTTGGGCGCGGGCGCGCCGACCGAAGCCTGATCCTTCAGCTTCGCCAGCACCGCCGGGCCGATGCCCTTCACCTTCGTCAAATCGTCCACAGACTTGAACGCGCCGTTTTGCGCACGGTATTCCGCAATGGCTTTCGCCTTCGCCGGACCTATTCCCGGCAGCACCTCCAACTCCTGCGGCGAAGCCGCATTGATGTTTACCGCCGCAAGGGAGAAGGCGCAGGAGAACAGCATACAGAACAGCACGAACATTTTCTTCATGGTTTTCCTTTAAAGGTTGCAAACAATAAAACCGCATCCTGCGGCGATAAAACGGGTCATTCTAAAATGAATATCCCAAAGTTTCAAGCCGTTCCTTCGCAAACCCGACCAGACACCGTACGGATACCGTCCCACCATCCCCGACATTTTCCGGACAAAGCAAAACCCCGAATAATCAGGGGTTTCTGAAAGGGTGTTTGGCAGTGACCTACTT
>ADBE01000132.1 GCA_000176735.1 Neisseria polysaccharea ATCC 43768 | reverse complement strand
AACGCGGAAAACCGCGAAAGGCAACCAAACCCATACAGGAGATTTTAACACTATGTGTAAAGAAGTAAAGCCGAAGTTCACAGAAGAAACCGCCCCATTGGGCGATATGTCGGAATTTGCCGCGCCGTTTGCACAGCCGCGCTACGACGTGGACAGTTCGGGCGTGTGGTATATCGGCGTTAAGACCGACAGGGAGGGCAACACGCAGGAAGCCACGCCGGTAAAACTGTCATCCCCCATCGACATCATAGGCAGGGGCACGGACAACGACGGCGCATATTACCGCGTAATACGCTGGCAGGACGCTAACACACGGCGAACCAAAACCGCCGCCATCCCCAAAGGCGAAATCGTAACAGGGCAGTGCTGGGCAAGATTGGGGCAGTACGGTATAGACATCCTATCAGGCAAGGTTAAGCGTGAACGGCTTTCCGACTATTTGCAGACACAGGGCGGCGGCGATATTTACACCATTACCGACCGCGCAGGCTGGCACAAAGACACCTACATCATGCCTAGCGGGGAAACCATCACGGCGACCGACAAAGGCCCCGCCATTATCTATAACGGAGACACCAGCCAAGCAAAGGCATATCAGCCAAACGGAGAGCTTACCGACTGGCAACAAAACATAGCCCGATACGCGGCAGGGAATAGCCGTCTATGCCTTGCTTTAGGGGCTTCATTTGCCGCCCCGTTACTTTCCCTGTTAAACGAAGAATCGGGGGGCTTCCACCTAATGGGCGATTCTTCAGACGGTAAAACCACAGCCGCAAAAGTAGCCTTGAGCGTATGGGGCAAACCATCTGGTAGCCTGTTGTCTTGGAGCGGTACGAAAATAGGCTTTTCCAACACAGCCGCCGCCCGTAATGATGGCTTGCTGGTGTTGGACGAAATAGGACAAGCAAGCCCGCACGTTATCGGCGATACTGTTTATAGCGTTATGAACGGTATCAACAAAGTGCAAGGCGCAAAACAAGGCGGAAACCGTGCTTTGACCCGCTGGAAAGTGATGATGTTTTCCACCGACGAAAAGACCCCCGATTCCATCTTGAAGCACCATAAGGGCGATTGGAACGCAGGACAAGCAGCCCGTTTACCCAGTATCAGAGCCGCCGCGCAATACGGCATTTACGACACCTTACACGGATTTGAAGACGGCGCATTGTTGAGTGAGCATATCGCCCAATCAGCAGAAAAATATCACGGAACGGCAGGAAGACTATTTATCCGACAGCTTTTAGACGACCTAGAACAAGCCAAGCAGCAGGCAACAGAGCGCATAGCCGCATTTATGGCAACCATTCCCGAATTATCAGGACAAGCGCGAAGAGTAGCGAAACGCTTTGCTATCGCCGCCGCTGCTTTGGAACTTGCCGCCCCTGTTACTGGTTTGCCCGTAGGCGTAGGCATGGCAGGCGTGAAACAATGCTTTGACGAATGGCTGGAAGCCAACGGAGCAGGAAAACACGAAGACCGCCGAATCATTGAGCAGGCAGAAGATTTTATCGCCCAGTACGCATTAGGCACGCGGTTTATGGAATGGAGCGATAAAAGCACCAATAGAGACCATGCAGGATATAGGAAACAGGAGGGGGAGAAATTGGAATTATGGGTAATCCGCCGTGTCTTTGCCGATGAAATCGCCCAAAGTTTCGATGAATCAAAAGCCTGCCGTGTATTGGCAGATAATGGATTGTTAAAATATAACTACAAAAATAGAGGCTATTAACACCAGAGGAAAGGTAACGGCTGGTTTCATGTGCTGACCCCCGATATGGAACTGGACGACTGACCGTTTGCATGGGGTTAGTTCCAAAATACTAACCAAGCCCGCCATGATCGATACAGGCGGGCTTTTTTTACGTCCAAACATCAAGCAGACCAACCAAGAAAGCATAAAATCGACAGGAAGCCCCTAAATCTCAAAAATTAGAGCCATTCACACCCTACCCTATCCTACCCCACCTACCCAAAAGCAAAACGCGCTTACAGCGCAATTACGCCCTATTTCCGCCATGACCAACAAAGACAGGCGAGGGATAAATAATTTCAAGACCAATACGCGCGCGCGTAAATAAAACCCTATGCGCGAGGCAAAATCATTTGTTACCTTTGTTACCACAAAACTTAACATTTATAACTATATGAATATCAATATAAAAATAAAGAAAAAACGGTAACAAATGAACATAAATTTACTTGTTACCGATTTGTTACCATTTGTTACCCCTTTATATTCATATGGTTACATCCAAAAAACAGAGGCGGTAACAAACGGTAACAAGGTTAAGATATGTATTTTGTTACCGTGAAAGCCATGACTGGCAAGGCTTTCAGCCATTGGTAACAAAGGTAACAAACGATTTTTGCGTTTTTTTGTATATATACGGTTTTTATTCTTGCCCCTTGCTGCTTATTTGTATAAATTTTGATACATGAACAAAGAAAAGCCCATAGAATGGCGTGATACATCACTGGAAGACCTTAAGCATTCCCCCTTGAGCCAATATAGGGCATTGATACAGGAGATAGCAAAATGACATCAAAAACCACGCATATTACGCCTGTTGGTGGCAATGTTTTTGCTGATTTAGGATTTTCCGCCGATGAAGCCGCCAAACTTAAGGCACATAGCGATATGATTATCAGAACCAAGTTACAGCTCGCCGAAAGCGTCAGCGAATGGATAAAAGAGCGGAACTTGAAACAGGAGCAGGCGGCGGAAATCTTCAACACCAGCCGCCCCCGTGTTTCCGACTTGGTAAACGGAAAAATCAGCAAGTTCACGATAGACGCACTGTTAACCATGCTTGCCAAGACGGGGAAGACCGCCGAACTGAATATCAGAGCATAGCGGAAAGCCGCCGAAAACATCCCCGCATGACCGACAGGCACGGGGATTTTTCACACCCACACAAAGCCAAAACGCACGGAAACGCACCAAATTTGAGCAGTAATGGCGGTTAAACCGCTTGGATATATCCACGGCATAGGCAGGCGGCAAAACGCTCTAAAAACGCAAATTTGAGCCATTGGAAGCGATTGATTAAAAAATAATCAAGTTAGCCGCTGGTGTTTCAGACGGCACAAACGCAGAAATTGCGGTGTATAAAAAAGGCGGCTTGCCGTGTTTTGTTCTACTGTATATAATCCTTAGCGTGATACGAAAGCAGTAGAAAATGAAGATTTACAAATACCGAGCTTTTGAAAAATTTGCCAAGAAACATAAAATCAGTGATTCCGAGCTGCTGGAAGCGGTAGAGCGGGCTGATAACGGGCTGATAGACGCAGACCTTGGCGGCGGCGTGATTAAGCAGCGCATAGCGCGGCAAGGGCAAGGCAGACGCGGCGGATATAGGAGCATTATTCTATTCAAACGCGGGGATAAGGCTTTTTTTGCGCATGGCTTCGCAAAGTCAGAGCAAGAAAACATCAGCGTGCAAGAAACGATTTTCTTTAAAGCATTGGCAGCGGAAAGCCAGTCATTGAACGACGGGCAGATAGAGAGCCTGAAACAGAAAAAGCAATTAACGGAGATAGAATCATGAAATACAAAAGCCCCGTAAGTGAGAGCATCCACAGCATAGCAAGCGCATTGCACGACATCGGCGCAATCGATAAAAAGACCATGCGCGATTTTGATAAATCATGTCTGACAGAAATCAAGCCGTTAAACGGCGAAGATATTAAGGCAATCAGAGAGAAAGAGGCACTATCACAAGCCGCCTTTGCTATCTACCTCAACGTGGGGAAAAACCATGTTTCAGCATGGGAGCGGGGTGTTAAAAAGCCAAGCGGCGCGGCGTTGAAACTGCTTACCATCGTCAAAAACAAGGGTATTGAAGCCATCGCATAGCCGATTGTATAGGGTTAATCTTAAACCATGCAGAGCCGCCGAAATAAGGCGGCTTTTCCATGCCGTGCAGAAACTGACCGGCACAAAAAGCCGCTTGCCGTTTTTTTTGCCGTTTTTCAGATACCACATGGCGGCAATATGGCAGTTATTAAATTTTGCTTAACAACTGGAAACACTGAAATACCCCTTAAGGCAAACACCAGCCCACAAGATGGCGCGTAATTGCTGGTGTTGCAATCAAACCATATTTCACAGCTTGGCAGAAATACCAAAAAAAATGTCTTTGCCCACGCCAAACAAACGGCTTAAACTGACAATCTGACAAAGGGTAAATAGTGCAAAAAAATACCCCTACCTTTAAGTTATGGGGTAACTTTTGGGGTAACTTTTACCAGAAACAAAAACATGATTATATTTAAATCAATGAGTTAAGTTTAAAGTACGATTCCCCCCGCCTCCACCATACCCTGTTTTCAGCAGTATCCTGAAATACGCATAAAGCCTTGAAATTCAACATTTCAAGGCTTTTTTGTTGCCTCGGATACGACGGGCTATACCTGAATTTTCATCATTTATAGGGGAAGCTTGCCACAAGTTACCTTAAAACAGAAGAAAATGCCAAAGCCAACATTACTGCCGACAAATCGGCAATACAAAAAGCTGCAAGCTTCCAGCCAATTATCAGGCTGTTACACACTTTTGTGCTTACACAAGCTATCCGCAAACACGCGCCCTGTTGCAGTTCCCCCCATGTATGCGCCCGCCCGTATGAATTGCGCCTATATATGCCGGTATGAAATCAACCGGGCGGTGGGATAATACTGCAAAGACATTGTTGCGGTATGTGTTATCATTGCCGCAAGAACAGTGGGATAAAGTCCGCTTATTGATAAAAATATCGGAGTAGGTCATACCGTCTGAACTGTATGTCAGCCGAGAAATAAAAGTATTTTTAAGTAGGAAAACCGCCCCGTCCGAATTGTTGGATTATCTGTATCCACGCTCGGCTGGAATTGACAGGAAGGCAGCCGAGCAGATGCAGAGCGAGTTGTGGGCAGCGTATTTTCGATTGAGGATTTGTCCTCGTCCGTATGTGCAAATGGATACTTGAGGCGGCTGAAAAGTCCGAGTGAGTCAAACCGTACAAGTCCGATTTGAAAACCGCTCCGGAAGCAGACCTGGGATTAAAATCCGCATAACTAAAAGGCCGTCTGAAACCGTTTCAGACGGCCTTTAAAACATCTTCAAGGATAAAAAGTAAAACGCGACTGGGATTTGATACGCCATATCCTGACCGAATTGGAAAATGAACCCAACCCCGACCGCTGGATCGTTTCCACCTGTATCGAAGGTTGGACAAAGGAAGAAGCCGCATATCATCTGTGCCTCTTGATACAGGACGGACTGATTGCGGACAAATGCAACCGCGATCAGCAGGGCAATGGGTTTGCCTGTTACAGAATCCGCCTGACGTGGGCGGGGCATGAGTTTCTCGCTTCCATCCGCAGCGATACGGCTTGGCGGTGCATCCGCAGCCTGTTGAAGGAAAAGGCGGTAGATTTGTCTTTTGAAGCCATCAAAGCCGCCGCACTGAAACTGTTGGAGGTGTAAATGCAAGGGTTTGAACGGCGGCATGGCAATGCCGCCCTACGGCTGTCGGAAGCCGACCCAAAATTCAAAGCTGAATAACCAAGCAAATGCCGTCTGAAACCGTTTCAGACGGCATTTCATACACAATCGCTTATGCTTTTTCTTTTTGGCGCATTTTTTCCGCCATCAGTTCGTGCAGGGTTTTCTTCGCCGGTTTCATCGGTACGCGGTTTTGCGTCCAACCCAACTGTTTGCGCGGGGTCAGGTTGCGGAACTTGGTGGCCGCCCAACCGAAGGCGCGGTAGGTTTTGCTGCCGCTGAAAATACCGTTGAATGTGCGCCACGCCATTTGTTCACCGAAGGTATGCGATGCGCCTTGCCCCCGGATGGGGTGCGGCACAGTTTCGGTCGGCGAACGTTGCGCTTCAACGCGCAAACGCTGCATTTGTTCGGTAATCGGGATGCGTACCGGACAAACTTCCACGCACGCGCCGCACATCGTGCAGGCGGTCGGCAGGTCGCGGGTGGCATCAAGACCCAACAGGTGCGGGGAAATAATCTCGCCAATCGGACCGGGATAGGTTGTGCCGTATGCCGCGCCGCCGATGCGTGTATAAACCGGGCAATGGTTCATACACGCGCCGCAACGGATACATTGCAGGGTGCGGCGCATTTGGTCTTCGGCATAAGCCTGGCTGCGGCCGTTGTCGAGCAGAACCAAGTGCATTTCCTGCGGGCCGTCTAATTCCTCACTGCGGCGCGGGCCGGTAATCATATTGAAATAGGTTGTGATGTTCTGACCGATGGCAGAACGCGGCAGCAGACTGTACAAGGGTGGAATATCCGACAGCTTGGCAACTACTTTTTCAATGCCGGTAATGGCGATATGCACGGGCGGAACGGTGGTACTCAAGCGACCGTTGCCTTCGTTTTCGACCAAACACAGCGTGCCCGTTTCGGCAACGGCAAAGTTTACGCCGCTCAAGCCGACATCGGCAGTGCTGTAAATATCGCGCAGGGCTTTGCGGGCAAAGCCGGTCAGTTGGTCTACATCGTCTGTCAGCGGCGTACCGAGGTTTTGGTGGAAAAGTTCGCTAACCTGTTCTTTGGTTTTGTGGATAGCAGGCATCACGATATGGGTCGGTTTTTCGCCTGCCATTTGGACGATAAATTCGCCCAAGTCGCTTTCTACCGCTTTAATGCCTTTTGCTTCAAGATAATGGTTTAGCTCGATTTCCTCGCTGACCATCGATTTGCCTTTGACCATCAGCTTGCCGTTTTTGGCAGTAATGATGTCGTGGATGATTTCGCAGGCTTCGGCCGGTGTTTCCGCCCAGTGTACTTTTACGCCCAACTTAGTCAGATTTTCTTCCAGCTGCTCCAGCAGGGCAGGCAATTTGGACAATGAACGCTGACGGACGTGTTCGCACAAATCGCGCAAGCTTTGCAGCTCTTCTTCGTCGGTCAAAACGGCTTTGCGTTTGGTCATCAGCATATCCATCGCGGTACGCAGGCTTTTGCGCAAAGGCTTGTCTTGAAGGGAAATTGCGGCGTTTTGTTTGAAAGTTTCCGGCTTCATGTGGAACTTGATGGTTTGCGTAGTCATGCGTTTTCCTCCAAATCGGCAGGGGAAATGTGGTCAGGCAGGATGGCGAGGATGACCAAATCACGCGGACCGTGCGCGCCGTAAGCAAGCGTCAGTTGGATATCTGCGGTTTTGGACGGACCGGAAATCAGGAAAACATTGGTCGGCATACCGTTTTCCACCAGTTTTTCACCTTCAACGGCGTTGTGAAATTCGTTATACATTTTTGCCGTATCAAACAGGCAGAAATGCACGGGCGGAACGAGGCTTAAAGTACGCGGTTCTTCGGGGCTGGAAAACAGCATCAGCGTACCGGTACGGGCGATGCCGCATTGCGAGCCGCTAAAGCCTGCATCAATGTTTGTGAAAAACTCGGTTTTCCAAGTATCGATTTCGCGCTCGAAAGCAATCGGTTCGATATTGCTGCCCGCCAATGCGGCACGGGCGATTTGTCCGTGTTCGGTCGCCAACGGCAGCAGGATATTTTTTCAAACCTTTGCCTTCAGCTGCTTGACGGAATACTTGCGGCCAGCCGGTTTTGGTCACCCAATAAATTTCGGTTTTGACCGCACGCATAGCGGCAGCCCAATGTTTCAGACGCTCAACTTCGCTGCTCCAAGAAACACCCATTTCACGGTAATAATCAAAAACCGCAGGCTCTTCCATCGGCAATGCGTCGGCTTTTTTAGTTTTGCCAAAATATTTTCGCGCGCGCTCATGCTTTGCCTCCGGTACGTTCCAACAAGAAGGATGCGATGTGTTTCGGACGCGGCATATTCGGCTCGTCCTTAGCGATTTTGCCGCCGATGTTCATCATGCAGCCGCAGTCCGCGCTGATGATTTCGGTCGCACCGGTTTCTTTCAGCGCGGCAACTTTGTCGATTACCATCGCGCCGGAAATATCGGCCTGTTTGACAGAGAATGTACCGCCAAAGCCGCAGCATTCGCTTTCGTGGTCGTGAACGATACGTTCAACATTTTCCATACCGTCAATCAACTGCCAGCCTGAAAGATGGACATTCATTTCGCGGCGGGCGGCGCAGGAAGTGTGAACGGCGACTTTGACCGGTTCGCCCTTGTCTTCGGGTTTGAAACCGATAGCAAGCAGGAAATGGGTAAACTCGATGATGCGCTTGGCGCAATCCACAGCCCTTTCCTCATACTCGCTGCCTTTAAACAGCGTCGGCCAATGGTGCTTCATCATGCCGCCGCATGAGCCGGACGGTACGACAATCGGCCAGTTTTCGGGGAAAAGACCGAGTTGCGCTTTGGCGACATCGAAGGCTTCGGTCGGATGGCCGGATGAATAAGCAGGCTGGCCGCAGCAGCTTTGCGCCATCGGGAAATGGACGCGTATGCCCTGCTGCTCGATTAGGGCAATGGCATCCATGCCTGCTTCGGGCATAAAAAGATCAAGGACGCAAGTGCCGAAAAAATAGACATCGGTCGGATTGCTGTCGTATCGGATGATTTTGGGGGGAGTGGTTGCGCTCATGTTTTTTGATAACGGGAAACCCGTTTTTCTCTGTAGAAAGGTAAGCGTTTACTTTAAGTAATTGACTGTTGTGGGTCAAGTCTAATTTTAAAAAATAATCCGGTTTTTTTTACAAACTACCCCATAACGCTTACTGTATCTTACTCTGATAATTTTCGATAATAATTATCATTACAATGAAATGCCGATTCGTTTGCTTGTGAACATTCAGGACGCCGACTCTGACGGCATTCAGACGGCATCTGAAAACGATAACGGCACAAGGATGGGGTACAATCGCCCTATGGAAAAAAACACCCTATCCGCCAGTGCACCATCCCCTTGGCTGCCGCTTCTGCTGGCAATTGCCATTTTTATGCAGATGTTGGATGCGACCATTTTAAATACCGCACTGCCCAAAATTGCCGCCGACCTGAACGAATCGCCTCTGGATATGCAACTGGCAGTCGTTGCCTATACGCTGACGGTTGCCCTGCTGATTCCTTTGAGCGGTTATTTGGCGGACAGGTTCGGAACGAAAAAAGTCTTTTTCGGTTCGATTGCCGTTTTTATGCTCGGATCGGCATTGTGCGCCGCATCGGGTTCGCTGTTTGAATTGACGCTTTCCCGTGTCGTTCAGGGCATCGGCGGTTCGATGCTGGTTCCGATACCGCGTCTGACCATCTTGCGTGTGTACGACAAGTCCAAGCTGCTCAACGCCATCAATTATGCGGTCATGCCTGCACTAATCGGCCCTGTGTTGGGGCCTTTGGCGGGCGGTTATTTGGTCGAATACGCTTCGTGGCACTGGATTTTCCTGCTCAACCTGCCCATCGGTCTGCTGGGTTTCATATTGGGACGCAACATCATGCCCGATGTCAAAGGCAACGATACCGCTCTGGATTTCAAAGGCTATCTGATCTTTTCCGCTGCCGCCTGCCTGCTGCTGCTTGCTGCAGAAAGCCTGTCGCACGCGCTGCCTCCGTATTTTGCACTGTTGCCGCTGTGCGGCGGACTGCTGTTTGCACACCGTTATTTCAGACACATGAAAACGGCACCCCATCCGATTTATTCTGCCGATTTATTCCTGATACGCACTTTCCGTCTGGGATTGGCAGGCAACCTGTTCAGCCGTCTCGGCATCAGCTCGATTCCTTTTCTGATGCCCCTGATGTTTCAAGTCGCTTTCGGCTTCGGCGCAAGCCTGTCGGGTTGGCTGGTCGCACCCGTCGCCCTGTCTTCGCTGCTGGTCAAACCGCTGATTGCACCGCTCATGAAACGTTTTGGCTACCGCACGGTACTGCTTTGGAACACCAAGCTGCTTGCCGCCTTCATCATGCTGCTCGCCCTGCCTGACGGAAACTCGCCGCTGTGGATTTGGATTTTCCTCTCGCTGGCGATCGGCGCGTGCAACTCCCTACAGTTTTCTGCCATGAACACGCTGACCCTCGCCGATTTGCGCCCGCAACAGACCGGCAGCGGCAACAGCCTGATGGCGGTCAACCAACAGCTTGCCATCAGCATGGGCATTGTTGCCGGCGCATTAATCCTTAAAAACTGGACATTTCTGATACCGGCTTCTTCAGGTCTGCATTCCGCCTTCCGTATGACCCTGCTCAGCATCGGCGGCATCACCCTTGCCTCATCGCTGGTATTCAATCGGCTGCACGTTTCAGACGGCACCAACCTGACACGGAACACACCATCCTGAAGCGGTTCGCACGCAAAACTTTTACCCGTTTCAACGTTTGGATTATGATGTCGCACTTCCATGTGCGCCAACCCAAAACACAGGTAATGCCGTCTGAACCGATTTCCTATGAAAACACGCAGCCTCCTTCCCCTGTTGTTCCTCCTGCTCTGCTCGTGCGCCGCATGGCTGCCGCCCTTGGACGAACGCACGGAAAGCCGCCATTTTGACACTGCTTCCCCCGTCCGTTTGGATAAAGTCCTGCACATCCGCCATTTCCCGTCCGACAGCCGCCTGTCCGACATTTACCTGCTCGACGACCCCCACGAAGCCTTTGCCGCCCGCGCCGCCCTTATCGAATCTGCCGAACACAGCCTCGATTTGCAATACTACATCTGGCGCAACGACATTTCCGGTCGGCTGCTGTTCAACCTGATGTACCTTGCCGCAGAACGCGGCGTGCGCGTACGCCTGCTGTTGGACGACAACAACACGCGCGGCTTGGACGACCTCCTGCTTGCCCTCGACAGCCATCCCAATATCGAAGTACGCCTGTTCAACCCCTTCGTCTTACGAAAATGGCGTGCCTTAGGCTACCTGACCGACTTTGCCCGCCTCAACCGCCGTATGCACAACAAATCCTTTACCGCCGACAACCGTGCGACCATCCTCGGCGGACGCAACATCGGCGATGAATATTTCAAAGTCAGGAACGATACCGTTTTTGCCGACTTGGACATCCTCGCTACCGGCAGCGTCGTTAGCGAAGTTTCATACGATTTTGACCGCTACTGGGCAAGCCATTCCGCCCACAACGCCACGCGCATCATCCGCAGCGGCAACATCGGCAAGGGTCTTCAAGCACTCGGATACAACGACGAAACATCTAGACACGCGCTCCTGCGCTACCGCGAAACCGTCGAACAGTCGCCCCTCTACCAAAAAATACAGACAGGACGCATCGACTGGCAAAGCGTCCAAACCCGCCTAATCAGCGACGATCCCGACAAAGGGCTGGACCGCGACAGCCGCAAACCGCCGATTGCCGACCGCCTGCAAAACGCCCTCAAACAGCCCGAAAAAAGCATCTATCTGGTTTCACCCTATTTCGTCCCTACAAAATCCGGCACAGACGCACTGGCAAAACTGGTGCAGGACGGCATAGACGTTACCGTCCTGACCAACTCGCTACAGGCGACCGATGTTGCCGCCGTCCATTCCGGCTACGTCAAATACCGAAAACCGCTGCTCAAAGCCGGCATCAAACTCTACGAGCTGCAACCCAACCATGCCGTCCCCGCTACAAAAGACAAAGGCCTGACCGGCAGCTCCGTAACCAGCCTGCATGCCAAAACCTTCATCGTGGACGGCAAACGCATCTTCATCGGCTCATTCAACCTCGACCCTCGTTCCGCACGGCTCAATACTGAAATGGGCGTCGTCATCGAAAGCCCCAAAATCGCAGAACAGATGGAGCGCACCCTTGCCGATACCACGCCCGAATACGCCTACCGCGTTACCCTCGACAAACACAACCGCCTGCAATGGCACGATCCCGCCACCCGAAAAACCTACCCGAACGAACCCGAAGCCAAACTTTGGAAACGCATCGCCGCAAAAATCCTATCCCTGCTGCCCATAGAAGGTTTATTATAGAAATATAGTGGATTAAATTTAAACCAGTACGACGTTGCCTCGCCTTGCCGTACTATTTGTACTGTCTGCGGCTTCGTCGCCTTGTCCTGATTTAAATTTAATCCACTATACCGTCTGAAACACCTTCAGACGGCATATCCGAACCCGCAAAGGAAAAACCATGTTTCCCCTCAACAAAACCCTTTTCCTCTGTCTCAGCGCACTGCTCCTCGCCTCATGTGGCACGACCTCCGACAAACACCGCCAACCGAAACCCAAACAGACAGTCCGGCAAATCCAAGCCGTCCGCATCAGCCACATCGACCGCACACAAGGCTCGCAGGAACTCATGCTCCACAGCCTCGGACTCATCGGCACGCCCTACAAATGGGGCGGCAGCAGCACCGCAACCGGCTTCGACTGCAGCGGCATGATTCAATTCGTTTACAAAAACGCCCTTAACGTCAACCTTCCCCGCACCGCCCGCGACATGGCGGCAGCCAGCCGCAAAATCCCCGACAGCCGCCTCAAAGCGGGCGACCTGGTATTCTTTAATACGGGCGGCGCACACCGCTACTCACACGTCGGACTCTACATCGGCAACGGCGAATTCATCCATGCCCCCAGTAGCGGTAAAACCATCAAAACTGAAAAACTCTCCACACCGTTTTACGCCAAAAACTACCTCGGCGCACATACTTTCTTTACAGAATAGCGGCAACACACCGCAACAAAACAAACGGCAGTATGGCAATGTGCCCTACGGCTTCAACCCGCAGCCGTAAGTCGGGCATTTATACCCGACAAAAAACGGTCGCTGTTCAAAATTGCCATCCCGACAAAAAATGCCGTCTGAAACGCAAAAGCATTTCAGACGGCATCTTCAAATCGAAGGTCAGTTAATCAGATAACCTTGGATTTCTTTGGTTTTCGCATTGATTTCTCTGGTACGGCAGTCGGATTGTGCCACGCCGTATTCGTCGCCGTCGGCGCATTTGGCATTCAAACCGTTTTGCCAGTTGCGGTACTCGGGCATGACGGTTTCGGCAATATCGGCAGGCAGTGCCTGAACCGCACCATCCAATGCCGCCTTGGCAGTCCTTTCTTTTTTGTCTGCTTCCCTGATAATTTCGTCAATCACTGCTTTCTTGCGGTTGTGCAGCTCTTCCAAGCGTGCTTCGGTTTCCGCCGTTTTGCATGCCAGTTCGCTGATTTTTATGCCGTTTGGCGTTTCACTTTCGGCTTTCGCATTGTTGGCACAGATTTTGTCCATACCGCTTTTCCATGTTTTCTGCGAAGCTTGCAGTTTATTCTGTACAGTTTGCGGCAATCCTTTCCAGAACTGCTCGAACTCGCTGCGCGACAACTTGTAGCGTTCTTCCCATTCGGATACGCGGGCGGCTTCCTGCTCCCGACCCAATGCCTCCTGCGCCGCCACTTCTTCTGCCTCCCTCGCTTCCTGCGCGGCGGCTTCTGCCGCTTCAAGTTCTTCGTTCCTTTGTTTCGCTTTGTCCAACGGCTCTTTAATCAGTGCCATAGACACCAGCTCGCTGAGCGGATGGATGATATCGTATGCCTGATTCAGTTCGGCAAAAATTTTGCTTTTGTCGTCTGTCGGCTGGACGCTGTAAGAAATAGTCTTGATGTAATACGCGCCTTCTTTGCGGTAGTAGCGTTCAAAAAAGTCGGGCGTTTTCTTATAGCTGTTGCCTATGGATTGGTTGGCGGCGACGGCATAATCGACAACATCGTCGGGCACGTCCAGTTTTAACGTGGCTTCACATTTGAGTTTGCTGGACGTGTCGGTTTTTTCGGCAGTACGGATTTCATCGATGGTTATGCCCAAACGTTCGATCATGCTGCGGATACGCGATATGCCAATGTCGGCAAATGCCTGGTCTTTGAATGCGTCGTCGTCAAAGGTTTTGACGGTTTCCCCTTCGACATTTTCGCGGACGAGTTTGACCAGAATCTCTTTCGCTTCCTCACTGCCGCAGGAAATTTCCTTTCCGGAAAACGGGTTGCCTATTCCCAAACGGTCGCAGCCCGACAAAATCAGCATACTTGCCAATGCCAGTGCGGGTAAGTTTTTTTTCATCGGATTTCCTTTGCCGTCCAAACACGGACTGTCTGTTGCGTATTTCCACACACGCTACGGCACTTGAAGTACATGGCTGCGGAACATACATGTTTAAATTTATGCGAACCATCATATCGGGATTGCACACGCTCTGCAAGTTTACCGACGGTTTTCCTGTTCGATAAAAATGCCGTCTGAAACGGTCGACGTTCAGACGGCATTTTTCCGCAGGTTTTATTTGCAGTTGGTCTGCAGGTAGAGGTTGATCAGGCGTTCGGTCGAACTGTCGTGCTTTTGCGGCACGGTTTCGCCGGTCAGTTCGCCCAAAATGGTTTTAGCCAGTTGTTTGCCGAGTTCCACGCCCCACTGGTCGAAGCTGTTGATGCCCCAAATGATGCCTTGTACGAAGGTTTTGTGTTCGTACATGGCAATCAGGCTGCCCATATTGCGCGGGTTGACCTTGTCCATCAGGATGAGGTTGGTCGGACGGTTGCCGGAGAAGGTTTTGTGCGGCACCAGCTCTTCGATGCGCGCTTCATCCATACCCTGCGCTTTGAGTTCGGCACGGACTTCGTCGGGGGTTTTGCCGCGCATAAAGGCTTCGGCCTGGGCGAAGACGTTGGCAAGCAGGATTTCGTGGTGGCCGGGCAGGTTGCTGCGTTTTTCAAGCGAGGCAATCAGGTCGATCGGCGTGATGTGCGTGCCTTGGTGCAGCAGTTGGAAGAAGGCGTGCTGGCCGTTGATGCCGGTTTCGCCCCAGATAATCGGCGAGGTTTCGTAACCGACTGCTTTGCCGTCGAGGGTAACTTGTTTGCCGTTGCTTTCCATATCGAGCTGCTGGATGAATTTGGGCAGGCGGTGCAAATGTTGGTCGTAAGGTGCGATGACGTGGCTGCCGCCTCCGTAGTAGTTGATATACCAGATGCCGATGAGGGCGAGGATGGCGGGCAGGTTGCGCTCGAGCGGTGTGTTGATGAAGTGTTGGTCCATCAGGTGCGCGCCGTTGAGCATTTCGATGAAGTTTTCTTCGCCGAGATACAGCATAATCGGCAATCCGATGGCGGACCACAGGCTGTATCGCCCGCCGACCCAATCCCAAAATTCAAACATATTGGCGGTGTCGATGCCGAATTCGGCGACGGCTTTTTGATTGGTGGAAACGGCGGCGAAGTGTTTGGCAACGGCTTCTTCGTCGCCCGCATGATTCAAAAACCATTCGCGCGCGGTCAGCGCGTTGGTCAGCGTTTCCTGCGTGGTAAATGTTTTGGAGGCGATGATGAACAGCGTGGTTTCGGGGTGGACTTTGGACAATACGTCGCGCAGTTGCGAGCCGTCCACGTTGGAGACGAAGTGCATATTGAGGCGCGGATGACCGAAAGGTTTGAGCGCGGTACACATCATCAGCGGACCCAAATCCGATCCGCCGATACCGATGTTGACAACGTCGGTAATGACTTGGTTGGTATAGCCCAGCCAACTTCCGCTGCGGACTTCGTGTGCAAATTCGCCCATACGTTGCAAAACGCGGTTGACTTTTGGCATCACATCTTCACCGTCAACCACAATCGGCGAATTGGTGCGGTTGCGAAGGGCGACGTGGAGGACGGCGCGGTTTTCCGTTGTATTGATTTTTTCGCCGTGGAACATCTGCCGCATCCGCTCCGGCACGCCTGCTTCACGCGCTAACTCGAACAAAAGCGACATGGTTTCGTCGTTGATGCGGTTTTTGGAGTAGTCCAGCGTCAGTCCGCCAACTTGCAGCCAGTAGCGTTCCGCACGCTGCGGGTCTTGCTCGAACATTTCGCGCATATGCAATGTTTTGCTGTCGTCAAAGTGGTTCCACAATTTCGACCATGCGGGTAAGTCGTGAAGGTGTTTCATCTATATGCTCCTGAATGAGGTTTTTTGTTGTGGGATGAAAAGGCTGCCGGAAACTGCCGCAAGCCGCCGACGACCTTTGTTCGGCATTTCAGACGGCATTTGTGGGATGCCGTCTGAAGGTCAATCTTTGTCGTAATCGATGTGCTTGTTGTGTATGCTTTTTTTGCTTTTCTGCAATTGCAGGCTGGCAGCATCGCCCAAGCGCAGGGCAAGTCCGATGGCGAGAATGTCGATGACGGCAAGCTGCAAGAGGCGGGAAACCATGGGCGTGTAGAGTTCGGCATTTTCCTGTGTGGCAACGCTCAACACGCAGTCGGCAAGTTGCGCCAGAGGCGAATCGTTGCGGGTCAGTGCGATGACGGACGCGCCGTTTTCTTTGGCGATGCTGACCGCATCCAAAAGTTCGATAGACGAACCCGTGTTGGAAATGGCAACCAAAACATCCTGATCGCTCAAAACGGATGCTGCCATCAGCTGCGTGTGCGTATCGACATAGGCGACCGTGGACATTCCGAAACGGAAAAACTTGTGTTGCGCGTCCTGTGCCACAATGCCGGAATTGCCCACACCGTAAAACTCAACGCGGCGGGCGTGCATCAGCGTGGCAATGGCGTTTTCCAGCTCCGATTCTTTCAGGAAACGGCGTTCGCCCAACAGCGAGGCGGCGGCATTGCCCAACACTTTCTCGACCACGCTTGCCATATCGTCGTCGGCGTTGAGTTCTTCGTGGACATAGGGCATACCCTCATGACCGATGCTGGCGGACAACGCGAGCTTGAACTCGGGCAGCCCTTTATAACCCAAGCTGCGGCAGAATCGGATGACGGTCGGCTGGCTGACGGACGCACGTTCGGCAATTTCGGCAACGGCGGCATGGACGAACCATTTGGGTTCCGCCAATGCACATTCGGCGACTTTGCGTTCCGCACCGGAAAGGTTTGCCAGTGATTCGCTGATTTTGCTTAACATAATGATATGCCCTTCGATAATGCAGCCCCGCTGCAAGGAGCCGCTGTGGTTAAACGTTTCTCAAATGGTTGTCGAGAGCCGCAGCCGCACCGGAAATTCCGGGAAACTCGCTCAAGACGACATACACGGGAATCGCGGCAAGATATGCTTCAAACCTGCCCTTGTTCTCGAAACGGCTGCGGAACGGGGAAGTTTTGAAGTATTCCAACACGCGGGGAATAATGCCGCCGCACAGGTACACGCCGCCGCGCGCGCCCAGCGTCAGGGCGAGGTTGGAAGCAACCGTGCCGAGCATGGCGCAGAAGATGTCCAAAGTCTGACGGCACAAAGGCGACGTGCCGCTCAAAGCCTTTTCCGTGATTTCAGACGGCATCAGTTTGGCGGGTTTGGCTTTCTGTTTTGCAGCCAAAGCCTCGTAAACCAAGCTCAAGCCCGCGCCGCTCAAAAAGCGTTCGGCGGAAACATGGCCGTATTTGTTTTTGGCGTACTGCCAAATCAGCACTTCCATATCGTCAAACGGCGGGAAACTGGTATGCCCGCCCTCGCCTGCCAAAGCCACCCAGCCTGCGGGGCTGTGCACCAATCCGCTCACGCCCAGGCCGGTACCGGGACCGATAACGGCTTTGGGGGCAAATTCGACAGGCTCTTGCCCGCCTACCTGCATCAGGTCTTTACTTGAAGTCTGCGTTACCGCCAATGCCTGCGCGGTAAAGTCGTTCAAAAGGATGAGGGTGTCCAGCCCCAAAGTCTGACGGGTGGTTTCGATGGAAAACGCCCAATGGTGGTTGGTCATCTGCACCCAGTCGCCCAAAATCGGGTTGGCGATGGCAAATGCCGCGTGCTGTACGCCTTCTGTCCCGCTTTGGTTCAGATAGGCACGCACCGCATCGGTAACCGTATCGTAGTCTTTACACGGAAGCACAGCGGCTTTTTCGATGATGCGCGGCGCGGTTTCCAGCGCAAAGCGTGCATTCGTACCGCCAATGTCGGCGACCAGTCGGGGATATCCGGCTTGTTTATTCGGCATAGAAGACATGGCAGTTCACTCCTTGGCGGTTCAATACAAAGCTGATCGGATATTCGCGGTTTTTGCCTTGTGCGGCTTGATCGAACACGGCTTTTTTCTCTTCGCCCTGTATCGCCAAAAACACATGCCCCGTATGGGCAATCGCATCCAAGGTCATGCTGACGCGCTCGTGCGGCGCGGTAACGGGCGTGGTATGCACCAACGCGACACCTGCCGAACCGTCGATTGCCGTCTGAAACTGCGGAGCTTTCGGGAAAATCGAAGCCGTATGCCCGTCGTTTCCCATACCCAAAACCAAAACATCGGGCTGTTTGTAATGTTTCAGTGCATAATCGACAACAGCATCGGGATGTAATTCGGTTTCAGTTTTTCCGTCTTCCACCATAGGAATCCACATTGCCGCTTCCGCCTTGTTCTTCAACAGGTATTCGCGCACCAGACCGGTATTGCTGTCGGCGTGGTTGGTCGGCACGATGCGTTCATCTGCCAAGGTGATGCCGACGTTTTTCCAATCCAAATCTTTTTGCGACAGGGCGTTGAAAAACGCAATCGGCGAACGTCCGCCAGAAACTGCCAACACCGCACCGCCCTTCTCGTCCAGTGCGCCCTGCAAAGCATCCGCCACTGCGTCAGCCAAAGACTGCGCCGCTTCTGCCGCATTTTCGTATTCGTGCCAAACAAACATATTTGTGTCCTTTTTTTTATTTCAGACGGCATATTCCGTTATGGAAACGGGTTGAGCAATATGCCAGCCGAACAGTTGTTTATGCTTTTGATACCAAATATCGGGACTGCTTTTTATAGTGGATTAAATTTAAACCAGTACAGCGTTGCCTCGCCTTGCCGTACTATTTGTACTGTCTGCGGCTTCGTCGCCTTGTCCTGATTTTTGTTAATCCACTATACTGCTTTACTTGCGTTCAGACGGCATTTCAAACCCCATGCCGTCTGAACGCATTATTGTATTACTGCTCTTCGTGCCACTTGTGTCCGTCGCGCGCCAACAGTTCGCGCGCGGCTTCAGGCCCCCACGAGTGTGCGCCGTAACCGTGCGGCGGCGTGGTGTTATTTGCCCAGTTTTCCAAAATCGGCATCACATATTCCCATGCGGCTTCGAGTTCGTCGCGGCGGTTGAACAAAGCGAGTTTGCCGTTAATCACATCCAACAGCAGGCGCTCGTAAGCTTCCGCGCGGCGGCCTTCCAATGCTTTGCCCAAATCGGTTGCCAGCGGCACGGTTTCGACCTTATTTCCTGCACCCGGGGTTTTCATCTGCGTATAGAGGCGCACGGATTCATGCGGTTGCAACTCGATAACGAGCCGGTTGGGCGCGGTGCGGCTGCCTTCAAAAATATGACTGTTCAAATCTTTGAAGTTCAAAACGATTTCCGCCACTTTGCCCGCCATGCGTTTGCCGGTACGCAGGTAGAAAGGAACGCCCTTCCAGCGTTCATTTTCGATTTCGGCTTTAATGGCGACGTAGGTTTCGGTAAAGCTCTCTTGCGGAACGTTGATTTCTTCAAGATAGCCGTTCATGCCTTTGGCGGCGGTATATTGTCCGCGCACGACATTTTCATTGACAGATTCGACGGTCAGCGGCTTCAATGACTTGATGACTTTGACTTTTTCATCGCGCACCGCGTCGGCATCCAAGCTGGCGGGGGCTTCCATCGCAGTCATGCACAACATCTGCATCAAATGGTTTTGCACCATATCGCGCAACGCGCCGGTAATGTCGTAGAACTCGCCGCGCTCTTCCACACCGAGCTGTTCGGCGATGGTCAGCTGTACGCTTTCGATGTATTTATTGTTCCACAGCGGCTCGAACATTACATTGGCAAAACGCAGCGCAAGCAGGTTTTGCAGGCTTTCTTTGCCCAAATAATGGTCGATGCGGTAAATTTGCCCTTCTTTGAAATAACGCGCAACATCGGTATTGATTTGTTGGGAAGAAGCCAAATCCGTACCCAGCGGTTTTTCCAAAACCACGCGCACATTGTCGGCATTCAAACCGATCGCAGCAAGGTTTTCGCAGGCTTGCGCGAAGAATTTGGGCGCGGTGGACAAATAGATGACGACGTTGTCGGTTTCTTTGCGCGCTTTGACCAAATCGCCCAAAGCGGCAAAATCGTCCGGCTGCGTAACATCGACTTTGAGATATGCGAGACGTTCGACAAACGATGCCCAAGCCTCATCGGAAAAATTTTCTTTCACATGGATTTTGGAACTGGTTTCCACCTTCGCCAGAAAACCTTCGGTATCCAACTCGCTGCGGCTGACCCCTAAAATACGCCCTTCGGGATGAAGCAGACCGGCAACATGCGCCTGGTACAGACAGGGCAACAGCTTGCGCATCGCCAAATCGCCGGTCGCACCGAACAACACCAAATCAAAATTTGTTTGTGTACTCATCGTATTATCTCGTCAGGAAAGAATTTTTCGATGCCGTCTGAAACCTGTTTTCCCCATCACGCTGCATCGCAATATCGGAAACAAAGGCAGGCGGCATAATGAGTAGTAATACTACACACCGCTACACTTTTTGTCTATTCCCATTTTTACAATTTATTTGACCTAGTCCAAAAATCGGGCAGGTTTCCCTATTCCGTTACAACAATCGAAAGATTCTGCGATTTAAATCAAATTTCTTTTCAATGCCTGATTTTTTTGTAACAAAATTACAAATTTTGTACTATAATAGCACCCGCTTCCCACTTTCAGACGGCATACCTTTTAAAACACTCCCCGTCTGAATACCCGATACAAAAATCAGAAACGCACAAACAAATCCCCAATATCACCCCGTTCCGACAGGAGACCGACCGTGAACACTACTCCTATCCACCCCAAACTCGCCGAAATCACCGAGCGCATTATCGAACGCAGCCGTCTGACGCGTGAAAAATATCTGGCGAAAATCCACAGTGCCAAACAAATGGGACGCTTAGAGCGCAACCAGCTCGGCTGCTCCAACTTGGCGCACGGCTATGCCTCTATGCCCAAAAGCATCAAAATCGAAATGCTCCAGGAAACCGTCCCCAACTTAGGCATTATCACCGCCTACAACGACATGGTTTCCGCACACCAACCGTTTAAAGACTTCCCTGACCAAATCAAAGACGAAGCACAGAAAAACGGCGCGACCGCCCAAGTCGCCGGCGGCACACCCGCCATGTGCGACGGCATCACGCAAGGCTACGCCGGTATGGAATTGTCGCTGTTTTCCCGCGACGTGATCGCCATGAGTACCGCTATCGGTCTGTCGCATCAAATGTTTGACGGCAGCCTGTTTATGGGCGTATGCGACAAAATCGTACCGGGTTTGATGATTGGCGCTTTGTCTTTCGGTCATATTCCAGGCATCTTCGTTCCGGCAGGTCCGATGTCCAGCGGTATCGGCAACAAAGAAAAAGCCCGCACCCGCCAGCTTTTCGCCGAAGGCAAAGTCGGACGCGACGAACTTTTGAAAAGCGAAATGGGTTCTTACCACAGCCCGGGCACCTGCACTTTCTACGGCACGGCAAACTCCAACCAAATGATGATGGAAATGATGGGCGTGCACCTGCCTGCCGCCGCCTTCGTCCACCCTTACACCGACCTGCGTGAAGCCCTGACCCGCTATGCCGCCGGACACCTCGCACGCGGCATCAAAAACGGCACGATTAAACCATTGGGCGAAATGTTGACCGAAAAATCCTTTATCAACGCCTTGATTGGCCTGATGGCAACCGGCGGTTCGACCAACCACACCATGCACCTCGTCGCCATGGCACGCGCCGCCGGCGTGATTTTGAACTGGGACGACTTCGACGAAATTTCCTCCATCATCCCGCTGCTCATCCGCGTTTATCCGAACGGCAAGGCCGACGTGAATCACTTTACCGCAGCGGGCGGACTGCCTTTCGTTATCCGCGAATTGCTGAATGCAGGCCTGTTGCACGACGATGTCGATACCGTCGTCGGACACGGTATGCGCCACTACACCAAAGAGCCTTTCCTCATCGACGGCAAACTCGAATGGCGCGAAGCCCCCGAAACCAGCGGCAACGACGACATCCTGCGCAAAGCTGACAACCCGTTCTCCCCAGACGGCGGTCTGCGCCTGATGAAAGGCAACATCGGACGCGGCGTGATTAAAGTGTCCGCTGTGCGCGAAGGCTGCCGCATTATTGAAGCGCCTGCCATCGTGTTCAACGACCAACGCGAAGTGTTGGCTGCGTTTGAACGCGGCGAGTTGGAACGCGATTTCGTCTGCGTCGTCCGCTACCAAGGCCCGCGCGCCAACGGTATGCCCGAATTGCACAAACTGACCCCGCCTTTGGGCATCCTGCAAGACCGCGGCTTCAAAGTGGCACTGCTGACCGACGGCCGTATGTCCGGCGCATCCGGCAAAGTTCCGGCCTCCATCCACATGACGCCCGAAGCCCTGATGGGCGGCAACATCGCCAAAATCCGTACCGGCGACCCGATCCGCTTCGACTCCGTGACCGGCGAACTCAACGTCCTGATTGACGAAGCCGAATGGAACGCCCGTGAAGTCGAGCACATCGACTTGAGCGCGAACCAACAAGGCTGCGGCCGCGAACTCTTCGCCAACTTCCGCAGCATGACCAGCAGCGCAGAAACCGGTGCCATGAGCTTCGGCGGCGAATTTGCCTGATGCGCGTTTCAGACGGCCTTTTCAAACAGAAGGTCGTCTGAAAAATTATTCAAGCGTTTTAAGATAGACGTAGGTCGGATTCTCGAATCCGACACAGCCGTCCAAGATGTCGGTTTCTTGAATCCGACCTACAACCTGTCCCATCTTAATAAAACACCCCATCCTATCCGGAGAACCGAAATGTCCAAACTGACCCCCCGCGAAATTCTGACCGCCGGCGCAGTTGTGCCGGTAATGGCGATTGACGACTTAAGCACCGCCATCGATTTGTCCCACGCCCTTGTCGAAGGCGGCATCCCTACCCTCGAAATCACCCTGCGCACCCCTGTCGGCCTCGATGCCATCCGCCTGATTGCCAAAGAAGTGCCCAACGCCATCGTCGGCGCGGGTACGGTAACCAATCCCGAACAGCTTAAAGCCGTCGAAGACGCAGGCGCGGTTTTCGCCATCAGCCCGGGGCTGCATGAATCCCTCGCCAAAGCCGGCTGCAACAGCGGCATCCCCCTGATTCCCGGCGTTGCCACTCCGGGCGAAGTCCAACTGGCCTTGGAACACGGCATCGACACCCTCAAACTCTTCCCCGCCGAAGTCGTCGGCGGCAAAGCCATGCTCAAAGCCCTTTACGGCCCTTACGCCGATGTTCGCTTCTGCCCAACCGGCGGCATCAGCCTGGCAACTGCCCCCGAATACCTGGCACTGCCCAACGTCCTGTGCGTCGGCGGCTCATGGCTGACACCGAAAGAAGCCGTGAAAAACAAAGACTGGGACACCATCACCCGCCTCGCCAAAGAAGCGGCGGCATTGAAGCCCAAAGCCTGAACCGCATCGTAAAAATGCCGTCTGAAGCCCTTTCCCGTTTCAGACGGCATTTTGCCGCTTGGCGGCTCAGTCGGCATACACGACAGTACCGCCCCTAAAATGCCCATCCTTCTCCCGCATAATGCGCAGGACGCGCGATGCGCGGAAACATATGATGATAAAAATAATTATAATATACTTATCAATTAGTTAAAAAATCGCCCTATCGGTAAAATGCCGTGATGAACGGCTGAAATAACAAGTTAACCGTCGTTAAAAAATAACGCTCAGAGACCTTTGCAAAATTCCTTTTCTTCAAACAGCCGACATCCAAACACAGGTTTTCGTCTGTTTTCGTTTCAAATAACCGCCGTTCCTACCAAAATATCCCATTAATCCCCCTTAAATATAGTGGATTAAATTTAAACCAGTACGGCGTTACCTCGCCTTGCCGTACTATTTGTACTGTCTGCGGCTTCGTTGCCTTGTCCTGATTTAAATTTAATCCACTATACCTGATTGATCAGGCATAGCCCGTTTTACGCGGCTGAAAAATGCCGTCTGAAACACGTTCAGACGGCATCCGCTTAAAAAACAACTGATTCAAGGCCGATTAATCCGCTTCCAAAACCACTTTCATCGCTTGGTTTTCGGCGGCGTGTTTGAATACATCGTAAGCTTTTTCCAATTCGCTGAATTTGAAATGGTGGGTCATCATTTTGGTGTAATCGACTGAGCTGCTGGAAATTGCCTTCATCAGCATTTCAGTGGTATTGGCGTTTACCAAACCGGTTGTGATGGCAAGGTTTTTAATCCACAGTTTTTCCAGTTTAAAATCAACGGATTGACCGTGTACGCCGACAACGGCGATATGACCGCCCGGTTTGACGATGTCTTGACACATATTCCATGTGGCGGGGATACCGACGGCTTCGATGGCGCAATCCACGCCGTCTTCGCCAACGATAGCGGCAACTTGTTTGCTTACATCGCCGGAAGCAGGGTTAATGGTATGGGTCGCGCCCAATTCTTTCGCCAGTTTCAAGCGGTTTTCGTCCATATCGCAAACGATGATGGCAGCAGGGCTATACAGTTGCGCAGTCAGCAACGCAGACATACCGACAGGGCCGGCACCTGCAATGAATACAGTGTCGCCGGGTTTCACATCACCATATTGCACGCCGATTTCGTGTGCGGTCGGCAAAGCGTCGCTCAACAGCAGGGCGACTTCTTCGTTGACGTTGTCGGGCAGCGGAACAAGGCTGTTGTCGGCATAAGGCGTGCGGACGTATTCGGCCTGCGTGCCGTCAATCATATAGCCCAAAATCCAGCCGCCGTTGCGGCAGTGCGAATAAAGTTGGATTTTGCAGTTGTCGCAAGTGCAGCATTTGCTGACGCATGAAATAATGACTTTATCACCGACTTTAATGTTTTTTACAGCATCGCCGACTTCTTCTACAATACCGATGCCTTCATGGCCGAGAATACGGCCGTCGGCGACTTCGGGGTTTTTGCCTTTCCAAATACCCAAATCGGTACCGCAAATCGTGGTTTTGACGATTTTCACCACCGCATCGGTCGGTTCGATAATCTGCGGGCGGGATTTTTCTTCAAAACGGATGTCGTTTGCGCCGTGATAAACCATTGCTTTCATGCTGATACTCCTTGCTTGTTGATAAATGATCTCAATACTGCAATAAAGTCTCTCTATATGAGTTATATACCCCTATAATCTGTATGTCAATAAGAATTACTTTCACGATGTTATACCATAACATACTGTTTTAAATATAAATAAAACCATAGATTGATATTAATGAACACACTCATCCCCTTCTCCGAACGGCTCATCCGCTGGCAAAAACAACACGGTCGCCACCACCTGCCTTGGCAGGTTAAAAATCCTTATTGCGTCTGGCTTTCCGAAATCATGCTCCAGCAAACGCAGGTCGCTACCGTGTTGGACTACTATCCGCGTTTCTTGGAAAAATTCCCGACTGTACAAACGCTTGCCGCCGTGCCGCAAGACGAAGTGTTGTCGCTGTGGGCGGGCTTGGGCTATTACAGCCGCGCGCGCAATCTGCACAAAGCCGCGCAACAAGTCGTCGGGCAATTCGGCGGCACGTTTCCATCCGAACGCAAAGACTTGGAAACCCTCTGCGGCGTAGGCAGAAGCACCGCCGCCGCCATTTGCGCCTTCGCCTTCAACCGCCGCGAAACCATTTTGGACGGCAACGTCAAACGCGTGCTCTGCCGCGTGTTCGCCCGCGACGGCAATCCGCAGGACAAAAAATTCGAAAACGCGCTTTGGACGCTTGCCGAAAGCCTGCTGCCGTCTGAAAACGCCGATATGCCCGCCTATACGCAAGGTTTGATGGATTTGGGCGCAACCGTGTGCAAACGGACGAAACCCTTGTGCCATCAATGCCCGATGGCGGACATCTGCGAAGCGAAAAAGCAAAACCGCATCGCCGAGCTGCCGCGCAAAAAAACCGCCCCCGAAGTGCAAACCCTGCCGCTTTACTGGCTGATTATCCGCAACCGAAACGGCGCAATCTTGCTGGAAAAACGCCCCGCCAAAGGCATTTGGGGCGGTCTGTATTGCGTACCGTGTTTTGAAAGTTTGAACGGGCTTTCCGACTTTGCCGCCAAACTCTCCCTGACGATGGCAGATATGGACGAACAAACCGCCCTGACCCACCGCCTGACGCACCGGCTGCTGATGATTACGCCGTTTGAAGGGCAAATGCCGTCTGAACACCATTCAGACGGCATTTGGATAAAGCCGGCGCATTTGAAAGATTACGGTTTGCCCAAGCCTTTGGAAATTTATTTAAACAGTAAAAAGTTTGGGGCTATATTAGATAGAGAAAGTTAAGCCTGATGGCATTGTGTACACGGATACCTTTCATAGTTATGATGAGCTTGATGTCAGTGAATTTAGATATTTTCGTATCAATCACACCACGCATTTTGCTGAAACTCATCACCACATAAACAAAAGCTACTGGCAGAAAACCAGTAGCTTTTGTTTATCTTGTCATACATTATTCGCTTCAATTACATCAAAACGAATAACTTACCTGAAATCCCGTTACCCATTTCTTCGTCTGAAAATATTCAGGCTTTTTCAATGCATGGCTCGCAAATATATCGTAATGCAGTTGTCCGCCTGCTTTCATTTGCCCACGTACACCAATGGCCGTACCAGCCAAAGTTTGTCCTAATAACCATTGTGCTGATTGTCCTGAAACGTATCCCACATCTGCACCCAATGCTCCTGCTAGGGCATTGTTGTCTCCTGCTACTACAACCGCTGCTTCTAAATACCGCGTAGGCAAAGATATACGCGTTTTTTTGTCCTGTGCTTAATTCTTCTTGCTTGGTTTTTCCGGTGCGTTGATTTTCTTTTTTTACACAGGCAACACATAAGTCGGCATCCGGCAATAGGCACTTGGCGATGCATGGGGGATTGATACCACAGCCATGTGATGGCACTGAGTACTTAGCTTTCGTTCCATGGTTCATTGGAAAAGAGCTTGGGGGAGAGGAGGTTTAGAGGTAGGTTTGTGGGCATAATTTAGGATCGCGATTAGTTAAAACAAAAAAGGTAGGTAAGTGGTTTTAAGGCAGCCTGAAACCGAGTTCAGAGAAACCAAAACCGCGTGTGCATAAATTACACCCTACCATTTCACATTTTTGGTTGGTTGCACAGGCTACGCTGGCTTAATCTAAATCCAAGAGTATTTCAGAACAATTTGAATATAACTTATCCCATTGAATTGAAAAGATTAAATCACAGCCATTCCCAAACGAATCTATGTTTATAACAATATTGTTATCAATGCAAAAATATTTTCCAAAGGTTTTATGTTCTTTAATTATTAAATAGTGGTATTGCTCAAATACCTGCTCTATATTATGTTTAGTATTAGGAGAACATTGCAGAAATCTAATTTTTCCATCAGAAAACTTAAATTCATTACTTTGATTGATACGTGGCTTACCCAAATCCCATGTTGCAGATCCCATTCTTCTCGATATATCAGAGATAAAATTAGTTGCATGGGTTTGCTTGATTTTAGCTATTCCAATCTCACCATCATTTTTTTCATTAGTATCTCCAAAATAAACCAAAATAATCAATAAAGGCATGGCCCCAAGACAAAACTCTCCTAATTTTACTTTTAATCGTAACCATGTTTTATTTACCATTATTTACTTCTTTCATTAGCATTTTCCGATGCCATATAGTTGTCTTTAAATCTACCTGACCAAACATCTTCTAATACTTCCGAAGCGTTACAATTCCCGGTTATTTGACAAATGTCCGCAACAACAACTCCTGCTTCTGCTATTGGTGATGCTTAGATGACTGATACCACAACCAAGTGATGGCACCTGGTGCTTCGCTAGAGTGGTGGGCTGGAGGGTTAAAACAAAAAAGGTAGGTAAGTGGTTTTAATGCTACGCTAATTGCATGATGAATCCGGATATTTCCACTCGATAGCCAAAGAATTTATTTTAACTGTCTTATCAAATTCAGGTATTAATTTATATTCATATATTAAAGACTCCCCATTCCTACAAGCATTAACAAATCCGAAAAGGCTCTGTCTTCGATCGATTAATAGAGTTAATTTTTTTAGTTCGGAGTCCGAACCTTTAACATAAAAAGTCACAAAAGTTGTAGGGCCTCTTGTAAATGAATTACTATCAGATACTTGATATGGTTCAACCATGGTCGGTATTTCAGAGAATATCCTTTGCACCCTTTCACTATTATCCGTTTTATAACCTAATTTACCTTCCTGTTGAGCTTCTGTTATCAATAATGCAAAACAAATTCCAAATATAATTACTATACAACCACCTATAGTATTCAGATTTTTATTGATAAAATGGGATAGCATTAAATTTATCTCCAATACTAGGTAAGTTTGCAGGAATAGATGCTTGAATATGACTAGGTTGTCCCGTTTTTTAATTTGCGTCACTAAAAGTTATTCGCCCTACTCGCACCATATGCGTTCTGCCAAAAGAAATAGTAGGCTGTTTGGGTGTTCCTAGTCCTGCTTCAAAAGCAACTTTTTTCTTATCAATTGTCTGGCTGACTCCTAAACAACCAAAATAAGCGCAACCTGAAACAGTCGTTGATTGCCCAGAAATTGTTTGAGTAATGGTTTTCCATAATCGAGCTTTTTCAACAGATGTCATATTATTAATATGTCCCATTACAATATTAGCGCTTGGGATATCAACTGGGGTTTTATGATTTCCATCTTTTATATGTGGTGAGGCATTCACACCCAGAAAAATCTCACCAGTAACACGATTAACAGCTATACTTAATCCATAATCCATTTTATTAAACAACGGAAAACTGATATTAGCTGCCCAATAATGAATAGTAGGGTTATTAGCCCATGGTATGTCATGGTAATCTATAAAACTTGGATTGGGTATTCTAAAACCTTGTTTAACTTCTTCAATAGTAGTGGGAATAGTGGGTGTTTTTCCATGAATATACCCTAATGATTTAAGTTCCTTCCGGGTTAAGTTCCTACTTTCATCAGCTTCAGCAACTAACCTTTTACATAATTCTAAATCGCCTTCTGGAGAACATGCTCCTCTTAGTTTTGCATTTCTGTTTACACTTATCGTATATAAATCTTTTTTGAGCAGAAATATAGCAGGCTGAATATTTTCTACCTTGTTTTTCGCATTCATTGATTTTTCTCTTATATACATTCCAATCTTCTTTTATTAAATAATTATTCCCCACCGCACTCTTCGCATTCAGGCTGCCTTGTGCTGCATTGGTTGTTGTGTCGCCAATCGCAGTACCCGTAGCCGTACCCAATACATTTGTAATCGCTGTTACAGTCTCTTTCTCTTCCGCCGTTAAGTCGCTTCCTTTTTCTTTGCCGTATAACCATTTGCTGATGTAAGGCGCAGCCGCTTCCGCCCCGCCCGCACTCAATGCTCCTGCTAGAGCATTGTTGTCTCCTGCTGCGGCAACCGCTGCTCCTAATACCGCGTGGGCAAGAACGTGAGCGGTTTCTTGACTGGCGGTTAGTTTGCCATTCGCGTTTTGACCGGCTAAATCTTTAAAGTGCTGTCCAATCGCATACGATACGGCTGGCGATGCGGTAGCCGCAGCGATGCCCGCTCCGCTTTGGGTCGGCGCAGCTAAACCTGAGGCTAACATGTTGAGAATGACTTTGCCTTGTTGCCAATTATCTGCTTTTGCTGCCGCATCTTGAGCTTCATGGGCTTTGCGTTTGGCAGTTTCCATATCGCCATTGGCTAATGCCTCGGCTGCTGCTGTTTCGGCTGCTTCTTTGTCTGCTTTGAGTTTGTCTAAATGTTGGTTAATCTCGGTATTGGCTTGTTGAACATTTTTACTAAAATCTTGGCTGACGGTTCTTTGTAAATCCAGTTCACTTTGCACTCTATCTTTGTCAAATACGTTTTTCAGGCTGCCCGAATGCTGCCTGGCGGTGTCTGTGGTTACGTTTGTATCAATATCGGCTTTGGTTTGCTCCGCTGTTTTGCCTGTCAGCCTGATTTGTGCGGCTTCGTCTGTGATTTGAATGTTTTGGGTATTGATGCCGCTTTCGTGATGCTGCTTTGTTTGTCGCTGCCGTAAGCCCCAACATTTTGTTTCGATTAAGAGAAAGGCCATCTAAAAACCAAATTTATTTTCAGACGACCTTTTGATAGTTGGGTCTTGACCTCAACCCACACTTATTTTACATAAAATTTTGTGTCTCTATTTGAAAAATCTAAATAACAACATTCTACCTTACCTATAGAATTGATTATAGTTGAAACAGGAATATTAAGAAGCCTAATACCCAAATCATCAATTTCAAAATCATTAATTCCACTCTTATAAAGATAGCTTATTATTTCATCATTGATTTTTCCAAGCCAATTAAAAGAAATATCTTCTAAAAAAAACTTATTTGGTTCAAATATCTCTATCGCTTGAAGCTGATTTTTATCGTCATAAAAACAATGGATATTCAACTCGGGAAAAACATCCATAGGAACCCGAGAGTATGATGACTTATAAATTTCTTGTACATCAGAACTAAATATTGCACGAACTTGTTTTCGATTCAGATTTGATGAGATAATATTTCTTTCTATTTTTTTGAACTAAAATAAAAAATTTTCATAATTTTTTTGCCTAAACAATATTACCATTTTCGTAAGATGCATAGAACAAACCATGTCTTATCCATTTTATTCCATCGGCAGACAGATAACGACTATATCTAAATTTTATTTTTCACTCTCATAAAAAATTTCTGCAATATTCAATATATTTACTTTCTTAACCATAGCATAAATTCCTCAGGCTTATATATTTCAGTATAAGTATGACTTAAGGGATATGACGCCTCGTGTTACGATTTGCTTCTTTTGATTTCAGGGTTTATATAAGTTATGGCTTGCCTGGACCCGAAGTGATAAAGAGAGTATTTACTTTTTAACTATAAAAATATGAGATAGTTCCATGGGAAAACCGTAATTTAAGTTTTAATAAAGCACCTTCTAGGCGATATAAAAATTTTCTATAATTTTCATTTGGTTTATATTTATATATAAGCTGTATTTCAATAGTCTCATAGCTACTTTCTCCAAAATCTTCAAAAATTTGACCTGATTCAATATATTGAATATATGAATTTATTTTCTCTTGCAACAAAAACAAATGCTCGTTATCCCATTTTAAATGATCAGAAATAGTTAATATGAGTATTCCGTTTTCAATAGAGGCTGAATCAATTACATTCTCTTCCAAAATAGACATTATCTTTTCCTTTCAATGATAACTTTAGTAGGCTTAATTTTGTTCCCCTTTGGATAGCCCAGTTTTCCCTTACCGACCACTGTCGCTCCCGTTCTTTCAATTTCAGGAAAAGCTTTTTTCTGATTTTTGGTAAGTGGTGCAGTTATTGAAGCCTTATACTCTGAGACCTTTGCAAAATTCCTTTCCCTCCCGACAACCGAAACCCCAACACAGGTTTTCGGCTGTTTTCGTTTCAAATATCCACTAATTCTACCCCAATACCCCCTTAATCCTCCCCGGATACCCGATAATCAGGCATCCGGCCGCCTTTTAGGCGGCAGCGGGCGCACTTAGCCTGTTGGCGGCTTTCAACAGGTTCAAACACATCGCCTTCAGATGGCTTTGCGCACTCACTTTGAGCAGACCAAAATAGGCTGCCCGGGCATAGCGGAATTTACGGTGCAGCGTCCCGAAGCTTTGTTCGACTACATAACGGGTTTTCGACAAATACCGGTTACGCTTCGTTTGATTTTCCGTCAGCGGACGGTTGCGGTGGGCTTTGCGCATAATGCCGTCCGGTAACCGATGCTCTTTCAGATGTTGCCGGTTTTCCGCACTGTCATAGCCTTTGTCGGCATAGACGGCCGTACCTTCGGGCAGTCCTTCCAACAAAGGCGACAGGTGGTTGCACTCATGGGTATTGGCGGGGGTAATGTGCAGTTTCCCGATATAGCCTTCCTCATCGGTGCGGGTATGTTGTTTGTAACCGATTTTGTAGAGGCCGTTTTTCTTTGTCCAGCGGGCATCGCTGTCTTTACTCGGAGTGGTTTGGCCGCTGACTTGTCCTTTGTTATCGACTTCTATAGCCTGACGCTGTTTGCTGCCGGCAGTCTGAATAATGGTGGCGTCAACGACGGCAGCGGATGCTTTCTCTATTTTTAAACCTTTTCGGTCAGTTGGCAGTTAATCAG
>ADBE01000133.1 GCA_000176735.1 Neisseria polysaccharea ATCC 43768 | reverse complement strand
GGGTTGCGAAATGGGCATCTCCACGCAAAAACTCCACGCCCGGGGTCCGATGGGTTTGAAAGAGCTGACGAGTTACAAATACATCGTACAAGGCACGGGACAGGTCAGGGAATAATCCGAATTCAAATGTCTGATATAGTGGATTAAATTTAAACCAGTACGGCGTTGCCTCGCCTTAGCTCAAAGAGAACGATTCTCTAAGGTGCTGAAGCACCAAGTGAATCGGTTCCGTACTATTTGTACTGTCTGCGGCTTCGTCGCCTTGTCCTGATTTTTGTTAATCCACTATAAAAATGCCGTCTGAAACAGTCTTCAGACGGCATTTCCATTTGCAAAAAATCAAGCATTGTCCAAGGGGACGAGAATCGTACGGTTGCCGTTGTGTTCCGGTGCGGACACAATGCCTTCCGCCTCCATCTGGTCAATCAGACGCGCGGCGCGGTTATAGCCGATACGCAAGGCGCGCTGTACGCCCGAAATGCTGGCTTTGCGTGTTTTCAGGACAACGGATACGGCCTCGTCGTACATCGGATCGGTTTCGCCGTCGCCGCTGCGCCCGATGCCGGGCAGCTCTTCGCTGCCGCCGCCGCTCAAAATATCGTCAACATAGTCCGGCTCGCCAAACTGTTTCAGATATTCGACCACGCGGTGCACCTCTTCATCCGAGGCAAACGCGCCGTGTACGCGTTGCGGATAAGCCGTACCCGGCGGCAGGAACAGCATATCGCCCTGCCCAAGCAGGTTTTCCGCGCCCATTTGGTCGAGAATCGTGCGGCTGTCGATTTTGCTGGACACTTGGAACGCGATACGCGTCGGGATGTTCGCCTTAATCAGACCCGTGATGACATCGACGCTGGGGCGTTGCGTAGCAAGGATAAGATGGATGCCTGCCGCGCGGGCTTTTTGGGCGAGGCGGGCAATCAGTTCTTCGATTTTCTTGCCTGCCGTCATCATCAGGTCGGCAAACTCATCGACCACAACCACGATAAACGGCAATTTTTCCAAAGGTTCGGGATTGTCGGGCGTGAGGCTGAACGGATTGCCGATTTTTTCTCCCCTTGCTGCGGCTTCGGCGATTTTTTGGTTGAAGCCCGCAAGATTGCGCACACCCATAAAGCTCATCAGGCGGTAGCGTTTTTCCATTTCGTTAACACACCAGTTCAGCGCGTTTGCCGCCA
This sequence comes from Neisseria polysaccharea ATCC 43768, assembly GCA_000176735.1. Taxonomy (GTDB): domain Bacteria; phylum Pseudomonadota; class Gammaproteobacteria; order Burkholderiales; family Neisseriaceae; genus Neisseria; species Neisseria polysaccharea. The sequence goes on along the minus strand of ADBE01000133.1, from coordinate 25,285 downwards.
GCTTCATATCGGTAACGACAGGGGCGAGCAGGTGCGGGATGCCTTCGTAAATGCTCAATTCCAGCATTTTCGGATCGATCATAATCATACGCACGTCTTCCGGCGCGGCTTTGAAAAGCATAGACAGAATCATCGCGTTGACACCCACCGATTTGCCCGAACCGGTCGTACCTGCAACCAGCAAATGCGGTGCTTTGCACAAGTCGGTTACAACGGGCTGTCCGGTGATGTCCTGACCGAGCGCGAGCGTCAGCTTGGATTTGGATTCTGCAAATGCGGGCGAATTGAAAATTTCGCTCAGACGTATCATTTGCCGCTTAGGATTGGGCAGCTCCAAGCCCATGCAGGTTTTGCCGGGTATGGTTTCGACAACGCGGATAGACGCAACACCGAGCGAACGCGCCAAATCTTTTTCCAGATTCAAAACGGAATTGCCGCGTACGCCGACATCCGGCTCGATTTCATAACGTGTAATGACAGGGCCTGAATATGAATCGACAACTTTAACCTTAACCCTGAACTCAGCCAGTTTTTCTTCAATGGTAATGCTGTTTTCAAGCAGCTCCTCTTCCGTCTGGGTTGCTTCAGGATCAAACAGCGGCGGTAAAAGCAGGTCGGTCGTCGGCAGGTGTTCGGATACCGCACCGGTCTCTTCCGATTGGAACGTCCCTTCATCCGCTTCCGTATCCGATGCCCGGCAGGACGGGCGTTCAGACGGCACATCTTCAAACGGACAAACCGCCCGACTGTCATGCCCGAACGCTTCGGTTTCCGACAGATACTGCCCGCTTGACCGCTCTGCCGCACCCTCACTGCCGTCATCTGCAATAGCGGCGGTTTCCTCCTGCCAACCTCCATTCAAAACATCATCGGCAAGATGGTCGGTTTCGGCAATGCGGCTGCGTTGCGCCTGCTCGAATCCTGACGGCGGTTCATAGGTACGGTTGTAGATTTCCGATACGGGAGGCGGCGGCGGAATATCGATTGCGGGCATGGGAACTTTCGGCACTTCGGGTGGTTCGACCACCCAAGCATCGGGCGCGGCAGGTTCTTCAATATGGATATCGGCAGCTTCATCATAAACCGGACCGCCGTATCCCACAGACGAAACGGTTTCCGTGAAAACATTTTCGGTTTCAGACGGCATTTCGACATCCCGTTTCCCGACAACCGTCCGACTTTCCGGAATCAGGCGCGAAATCCGCGCCTCCGCAGAAACCGTTGCCTTGTTCGGTTCTTTCAAATTGACGGAAACGCGGCGGCAGGCATCGCGGACGGCTGTGCCGTCTGAAACGGACTGCCCTTGGGAAACATCCGGGGATTTTGCCTCCGCCTGCCCTTTCCCCTGCCCTGCATGACGGCGGAACGGCGCATTCCGTGCATTTTCGGCTTTGATTGCAGAAAAGGCAGACGGATGCTGCTTCTCAAAATACGGCTCAAATCCGTAATCCGCAGACTCGGAAAACGCTTCTTTGTCCGCATCGAACATACGGGAATACGTGCGTTGAAGCACAGGGTCGTCCAAACCGATAATCTGCAGCCCTTCCATCGGGGTATCGGACACGCGGACTTTGGGGACCGCTGTTTCGTTTTTCTCAAATGCATCGATATAGCGTTTTTTCATTTCCCTTAAAGCCGCGCTGTTTAAAGCACGCGTTGCTTCTTCCAAAGTGATTTCTTTAAAAACCGGACGGACGGGCGAAATTTCGCTTTCAGACGGCATCAACCCTTCAGCAATACTCCGGTCGAATAGAATGCGGCGGTTGTCGATTACGGCAGTTGCAATGTCTTCCGTATCGGCAGCCTCTTCCTCCGCAGCTTCTGCTTCTGCTTCTGCTGCTTCCGTTTCCGCTTCTTCCGTCCCGTTTCCACTGTCTGAATACCCGTCGGATGCGTTCGGAACATCCGCACGGTTTGCAGAAACAGGCGGAACGGGCCTGTCCGGTTCGGATTCGTGCGCCAGATAGTTTCGGCAGAAACGGACGACACCGACAAACAGCCAATACACTGCCGTTTTAACGGCATGGAAAAGCATCAGGGCAAACTCGGGAAAATCGGGCATACCGTCTTTGATTTCAGGCAGCTCCGCCTGTTTTTCCCCTTTCTTTTCCTGCCACGCAGAAACCTCGCGCATCCACTCGCGTTCGGATTGTGCGCGGACAAAAAACAAGCCGGCAAGCGCAAGCAACAAAATAACGATCAAAACTATCCAAAACATATGCCGTTTCCCGCAAGACAAACGATTAAATTGGTTTATTTTAACGTGTTTCCATCCCAAAAAAAACAACCGGCCGGCAATTCTGCCGAAACCGATTCGGCTTTCGGTTTGCCCCCGCCGACAGTATAATAGCCGTCCCTTCCCTTAATCTTTGCGGCATTGCCATGATTTTCCAAACAGTCTGGTTTTCAGATGTGGTACTGTCGGTTTCGTGGATTGTCCTTATCCTGATACTGGCAACTTCCGCGCCGTCGGCATTCCGCTCGCTTGCCCGCTACCGTTCCGCCCTTCCACTGTGTACCGTAATTTTTTCCGCAGCATGGTGTCTGAACGCCTCTGCCGGCGGCGGACAGCTTGCACAGATGAACTACCACCTGCTCGCCGTCAATCTGGTTGCACTGATGGTGGGCACTTCCGCCGCCCTTTGGCTTGCCGCGCTGCTGATGCTGCCCTACTGCCTGCTGTTTGCCGGTTCTGCCGGCGCATATCCGCCGAACGCTTTGGTGCTGATTCTGCCCGCGCTGATCGTCAACCGCCTGTCGCGTATGCTGGTCAACCGCCTGCCGCCCAATATTTTCATCTTTATTTTCGTCAACGGCTTTCTCGCTTCCGCCGCCGGCATTCTGCTGACCGGGCTGGTGCTGACCGGTATTTTGGATGCCGCAAACGCTTTTCCGTCCGAAATATTGTGGACGACCGCCCTGCCCGTCTTTATTCTGCTGGCGTGGGCGGAAGCCTTCCTCAGCGGCATTTCAACTGCCATATTTGTTGCACTGAAGCCCCATTGGATCAACACTTTCGACGACAACCGCTATCTGAAGTCCGACCGCGGCATATGGCGGTAGCCTTCAGACGGCATAGGCAGGCAAAACTATGCTTTCCAACATCATCCCCCTTTCCATCGGTGCAGCACTCGGTGCAACGGCGCGTTGGCTGCTCAACCTCGCCGTTCCCGCATCAATACCTCCGGCCACAGGCAACCTGTTTGCCAACTGGATAGGTGCTTTTCTTATCGGAATCTTTGCCGAAACCGTCAACCACCCACAATGGAAGCTGCTGCTGATCACCGGTTTTCTCGGCAGCCTGACCACGCTTTCCGGATTTTCTCTGGAAACCGTAACCCTGCTCCAATCGAATCGTCCTGCTTCAGCACTTGCCAATATTTTCCTACATACGGCGGGTTCGCTGCTGCTGACTTGGCTCGGGCTGAAGATAGGGACGGCAGTCAAATAACCGCAAAAAATTGCTTCCCTTGGTTTTGACACAAGCTATAAATTGGCTTCGCTTGTTTAAATACTGGCTGTGCCAACTATAGTGGATTAACAAAAATCAGGACAAGGCGACGAAGCCGCAGACAGTACAGATAGTACGGAACCGATTCACTTGGTGCTTCAGCACCTTAGAGAATCGTTCTCTTTGAGCTAAGGCGAGGCAACGCTGTACTGGTTTAAATTTAATCCACTATACCGTTCTCAAATTCAAATTGAGCTGTTAGGTCTATAACAAAGAAAAAAGCCTTGGTAGGATAAACCTACCAAGGCTTTTTATTAAAAAAAACGCTCTATTACTGCGTCTAAAAATGCAAAAAAAGTAACCATCATAACCCTTTTGCCAAAATTAATATCATCTATTAATTCATCATGCCATGCATTAATAGATGGTATATAAGAAAGAACCAATAAACTAATAAACCAGTAAAAAAAATTAGTAACAAAGATATTCATTATTAACCATTCTTAAAAATTATCACGTTCTTTTGGGTAATTATCATCCCCTTTTCTCTCTTATTACTAAAACACGAATGACTTTAAAGGACGCGCCCAGAGACAAACCGAAAAGACATATCCCATCCGCCAAACAAACTGCCCGCCAATCTACTCCGGCGGGCAGTTCCAACATCCTGTCAATCCTTCATCAACCAGTATTGCAAACCGATTAATGTTTTACCGTCTTTAATTTCATCGTTGGCAAGGGCTTGGCGGACTTCTTCCTTCGACATCAATACGGTTTCCGTAATCTCGTCTTCGTCATTGGCAAGCGTACTGCCCAAGCGCACGCCTTCCGCCTCGAACAGATACATTTTTTCGTTGCAAAAACCGACCGCCGTATAAAAACTGTAAAGCAGGCGCACGCTGTCGGCGGTATAAGGCGTTTCTTCAGCCAGTTCTCGTAAAGCGCATGCCGCCATATCCTCGCCCGCCACATCCAGCTTGCCCGCAGGAAGTTCCAATGTCGCCTGATTTGCCGCATAACGCCACTGCCGCACCAAAACGACCTTTTCATCATCCGTTACCGCCAACACGCACGCCGCGCCCGGATGACGGATGACGATGCGCTGCCCTTCGTTACCGTTGGGCAGCCTGACCTTATCCTTGCTGATACTGACGAAACCGCCCTCGTAAATGGTTTCGCCGCCTAATTTTACTTCCCTTAAATCCACTTCATATCTCCTTTCCGTTTCCTATTCTGCCGTTCAATCTTCACGCTTGCCGCGCTCGATTTCCACTCCAACCTCGCGCACGCCTTCCAAAATACCCGGCTTGACGATTTTCACGCGCACCCACACCGCGCCGAAATATCCCAAAACCAAATCGGCAATATATTCCGCCAACGCTTCCAAAAGCAGGAAATCCTGTTCTTTCAGATGTCGGCGCAGCGTTTCGCATACCTCGGCATAATGCACCGTATTGGCAATATCGTCGTCCGAACCCGCTTTCTCGGGAATGCCGATGTCCAAATCGACAATCAGGGTCTGCAACCGTTCGCGTTCCCAGCCGTACACGCCGATAAGCGTATCCGCCTTGATGCCGTGCAAAAAGATTTTATCCATAATCCGCCCCGTTTTTTGCTAAAATAACCGCACCATTCTAAGTAAAGTACCGCAAATGTTCAACATACCGGCTGTTGCCGTTTCCTATCTGATCGGCTCACTTTCTTTCGCCGTCATCGTGTCCAAGTATTACGGGATGGACGACCCGCGCACCTACGGATCGGGCAATCCGGGCGCGACCAATGTTTTACGCAGCGGCAAAAAAAAGGCGGCCGCGCTGACGCTCTTGGGCGATGCCGCCAAAGGTTTGGTTGTCGTTTTGCTTGCACGCGTGTTTCAAGAACCGCTCAGTTTATCCGACAGCGCAATCGCTGCCGTCGCACTCGCCGCGCTGGTCGGGCATATGTGGCCGGTGTTTTTCGGATTTAAGGGCGGCAAAGGCGTGGCAACGGCATTGGGCGTGCTTTTGGCACTCTCTCCCGCAACTGCCTTAGTCTGCGCGTTGATTTGGCTTGTTATGGCATTCGGCTTCAAGGTGTCCTCCCTTGCCGCATTAACCGCCACAATCGCCGCACCGGTCGCCGCATCCTTCTTTATGCCGCACGTCTCGTGGGTTTGGGCGACCGTCGCCATTGCTTTGCTGGTGTTGTTCCGCCACAAAAGCAATATCAGCAACCTGCTTAAAGGCAAAGAAGGCAAAATCGGCGAAAAACGCTGATTCAGCATTTGTTTTCCATTACGTCATGCCGTCTGAAACCATGTTCCCGCGTTCAGACGGCATTTCCGCACAAACGGCTTTCATACCATGCTCAGTTACAGACACGCATTCCACGCCGGCAACCATGCCGATATGCTCAAACACTTCACCTTGTTTTTAGTGCTGCAATATTTCAACCGCAAAGACAAGCCCTACTGGTACATCGACACGCACGGCGGCGCGGGTTTGTACAATCTCGAAGGCAGCGAAGCGCAAAAAGTCGGCGAATACCGGCAAGGCATCGCCCTGCTCCGACAGGCGCAAAACCTGCCTGCCGAACTGTCTGACTTTGCTGCGCACATACAAAAAATCCTGCCCTCGCCCGAACTTTACTGCGGTTCTCCGTGGCTGGCGCAATCGCTGACCCGCGTCGGCGACAAATTGCGCCTGTTTGAGCTGCACCCCACCGACTTTGTCCATCTGCAAAACAATATGGGCGAAGCAGGATTGAGCAAACGCGGACAAGTGTTGCGCGAAGACGGTTACAAAGGACTGATTTCCCTGCTGCCGCCCCCACCGCGCCGCGCCGCCGTCCTCATCGACCCGCCTTACGAGGAAAAACAGGACTACCGGCGTGTAACGGAAACGCTGAAAGCCGCTTTAAAACGGTTTGAGTCCGGCTGTTATCTCATCTGGTATCCCTGTCTCAGCCGGGAAGAAAGCCGCAAGCTGCCCGAAGAATTGAAAAAACTCGTTCCCGACAACCACCTTCACGCCGAACTGCACGTCCACGCGCCGAAAACCGACGGTTTCGGTATGCACGGCAGCGGAATGTTCGTCATCAATCCGCCCTATCTGTTGGCGGAACAATTGGCGGCAAACCTCCCCGCCCTGACGCGGCTGCTGGCGCAAGATGAAGGCGCGCGCTACCTGTCGGACAGCAAAATCCGCTGACCCCGATGCCGTCTGAAACAACCCTTCAGACGGCATCTCCCGTCAAACAAACAAAACCGGACGATACGTTGCCCATATCATCCGGTTCTGCATAAAACCAGTATTCAAAAATCAGAACACGCTTTTCATCACTCCGACCGTACCGACTACTCCGTTCAACAGCATCAGACCGCCGGCAGCCGTACCCATACCTTGACGGATTGCGTCATGCTTGTTGGCACGTTTTTCACGTTCCAAAGCCAACTCCTCAGAAACATTTTTACGTTGGCGGCGGTGTTGCGCCAGTTCCGCACGGCTGATTCGCGCTTCGGCACGGTTACGCCCAGCCTTGATTACAGCCGAATCGTCACCGATAGCATAGTTGGCTACAGAATTTTCAGAAGCGCAGGCAGCAAGCAAAACGGCGCACATCGCAACAACGGAAATATTTTTCAAGTTTTTCATACTTGTCCTATTATCTCAAAATAAAGGAAGAAACCAATCTGATTGGCGTGTTATCGGATAAAGTAAATATTGGGCGAATTTTCATTTGCCTTTTTGATGGCGCGTGCCGCATCCATCATTTCCTCCCGACGCTCCTTACGGTATTCGGCACGCTCGGCGCGTTCGCTTGCTTGAATAGCACGGCTTCCCGCCTGTATTTCCGCAGCAGATTCTTGGGGTACAAAACGGCGGTCTGCATAAGTACACGCCGCCATCAATATCGCAGCCGCCGGCAACAAAATCAGTTTTCTCATTTTATCATCCACCTGTAATTTAACGGTTTATCTATACAACCCTTTATCAATATATATATATATAAAGTCAATACCTTTAAGAATAAATATTCCCCATCCGCCTGCCGCGTTCCGACTTGCCCCGCGCCGTTTTTTTCCACTACAATCCCACACAATATTTGGCGGAACGCGCCAAAGGAATACGCCGCAATAACCTGCCGCCTTTCAGACGGCACAAACCTTTCCGAAACGAGCAAACTATGGACACACTGACCCGATTCCTCCCCGAACATCTGCAACAAAACCAACTGCCCGAAACACTCGGCGGCGTTTTACTGTCCGTTGTTTCCGCCTGCACCGAAATCAACGCCAAAGTCCGCCTCGGCGCACTGGCCGGCGTATTGGGTATGGCGGGCACGGGCAATATTCAGGGCGAAGACCAGAAAAAACTGGATGTTATCGCCAACAACATTATGATTGACACACTCAAAGCCAACCCTGCCGTTGCCGGTTTGGCAAGCGAGGAAGAAGACACTTTCGTAAGTGCCGGTGAAAACGGACGCTATCTCGTCCTATTCGACCCTTTAGACGGATCGTCCAATATTGATGTCAACATTTCCGTCGGTACGATTTTCTCCATCCTTGAAAAACCCGAAGGCGCATTGGCAACCGAATCATTCCTTCAAACGGGCAGACAGCAGCTTGCCGCAGGCTATGTCCTCTACGGGCCTCAAACCCAGCTCGTATTCACATTCGGACACGGCGTATATATGTTCACGCTCAATGCCGAAAACGAATTTGTGCTGACCAAAGAAAACCCGAAAGTACCCGAAAGTACCAAAGAATTTGCCATCAATATGTCCAACCGCCGCCACTGGCTGCCCCCCGTCCAACAATACATAGACGAACTCTTGGCAGGCGAAACCGGCACGCGCGGCAAAAACTACAATATGCGCTGGGTAGCCAGCATGGTTGCCGAAATCCACCGCATCCTGATGCGCGGCGGCGTGTTCATGTATCCGCAAGACAAACGCGACCCCGCCAAGCCCGGCAAACTGCGCCTGATGTACGAAGCCAACCCTATGAGCCTGATACTCGAACAGGCGGGCGCATCGGCAAGCAACGCATATCAAGCCATGCTCGACATACAGCCCGAAAACCTGCACCAACGCGTCGCCGTCTTCATGGGCAGCAGCGAAGAAGTCGCCTATCTCGACCGCCTGCACGCAAAATAGACGGACACCGTTCACACAAGCACACGGTGGCGGCAATCCGATACCGCCGCCGTTATTTCAAACAGCACAAGCCTTCCGGTCAAATAACAAAAATGCCGTCTGAAAACATTTCAGACGGCATTTCAAAAACTCAAACCCGAATTATTTGCCCGCTGCTTTTTGCAGAATGGCGTACAACTCGTCTTTCAGTTTCAATTTGGCTTTTTTCAGCTCATCAATGTTTTCCGCGCCGCTGGTAACCGGATTGTTGACCAGACCGGTAATTTTATCGTCCAGCTCGTTGTGTTCGTCGAACAGACGGGCAAAGTGGGAATCTTCCTGTTTCAATTTGGAAATCAAATCACGGTATTCTGGGAACATATCGCTTTCCTCTCTTGGTTTACGGTTAAAAAGTCAAACTGAATCTTTACATTAATTATAACAAAGATAATATTTTTATCCAGTGTTTTGTTACACACGGCAACACCGCCCGCAGAAAACCGCCCCACCGTCCGACAAAATCGTTGACAATCCTCCGCTTTGCGCATAAATTTTCAATACCTAACCCTGACCACACAAAGGAATCAAGAGATGTTTTCAAAAAGCGTAACCATCACCCAATATGATCCCGAACTGGCGGCCGCCATCGCCCAAGAAGACCGCCGGCAGCAAGACCACGTCGAACTGATTGCCTCTGAAAACTACGTCAGCTGCGCCGTTATGGAAGCGCAAGGTTCCCAGCTGACCAACAAATACGCCGAAGGCTATCCTGGCAAACGCTACTACGGCGGCTGCGAATACGTCGATATTGTCGAACAATTAGCGATTGACCGCGTAAAAGAACTGTTTGGTGCCGCCTATGCCAACGTCCAACCGCACTCCGGCTCCCAAGCCAACCAAGCCGTATATGCTTCCGTTTTAAAACCGGGCGACACCATTTTGGGTATGTCTCTGGCACACGGCGGACACCTGACCCACGGCGCGAGCGTTAATATTTCCGGCAAACTCTACAACGCCATTACTTATGGTTTGGATGAAAACGAAGTGCTCGATTATGCCGAAGTGGAACGCTTGGCTCTTGAACACAAACCTAAAATGATTGTGGCGGGTGCGTCTGCCTACGCGTTGCAAATCGACTGGACAAAATTCCGCGAAATCGCCGATAAAGTCGGCGCATACCTCTTCGTCGATATGGCGCACTATGCGGGTCTGATTGCCGGCGGCGAATATCCCAACCCCGTGCCGTTCTGCGACTTCGTAACCACCACCACCCACAAAACCCTGCGCGGCCCTCGCGGCGGTGTGATTTTGTGCCGCGACAACACGCATGAAAAAGCACTGAACTCTTCCATCTTCCCAAGCCTGCAAGGCGGTCCGCTGATGCACGTCATCGCCGCCAAAGCCGTGGCGTTTAAAGAAGCGTTGCAACCTGAGTTCAAACAATACGCAAAACAAGTGAAAATCAATGCTGCCGCCATGGCGGAAGAATTGGTTAAACGCGGTTTGCGCATCGTTTCCGGCCGCACCGAAAGCCACGTTTTCCTCGTCGACCTGCAACCGATGAAAATCACCGGTAAAGCCGCCGAAGCCGCTTTGGGCAAAGCGCACATCACCGTCAACAAAAACGCCATCCCGAACGATCCGGAAAAACCGTTCGTTACCTCCGGCATCCGCATCGGCTCCGCTGCGATGACCACGCGCGGATTCAACGAAGCCGACGCACGCATATTGGCGAACTTGGTTGCCGACGTATTAGCAAATCCCGACGACGAAGCGAATCTGGAAAACGTCCGCAAACAGATTACCGCCCTCTGCGACAAATACCCCGTTTACGGCGCGTAAGCCTTTTTAAAAACCGATGCCGTCTGAAACCTTTTCAGACGGCATTTACTTAAAATCCAAGCTATTAAAAGGAAGTGTCCGACAGTTTGGACGATTTCGTTTTTGTTTTCACCGTGTCCAAATGTCCTGCCTATTGCTTCGGAGGCATAGGGCGCAGCGGTATTAACTGCGCTTTGTAACCCACTGGCTCGGTAACGCTAAATAAAGGCCGTCTGAAACGGGTTCACGGTTTTCAGACGACCTCTTAGCTCAAACCTTGAGAAGCGCATACATGCGTTCCGCACACATGCTACTTGTTGAGTTTAGGTTTCATATGGGCTATGGTTTGCTGATTGGACTGAAATAAATTTGAATAACTCAACTATTATATTTCTATAATACTGCAAAGAAATTTCCTTCAGCTTAAAAGACCCTTCATGCAGAGAATAAAACAGCCTAAATTTATCCTCTACAATCTCACACATCATTCTTAAACCATAATCCCCCAGCTCCGAAAGATAACAATACATGATATTTTCTTCACTTTCCTCTTCTTTTTCAAAATCAATATCATGCAATGAAAAAATACTTCCAGGAAACTTTTTACATAACGCCTTATCTAAATTATCTTTTAAAGTCATTATTTCACTGTTTAACGTTAACACAGCCCCTTCCCCTGGATATGCTTTATCATTAATCCAGAATACAAGGGGACCCATGCAATAATCTCCATCTCTAATTAATATGTCTGTTTGTACGAAAAAATCTGGTTTATTTCCAAAAATCATTTTAAAACCTTTTCTTTCCAACCTAAATTTCTTAAATCAAATTTAACCTTATTGTTTAATTTTAATGGATTATTGACATCACCCGTACTTCCATTCCAGTGCCATTGATTATTATGATCCCCTGAAAATCGATGAATATTTCCATATTCGTCTTTTGAAAATCGAACTGTCGGAGATGATGGTATTGGTTTAGACTTTATAAATAAGTCAAGTGAATTCTTCGGTCCTTTGCCGGCTTTTGGATTCCAACCTGAAACGCCTGGAGTGTGTTTTGAGTTCGATTTATAAGCAACAACTTCATTATCAAACTTAATTTTTACAGTTTCAGGTACAGGTACAGAAGACCTACCCACCTGCCCTTTAGATGCCCCCAAATCATTCTTTTGATGACTCTTCGACGCCAACGCCGTATCCGGAATCCTGCCCCCCCTTCGCAACATTGCCGTTTACAGGGATACGGATATTCCCCGCACCCACCAATAAGGGATCGCTGCCGGTAACGGTCTGCTTGATGTTTTTCAGGTTGCGGATGCCTGCACGAACTGCTGCATTTACCCTTGGGTTCGGGATGACAAAGCCCGTCAGGATGTCGGCAACGTTCAGTGCAAACTCTTCGTTTTTCCGCTCTTCCTGCCTGATTTTGGTGTTTTTCGTCCCGCTGTGCAACCAGGTCAGGTGCGGTATTCGGGTTTGTCCTGTCGGCGGTATTCCTCAAACAGTTTCGGATCATTATAGGCTTGCGGATTTCTTGCGCCGTAGTTGCGCTAGTCACAAGTATAACCCGAGGCTTTGTCTTCGCCTTTCATTCCGATAAGGGATATGACGCTTTGGGCGGTATAGCCGGCTTGGGAACCTTTGTCCACCCAACGCAGTATCTGCCTGCGGATTCTCATTGCCGCTTCTTGGCTGCTGATTTTTCTGCCTTCGCGTTTTTCAACTTCGCGCTTGAGGGCTTCGGCATATTTGCCGAACTACGGTTGATTGGACAGTTTCAATTTATAAGGTAATGTAGGTTGCTTTTGTCTGATTGCTGTGGCGATTTGTTAAAAGAAGGCCGTCTGAAACGTATTTGTTGTTTCAAACGACCTTTTAGCTCAAACCTTGAGAACCGCATGAGTGCATTCCATGCACATCCTACGTATTGAGTTTAGGTTTCATATGGGCCACGGCTTGCTTTCCAAATATGCTTTTATTTCATACATTAGATTATTTATATTAGGGGAAACTACATTTCCTGTTTTTCCTATTACAAGTAGACAATTATATTTTATTGCCCAATCAATGGTTTTCTGAATAAATTTAGTATAATCAAATCTTAAATCAAGTTCACACTCTATATCATCTGGCCAAACGGTAAGACTATTACCAAAATTATCACAAAACATGATTGCGTCTTTATCCCAAGACTCTTTCAATTTAAGCTGTTTTTTTGCTTCATTTATTATTGATAATAATATAACATCATTATCGATAAAGTAATTTTCAAAACTTTTATTCTCATTAAAATTCTGAAAACCATTAGATCGATACTCATCAAGTATGATATCTTTATTTGCATTAAATTTATTTCTGATAGCGGCTGATGGGATAAGGTAGTACCGATAATTCCAAATTGCCATTTTTATTTACTCCTATATTTATTATCTAATGAACCCAATTCCCAGCTTTCAGACGACCTTTTGTCAAATATTATCGGCAGCGGCTCGATGCCAACCTTAAACCTGCTCCGATTTCTTCAGGGCTGTTATCCAATGATAAAATTACATCGTCTGCATCAATGGCATCCCACGCTTCCAGCTTGACATGGCGGCTCGGGCTGATTTTCAGGCAGCCGTTGTGCAGCCAAATATCCCCGCTCATCATGTTTTTAAATAGGGCGCGTCTGGTTTTATAGCCTAAGTTCCCGCATAGCTTGGCAACCCAATCCTCATAACGTGGTTTAAAACTTTCCTGTTTTAAAAAATCAATACGTTCAGCTTCGTTGTCTAACGTCCTGCTATTTGCCAACGCTTGCAAGACCGCCGTGCCTAAAGTTTCATTGTCGGTATCCAATGGCAGGATATGGGGGGGATATAGGTGGTCTAGAGCATATCTCCCAAATCCTGACCATGTTTGAATAATCAAGGCTCTTTCATTTGCCTTATAGCCAGCCCAATAATCTTGTTCTTGATTGAAAGTCATTTATTCGATCTCCGTAATTTTGACTGTAATGTTTTGACTTTTGCCATACTCTACCACACGTTGCAACTGCAATCTTTGCTCCTTTACAGCCCCAAAAGTTTTTATATAAATAAATTGCCTTCTTCATTCTTTTAACCCTGAAACACAAATGCCGTCTGAAATTTTCAGACGGCATTTGTTGCTTTATATTCATTCTGCCTGCTTAGGCAAATTGCCGTGTAAAACCGACAAACTCCTCTTTTTTCGATTTTGCCCTACCTGAATCGATGGCTTCCCGTGCGGCAGATATGCCGTCTGAAAGCGAAGCAGCGATATTTCCGGCATATAGGGCGGCGGCGGTATTAAGCAATACGATATCGCGTGCCGCCCCTTCTCTTCCTTCCAGCACCTCGTTCATTTTCAACAAAGATTCCTGAGTATTGGCAACTTTGATTTCATCCAAATTGCGGTGGGTTTCGATACCGAAATCTTCTGGGCGGATGTCGTATTCGCTGATTTTTCCGTCTTTGAGTTCGGCAACGCGCGTTTTGCCCGTCAGTGTAATTTCATCCAAACCGCCCTCCCCGCAAACAACCAAAACGTGTTTGGAGCCGAGCTGTTGCAATACTCTGGAAAGGATGCCGCACAAATCGGTGTGGAACACGCCCAAAAGTTGGTTCGGCGCGCTCGCAGGATTGGTTAACGGACCCAATATGTTGAAAATACTTCGGAAACCAAGCGAACGGCGTACCGGGGCGACATAGCGCATGGCACTGTGGTGATTGGGTGCGAACATAAACCCTATACCGGTCTGGCTGATACTTTGGGCAATCTGTTCGGGAGTCAGGTTGAGGTTTGCACCCATTTGCTCCACCACATCCGCCGCGCCGCTGGAAGATGAAACGGAACGCCCGCCGTGTTTGGCAACCTTCGCGCCTGCCGCTGCGGCAACAAACATCGAAGTCGTCGAAATATTAAAGGTTTTCGCGCCATCCCCGCCCGTACCGACGATATCGACCAGCCCCTCCGCATCCTCCAGCGGCACTTTTGCCGCAAACTCGCGCATCACGGCGGCGGCGGCGGTAATTTCGGAAACGGTTTCAACCTTGATACGCAATCCTGTCAAAATGGCCGCTATCTGCTCCGGCGGAACCTGTCCGCTCATAATCTGACGCATCAAGTCGGTCATTTCATCGTAAAACAACTCATTATTGCTGATTAATCGTTCGATAGCCTGTTGCGGTGTAATCATTTTTTATCCTCCGTTCAATATTCGGACGAAAATGCCGTCTGAAGGGCTTCAGACGGCATCACGTCAGATTTTTTGCGGTTTGAAGTTTTGAAATTCAACTAAAAAATTGTTTAACATATCATGTCCGTGTTCGGTCAGCAGAGCTTCAGGGTGGAATTGTACCCCCTCAACGGCATATTCCTTATGGCGTACACCCATAATCTCGCCATCTTCAGTCCAAGCCGTTACTTCCAAACATTCGGGCATCGTATTCCGATCGATAACAAGGCTGTGATAACGCGTACAGGTAACCGGATTGGGCAAATCTTTAAACATACCCTTACCCGAATGGGACACAGGCGACACCTTGCCGTGCATCAAGGTTTTTGCCCGTACCACATCTCCGCCGAACGCTTCACCTATCGTCTGATGCCCGAGGCACACGCCCATAATCGGCAGCCTGCCGGCAAAATGGCGCATGGCTTCTACTGAAATCCCTGCCTCCTTAGGGGAACACGGTCCGGGGCCGATTACAAGATATTGCGGCTTTAAGGCTTCGATTTCTTCCAATGTAATATCATCGTTACGGCGCACGACAACTTCCTGCCCCAATTCTGTAAAATACTGGACGATGTTGTAAGTGAAACTGTCATAATTGTCGATAAACAAAAGCATTTCGTGATTAACCTATTGATTTATAATGTTATTTATTGTTAGCTGCATTTCCGATACCCCTGAGCATACCCCCTTATATCTTAGCGTGCCTGATGCACCCTTAGGAATCTGACGCAGAGTCTCGCTTTCTGACAAGTGTGCAATTTTGCCATCTTTTCGACCATTCGGGAAAGCACCGATTTTATGCCCTCATAAATTTTGATTATCCGATAGCCAAATATAGCGGAATTCGTGTTCACATCATTCACTTCCCTAAAATTAGGGTTAATACAAATTAATGCCATTAAATGTAACAACCTTATAATTTTAAAAAACTTTTGCCGATTCCTTGGTTTTTTCTCAAAAATTTTATTATATAAATAATGTAATGTTATATAATAACATTTTTTCAAAATGTGATGAGAAGCTAAAATGGCACAAACTACGCTAAAACCCATTGTTTTATCAATTCTTTTAATCAGCACCCCTATCCTCTCGCAAGCACATGGGACCGAACAGTCTATGGGCTTAAAAACGGTTACCGTCGTCGGCAAAAGCCGTCCGCGCACCACGTCGGGGCTGTTGCACACTTCAACCGCTTCCGACAAAATCATCTCCGGCGATACTTTGCGCCAAAAAGCCGTCAACTTGGGCGATGCTTTAGACGGCGTACCGGGCATTCATGCCTCGCAATACGGCGGCGGCGCATCCGCTCCTGTCATTCGCGGTCAAACAGGCAGACGGATTAAAGTATTAAACCATCACGGCGAAACGGGCGACATGGCGGACTTCTCGCCCGACCATGCAATCATGGTGGACAGCGCCTTGTCGCAACAGGTCGAAATCCTGCGCGGTCCGGTTACGCTCTTGTACAGCTCGGGCAATGTAGCCGGTTTGGTCGATGTTGCCGATGGCAAAATCCCCGAAAAAATGCCTGAAAACGGCGTATCGGGCGAAGCTGGATTGCGTTTGAGCAGCGGCAATTTGGAAAAACTGACGTCTGCAGGCATCAATGTCGGCTTGGGCAAAAACTTTGTATTGCATACCGAAAGCTTGTACCGCAAATCGGGCGATTACGCCGTACCGCGTTACCGCAATCTGAAACGCCTGCCCGACAGCCACGCCGATTCGCAAACGGGCAGCATCGGGCTGTCTTGGGTGGGCGAAAAAGGCTTTATCGGCGCGGCGTACAGCGACCGACGAGACCAATACGGCCTGCCTGCCCACAGCCACGAATACGATGATTGCCACGCCGACATCATCTGGCAAAAGAGTTTGATTAACAAACGCTATTTGCAGCTTTATCCGCATCTGTTGACCGAAGAAGACATCGATTACGACAATCCGGGCTTGAGCTGCGGCTTCCACGACGACGATAATGCACACGCACACACCCACAGCGGCAGACCGTGGATAGACCTGCGCAACAAACGCTACGAACTCCGCGCCGAATGGAAGCAGCCACTCCCCGGTTTTGAAGCCCTGCGCGTACACTTGAACCGCAACGACTACCGCCACGACGAAAAAGCAGGCGATGCGGTCGAAAACTTTTTTAACAACCAAACGCAAAACGCCCGCATCGAGTTGCGCCACCAACCCATAGGCCGTCTGAAAGGCAGCTGGGGCGTGCAATATTTACAACAAAAATCCAGTGCTTTATCTGCCACATCCGAAGCGGTCAAACAACCGATGCTGCTTGACAATAAAGTGCAACATTACAGCTTTTTCGGTGTAGAACAGGCAAACTGGGACAACTTCACGCTTGAAGGCGGCGTACGCGTGGAAAAACAAAAAGCCTCCATCCGGTACGACAAAGCATTGATTAATCGGGAAAACTACTACAACCAGCCCCTGCCCGACCTCGGCGCACACCGCCAAACCGCCCGCTCGTTCGCACTTTCGGGCAACTGGTATTTCACGCCACAACACAAACTCAGCCTGACCGCCTCCCATCAGGAACGCCTGCCGTCAACGCAAGAGCTGTACGCACACGGCAAACACGTCGCCACCAACACCTTTGAAGTCGGCAACAAACACCTCAACAAAGAGCGTTCCAACAATATCGAACTCGCGCTGGGCTACGAAGGCGACCGCTGGCAATACAATCTGGCACTCTACCGCAACCGCTTCGGCAACTACATTTACGCCCAAACCTTAAACGACGGACGCGGCCCCAAATCCATCGAAGACGACAGCGAAATGAAGCTCGTGCGCTACAACCAATCCGGTGCGGACTTCTACGGCGCGGAAGGCGAAATCTACTTCAAACCGACACCGCGCTACCGCATCGGCGTTTCCGGCGACTATGTACGAGGCCGTCTGAAAAACCTGCCGTCCCTACCCGGCAGGGAAGATGCTTACGGCAAGCGTCCCTTCATCGCACAAGCCGACCAAAACGCGCCGCGCGTTCCGGCTGCGCGCCTCGGCGTTCACCTGAAAGCCTCGCTGACCGACCGCATCGATGCCAATTTGGACTACTACCGCGTGTTCGCCCAAAACAAACTCGCCCGCTACGAAACGCGCACGCCCGGACACCATATGCTCAACCTCGGCGCAAACTACCGCCGCAATACGCGCTATGGCGAGTGGAATTGGTATGTCAAAGCCGACAACCTGCTCAACCAATCCGTTTACGCCCACAGCAGTTTCCTCTCTGATACGCCGCAAATGGGCCGCAGCTTTACCGGCGGCGTGAACGTGAAGTTTTAAAATCGGAAACGCAGGCAGCCTGAAAAACACCCGTAGGTCGGATACTTGTATCCGACACCAAAAGTTCCCTTGAAATCAAAATGTCGGATTCGAGAATCCGACCTACTGCTGCTAATCTACGTCGGCCCCAAACAAAAAGCCATGTTTTAAGCCGTCCGATATGAATTAATCTTGACGTATTTTTTTTTTTTTTACTATAATTAATAAATAAGCTGCTTTGTTATTTTTTCGTTTATAAATTCAGAAGGAATAAAATTGAAACCTTATTTGTTGATTGTAGTATGTTTTTTAACTGGATGCGGTGCGCGTTCCGTGCGACTGCCCGAATGGCAGGCAATTGATGGCAGCCGCGCTGATGGTACGGTTACTTTGGCTTATGAGCAAAATTTCCGCTCCCGCTTAATACCCCGCATAGGACAAGATAACGAGGTGGCGAAAACTCGTTGCCGAGTTTGGGGTTACAACAGTGCCGAGGCGTTTGGCGGTTCAACACGAAGCTGCGTGGCAACTCCCGCACGCGCCCATGCCAAAGTGCCGTGTCTGATTTGGCGATTTGAAAAACGCTATCAATGTACCAACCATGTCAGCGATAAAGTGCAACACACACCAGTGCAATACACGCCAATGCAATACACGCCAATGCAACAGCAGCCCATTCAAAACAACATCACGATTGAATTAAGTCCCACCAACGTACCGCAAGTTAAAACGAAACAAACCAAATAGGCAACCTGAAAACCCATTTCAGGCTGCCTGAGACCTTTGTAAAATTCCCCAAAATCCCCTAAAGTCCCACCAAGACATTTAGGGGATTTTCCATGAGCACCTTCTTCCGGCAAACCGCCCAAGCCATGATTGCCAAACATATCGACCGCTTCCCACTATTGAAGTTGGATCAAGTGATTGATTGGCAGCCGATCGAACAGTACCTGAATCATCAAAGAACCCGTTACCTCCGAGACCACCGCGGCCGTCCCGCCTATCCCCTGTTGTCCATGTTCAAAGCCGTCCTGCTCGGACAATGGCACAGCCTCTCTGATCCCGAACTCGAACACAGCCTCATCACCCGCATCGACTTCAACCTGTTTTGCCGTTTTTAGGCAAACAAAAAGGTTTTCAGACGGTAGTCTGAAAACCTTTTTCTTACTTTAAATCAATTTTAAAACCGGCAATTAATCTTTCAACACATCTTGCACAGCCGCTTGAATCTTAGCCGCCGTTGCTTCAATTTGCCGTTGTTCGGCAGATTGGTTTGCCGCTGTTTCAACCGAAGCAGCTTGTGAAACAGGCTCGGCTTGAGGATCAGCCAGCGGCAAACGCGCCAATACAGTGCTGACGCCAGTTACTTTATCTCCAATCGCCACTTGCGCCTGCGCATCGACAGGCAGATACATATCCACGCGCGAACCGAAGCGGATAAAGCCATAGCGTTCGCCGCGAGACAGTTTTGCACCTGCTTGGGTGTAGCACAAAATACGGCGCGCCACCAAACCGGCCACTTGAACAAAAGTAATTTCACGACCTGAAGCCGTAGTCGCCAACACCGCATTACGTTCGTTTTCCGTGCTGGCTTTGTCCAAATCCGCATTCACGAATTTGCCTTTGTTATAGACCACTTTCGTTACCGTACAATCGACAGGCGATTTTTGCGAATGCACGTTGAACACGTTCATAAAAATACTGATTTTCAAAGCATCGACATCACGATACGGATCGCGTGCGCGTTCGACCACCACGATACGGCCGTCAACCGGGCTCAACACCGCTTCAGGATTTTGTGGAATCTCACGCGCAGGATCGCGGAAAAACTGCAGGGCAAATACGGTAAACACCCAAAACGGCAAAGACCACCAGCCGCAGCATATCGACACCAGCAGGCTCAAAGCCAAACCGCCGCCGATAATCGGCCAGCCCTCACGGGCGATAATCGGGTGGGGGTAAAGACGGTTCATTTGTCATCCTTTTGTTCAAGCGGGTTAAAATTGCCGACATTATAGCGGAATCTGCCGCGTTCCGCCGACAAATGCCGTCTGAACGCGGCTTCAGACGGCATCCGAGAAAGTGCTACAATATCGGTTTTCCTTTATTTTTCAGGCGGCATCCATTATGTGCAAGCATCATCCCCAACATTCGCACGACAACGACACCATCCGCATCCGCGGCGCGCGCACGCATAATTTGAAAAACATCGATTTGGACATTCCGCGCCACAAGCTCGTGGTGGTAACAGGATTGTCGGGCAGCGGCAAGTCGTCGCTGGCGTTTGACACGCTGTATGCCGAAGGGCAGCGGCGTTATGTCGAGAGCCTTTCCGCCTATGCGCGGCAGTTTTTGCAGATGATGGACAAACCCGATGTCGATTTGATCGAAGGTCTCTCGCCCGCGATTTCCATCGAGCAGAAATCCACCAGCCACAACCCTCGTTCCACCGTCGGCACGGTAACGGAAATCCATGATTACCTGCGCCTTTTGTACGCCCGCGTCGGCACACCGTATTGCCCCGAACACAATCTGCCGCTGTCGAGCCAAACCGTATCTCAGATGGTCGATGCCGTATTGAAGCTGCCGGAAGACACGCGTGTGATGATTCTGGCGCCGGCGGTGCGCGAGCGTAAGGGCGAGTTTGTCGATTTCTTTGCCGACTTGCAGGCGCAGGGTTTTGCGCGGGTGCGCGTGGACGGCGAGGTCTATCAGTTGGACGAAGTACCGAAGCTGGAAAAAAACATCAAGCACAATATCGACGTGGTCATCGACCGCGTGAAAGTGAAGGCGGACATCAAGCAGCGGCTGGCGGAAAGTTTTGAAACCGCGCTACGCCACGGCAACGAGCGCGCGCTGGCGATGGAAATGGACAGCGGCGAAGAACATTGGTTTTCCGCGCGTTTCGCCTGCCCTGTGTGTTCATACAGCCTGCCCGAATTAGAGCCGCGCCTGTTTTCCTTCAACAACCCGATGGGTTC
This sequence comes from Neisseria polysaccharea ATCC 43768, assembly GCA_000176735.1. Lineage (GTDB taxonomy): Bacteria > Pseudomonadota > Gammaproteobacteria > Burkholderiales > Neisseriaceae > Neisseria > Neisseria polysaccharea. The sequence continues at coordinate 4,393 of ADBE01000133.1, read as the reverse complement.
CTGCCCGACTTGCGACGGCTTGGGCAACACCAATTTCTTCGACCCCGAAAAAGTGGTCGCCCACCCCGAATTGTCGCTGGCAACAGGCGCGATTGACGGTTGGGACAAGCGCAACCAATTCTATTTCCAAATGATTCAGTCGCTGGCACGGCATTATAAATTTGATGTCAACGCCGCTTGGGAAACTTTGCCTGAAAAAGTCAAAAAAGTCGTGTTGCACGGCTCGGGCAAAGAAGTCATTGATTTCACTTACCTGTCCGAACGCGGCACCACCTTCAACCGCAGCCACGCCTTCGAGGGCATCATCCCTAATCTCGAACGCCGCTACCGCGAAACCGACAGCGAAACCGTGCGCGAAAAACTGCGCGAATACCAGAACCACCGCGCCTGCCCGAGCTGCGGCGGCGCACGTTTGCGCAAAGAAGCCCGCTACGTTTACGTCAGCGGCGAACCGTTGCATGAAATCTCCGCATGGCCGCTGACCAAAACCCACCAATTCTTTGAAACGCTGGATTTGGACGGCAACAAAAAACAAATCGCCGAAAAAATCCTCAAAGAAATCACCGAGCGGCTCGGCTTCCTGATTAACGTCGGGCTGGATTACCTGAATCTCTCCCGCTCCGCCGAAACCCTTTCCGGCGGCGAAGCCCAACGCATCCGCCTCGCCAGCCAAATCGGCAGCGGTCTGACCGGCGTGATGTACGTTTTGGACGAACCCTCCATCGGCCTGCACCAGCGCGACAACGACCGCCTGCTCGCCACCCTCAAACGCCTGCGCGATTTGGGCAACAGCGTGATTGTGGTCGAACACGACGAAGACGCCATCCGCGAAGCCGATTTCGTCGTCGATATGGGCCCGGGCGCAGGCGAACACGGCGGCAACGTACTGATTGCCGACACGCCTGAAAACGTCGCCAAATGCGAAAACTCCGTTACCGGACAATACCTCAGCGGCAAAAAATCCATCGCCGTGCCGTCTGAACGCACGCCAGTCAATCCCGACCGAATGCTCATCCTCAAAGGCGCGCGCGGCAACAACCTCAAAAACGTTACCCTCGAATTGCCGCTCGGTTTGATTACCTGCATCACCGGCGTATCCGGCAGCGGCAAATCCACCCTGATTAACGACACCCTCGCCAAAATCACCGCCCGCGAGCTCAACCGCGCCCAAGAAGAACCCGCCCCATACAACGACATCCACGGCCTCGAACACCTCGACAAAGTCATCAACGTCGACCAATCCCCCATCGGCCGCACCCCGCGCTCCAACCCCGCCACCTACACCGGTCTGTTCACCCCCATCCGCGAACTCTTCGCCGGTGTACCCCTCTCGCGCGAACGCGGCTACAACGTCGGCAGATTCTCCTTCAACGTCAAAGGCGGCCGCTGCGAAGCCTGCCAAGGCGACGGCGTCATCAAAGTCGAAATGCACTTCCTGCCCGACGTGTACGTCCCCTGCGAAGTCTGCCACGGCAAACGCTACAACCGCGAAACCCTCGAAATCCAATACAAAGGCAAAAACATCAGCCAAGTCCTCGACATGACCGTCGAAGAAGCCCGCGAATTTTTCGACGCCGTCCCCACCGTATCGCGCAAACTGCAAACCCTCATGGACGTAGGCCTCGGCTACATCCGCCTCGGCCAGTCCGCCACCACCCTCTCCGGCGGCGAAGCCCAACGCGTCAAACTCGCCCTAGAGCTATCCAAACGCGACACCGGCAGAACGCTCTATATCCTCGACGAACCCACCACCGGTCTGCACTTCGCCGACATTGCCCTGCTGCTGGAAGTAATCGGTCGTCTGAAAGGCAAAGGCAACTCAATCGTGATTATCGAGCATAATCTTGACGTTATAAAAACGGCTGATTATATTGTGGACTTAGGGCCGGAAGGTGGTGATGGCGGGGGGAGGATTATTGCCTCAGGTAGCCCCGAGAAAGTGGCGAAAATGACAAGTATTAGCTATACTGCTAAATATCTTAAACAAATTGTACAGAAAAAGGATTAAGCAATGGATGATAAGCAAGTTTCATTAGAACAACAAATTGAACAAAAACGTAAAGAAATTTATACCGACTCTTATCCCATGTCTATTGGTGAAATTATTAACCTGTACCAAGACGGTGAATTAGATATACATCCCGAATTCCAGCGTACATATCGCTGGTCTATTACCCAGAAAAGTAAATTAATTGAATCCATCCTTTTAGGTATCCCTTTACCATCTTTTTTTGTTGCTCAAAGAGATGATGGTGTTTGGGATGTTGTAGACGGTTTACAACGCTTATCGACCATTTTTTCATTTTTAGGTATTTACAAAAATGAAAAAGGGGAGTTGGAAAAACCATTACAATTAATAGGTACTAAATATTTACCAGCTTTAGAGAATATATATTGGGATTCCTCAATTATCCCAGATAGTACATCTTTATTCCCTGAATCCAGCTCTCTTACCAAGAAATTACAGATGGCTTTCAAAAGAGAGAAAATTGATATTAAAATCATTAAAAAGGAAAGCGATAGTAATACAAAATATGAACTATTCCAAAGGTTAAATACTTTTGGTAGTTCACTATCAAGCCAAGAAGTCCGTAACTGTATGCTAATTATGATAGATCCAACGGTTTTTTCTTGGATAAGAGCTTTAGCAGATGATCAAAATTTTAGAGAAACTCTTACGTTAACAGATAGACAGCTTTCTGAAGAATATCATACTGAACTAGTATTACGATTTCTCATTTTAAAGAACACACCAAACATTACTTCTTCTATGCTTGAAGATGTAGGTAACTTTTTAACATCTGAGATGATTAATATGTTTACTCCAGAAAATAACTCTTCAGAAAGCTTTAAGCGTTTTGATTTTGTTTCAGAAAAAGATATTTTTTGTAAAACTTTTGCATTACTTAATAGAGCACTATCTGAAAACTCATTTAAACGATATGAAAACGGTAAGTATCTAGGAGCATTTTCTTTATCTATTTATGAAATATTAAGTATAGGACTATCAAAACATTTAGGGAATTATGATATAAACAATAATGATGACATAAAGAAAATACAAGAAATTTCTATGCTTTTACCAACGAATGACACATTTAGGGAGGCTAGTGGCTCAGGAACTAGAGCCAGCAGACGATTACCTCAATTTATTGAATTAGCAGATAAACTATTTGAAAAGTAGTAATTTAAATGGATATTGAGCAAGAACTTCTTAATGACATAACCGAAAAAGCAAATAAATTATTAGATAAAATTGATAAGCAATTTAGCAGGAGAAAGAAAGAAATTACTGATATTTTTTCATATACTTACAATCAGCCTGAAGGCATTAGAAACATTCATAATAAAATGATCCATTGTTTATTATATTCTCACTGGGAAGGGTTAATTAAAGATGTAATGCTTCTATTTTTTAGGTTTTTGCGAAAAAGTAGACTACGATTTAATCAGCTAAAACCTAATTTTCATATCTGTGCTGCATTAAACCAATTTCATAGTTTTAATGGATCATATGCGTTAAGTGTAAATTATATTCGCAAATATTTTGATAACTCATTAAATTTAAATGATTTATTTAATTGCAACTTAGATACTTTTTGCAATACTAAATCAAATTTAAATTCTGAGGTTTTAGAAGAAATCTGTTACAAGCTAGGAATATCTACTAAAAATTTCGAAACAAAATTTAATTTTATAGATCAGACTTTATTAAGCACAAGAAATGCGATTGCTCATGGAGAAGAAAGGATAATTGCTTCTCATGATTTAGGGGAAACAAAAAATATGTGTCTTCAATTAATGGAAAGTTTTTGTGATGAATTAAGAGAAATGATTATAAATTTAACTTTCCTAGATGTAGCAAGCCGTAGTCTGTATAGTCACCCACATACCCTACCGATGAATCACTCGGACTTCAAAACCAAAGCGTAGGGTGTGTGCGGTACGCACGCGGTTGCTTGATTGCCGGCTTGAGACCTTTGCAAAATTCCTTTCCCTCCCGACAGCCGAAACCCAAACACAGGTTTTCGGCTGTTTTCTCCCCAAATACCTCCTAATTTTACCCAAATATCCCCTTAATCCTCCCCGGATACCCGATAATCAGGCATCCGGGTCGCCTTTTAGGCAGCAACAGGCACACTTAGCCTGTTAGTCGCTTTCAACAGGTTTAAACACATCGCCTTCAGATGACTTTGCGCACTCACTTTGAGCAAACCAAAATAGGCTGCCCGGGCGTAGCGGAATTTACGGTGCAGCGTACCGAAGCTTTGTTCGACTACATAACGGGTTTTCGACAAATACCGGTTACGCTTCGTTTGATTTTCCGTCAGCGGACGGTTGCGGTGGGCTTTGCGCATAATGCCGTCCGGTAACCGATGCTCTTTCAGATGTT
>ADBE01000134.1 GCA_000176735.1 Neisseria polysaccharea ATCC 43768 | reverse complement strand
AATGAGTTTATTTTGTTTATACTGGCTTAGACGAGTTTTTCTCATAGGGATAATTCTAACTTAATTTGAATTTCCCTAGTTATCTAGGACAGCCCCTATTAAAAAATAGGCTGTGTTTGAATACTCGGTCGATTCCATCCGTTTGTAAGGGGAAACGCCAGTTGCACTGCCGCCATCGGTTTATGCGAAGGTTTTGCCATTGAACGGAATGTTGGCGCAAAAGGCCGGCAAATCGGAAATGGCAAGGTGTTTGGGGATAACGCCGCAGGAGTTTCAGCGTGTGGCGGAATTGAACGTAACCAAAATCGATATGCCGGCACGGGTGTCGGCCCTGCCGGGCAGGCGGCTTGAGGTGCTCCCTACTTGAGTCAAACCGATTTTTACAAGGAGAACGTAGGGTTCTTTTTGAAATCTTCAATTATTGATGGTAAAGATATCAGTTAAGCCAAACAACATAAAACATAAGCATATCTTACCAACATGAAACAGATGTAATAATATTATCTTCAATCCAAAATAAAGCATTCAACTTTTCTGATTAATAAAAATCTCCTTTTAAATCTAAAGTTAAGTCACTAATATTTATATTTTTCATTATATTAATAAATTTATTAATGGGTAATCCAATAATGCTTATGTCGTTTAAGTATAGATTTTTCTGAATTTCAACCCCACTACAGATTAAATCATTTGTTAAAGTAATTGAAATACCAAATTCGTTAGAAATATATTCAAAATCTAACTCATCATTAGCAAGTCCTTTATCAATATATGCTAAATTGAAATTATATTTAATTAATAGATCTTTAGAGCATTCTTTATTCAAAAAGAATTCATTTACACCTATACTTGGCAACCAAATCCATTTATTTGCCATGAAATAGTTCCTGTTAGTGTTTATGTTTCATAGAATGATTTTCACCTGTTTCATTCATTTTATTGCGCCAATGTCGTACTTGTCTTTCAAGAGGTTTAAGTTCTTTTTTTGAAAGTCTTTGCTGTTTCGCTTCTTTTAACGCCTTTTATGTTGAACTATGTACCGGTTTTTGACGGCACATGCCTCACTGATCCGCACGGCTTTCAAATAAGCACACAGTACGGATAGGGAATATAAGCCCGAAGTTTAAAACCTGAAGCCCGATCGGCCGCAAAAACAAAAACGGATGCGGAGGTCTGATTCCGTATCCATCTTATCCGGCAGCCGGCGGATTTTCAGTCAAACTTCATGCACTTGACCGCCCCGCCCGTACAGAACATCGCCGAAGTTGCCCGCATACACGCCCACCTTGCCTTATCCCGCGCCGCACCCTCACTCCGCACGCTTCAAATGTCTTCTGAAACGGCGTGACGCTGCATACATACAGGACTGGACGGGTATGGGAAAGACCGGCTTCAAGGATGCCGTTTCCAATACGGCGATACGGTGTTCCAATTCTTCCGGCAAAGGCAGGAAACGCGGCACGCGCGCCGAAAATATATTTTTTCTTCGTTGCCCTTAATGGTTCAAACTATCCCGGGCGGGGTTTGTTTTTTGAAGCCGCGTCCAAACGGTGCGGCACGCGGGTCGCGCCTTATGCGCCGGCTGCCGCCGTCGGCTTGGGTTTGCGCCTGCGACGGCGGCGTTTTTTCGCCTGTCCTTCGTTTTTTCGTTGTTCGGGCGGCGGCTTCGTTTTTGGTCATCTCCGACCGCTGTTCCGTCGATGCCGTCTGAAACGCCGTCCACCACTCGGCAAGTGCGCGGTCCGCATTGCCGGTTTCGGCGCGCAAGAGCAGGAAATCATAGGCAGCACGGAAACGCGCCTGTGCAAACAGTTTGTGCGGACGTGCGCCTTTGCGGTTCTCAAACTGCGGCTGGAACATCCAAATTTCGCGCATCGTGGCGGAAAAGCGTTGCGGCACGCCCCAACCGCGTTCGACGGTTTCGCGCATCGTAGTGATTGCATCGGACAGGGCGGGCGCGGGTTTCAAACCCTGTTGCAGATTGCTTTTCCAATGGCGATCCAACTCGGGCCACATCAGGGCCGCCAGTACGAAACCGACCGAAACCGATTTGTCGGCACGCAGCCGCTCATCGGTATTTTTCAGGGCAAGCACCGTCATTTTTCCGGCGATGCCGTCTGAAACGCGCAAGGCATTGAGCAGCGGATGAATGTCGTCCGGCATATCAAATCCGTTCAAACGTTTTAGACACTCGCGAGCGTGCCCTGAAAACAGCAGTTTCATAATTTCGTCGAACAGCCTTGCTACAGGTTCGTGCTTCAGACGGCATATCGATTCGGCAATCGGTGCGGCGGTTTCCTCCGACAGCTCAAAGCCCAATTTGCCCGACAGGCGGATGGCGCGCAAAATCCTGACAGGGTCTTCCCGATAGCGTTCGGCGGCATCGCCAATCATCACCAGCCTGCGGGCGGCAACATCGGCAATCCCGTTGTGGAAATCCAAAATTTCTTCTTTTTCAGGATCGTAATACAAGGCATTGCAGGTAAAATCGCGCCGCATCGCATCTTCTTCGATGCTGCCGTAGGTGTTGTCCTTCATGATTCTGCCGCGCGCGTTCTGATGAACCTTCGCACCGCCCCGGAAAGTCGTTACCTCTATGGTTTCCACGCCGTTCATCACATGGACGATTTGAAAACGCCTGCCGACGATGCGGCTGCGGCGGAAGAGTTTGTGCACCTGTTCGGGCGTGGCATCGGTTGCGACATCGAAATCCTTGGGTTCGATGCCGAGCAGCAGGTCCCTGATCGCGCCGCCGACCACATAAGCCTGAAACCCCGCCCCTTTCAGACGGCGTATGACATTTTCGGCGGCAAAGCTCAACATTTCGGCACGGATGTTGTGTCTTTCGGCAGGAATGACCGTTTTACTTTCCGCTTTTTTACTGCTCCGACCGGAAGGCAGCATCTTATTCAACCATTTTTTCAGCATAAATATTCTGACCCGAAGAGCGGCATCTCCACGGGCAACCGTGTTCAGACGGCATCAGGCGCGGTTTGCAAGATGCCGTAACCATAAACAAAAGGCGTAGAAACTACGCCGTCCGAATCACGCCGCCCTCGCGGCGGCAACGCGTCATTATAACAGATTGCCCTCCAAAAAAATCAGACCCTGCTTTTGTGGCAGAGTCTGAAATTTGATGCGCCTTCTCCGATTGGGAACATTCCCGTCGTACAAACAGGCAAATGTTTCAACACACAGGACGACACATAAAGCACCGCCCTATGTGTTGCCCTGATTTGGAAGGGGTTACGCCCCCTCCCAAATAAGGTCTGATTCTACCGCCCTAAAGGGTGGGGTTTCAACCGAAAAGGAAATACGATGAAGAAACAGAAATCACATTCAAACGGCGTTCCGCCGCCTCTACGCGGCTTCCCAGTAGTCGATATAAAGCTGCAATTCGAGATTGTTCCGCCATTCGTTGGCAACGGGGCGGTACACTGTGCGGATGTATTCGGGAATGTCTTCGCTGCAACGCCAAAACATGGCTTCAAATTCGCAGCCGTCTTTTTGCAGCCAGACTTTTTTGTGTTTACCCTCCGCGCCCAAAGGCTGCTGGCGGACGACGTGAAATTCGTCGGTAAAACTCGGCGGCGCGAAGCCTTGTCCCCAAACGTGGCGGGCGAGGTTTTGCGCCTGTTCCAACGTGATGTCGCAGGCGGGCAGGCTGCCGTCGGTGATGAAAGTTTGCGACAAATCGTCTTCGCACACCATCTCGCGCACGGCTTCTTCAAAGGCCGTCTGAAACGCGGGAATATTGTGTTCAAGTATGCTCAAACCCGCCGCCATCGCGTGTCCGCCGAATTTCAAAATCAAATTGGGATGGCGTTTGGACACCAAGTCCAAAGCATCGCGCAGGTGCAAATTGGGAATGGAACGTCCCGAACCGCGCACTTCGCCGTTGTCGGCAGGCGCAAACACGATGGTCGGACGATAAAACCGGTCTTTGAGGCGGCTGGCGACGATACCGACCACGCCTTGATGAAAGTCGTCGCGATACGCCACCAAAGTCGTCTGACCTGGAGGCAGGGTTTCGGGAAAATCATTCAACGCGTCTTGCAGCATAGACTGCTCGATTTCGCGACGCTCGATATTGAGGTTGTTTAACTGCGCCGCCAGTTCCTGCGCCTCGGCATCATCTCGCGCCAACAGGCAGGCAATGCCGACCGACATATCGTCGAGCCGTCCGGCCGCGTTGATGCGCGGGCCCAACGCAAAGCCCATATCAAACGGCTGCGCCTTGCGCCAGTCGCGCCGTGCCACTTCAAACAAGGCGCGGATACCGGGGCGCATTTTGCCCGAACGCATCCGTTTCAAACCTTGCGACACGAGGATGCGGTTGTTGTGGTCTAGAGTAACGACATCGGCGACGGTACCGAGTGCGACCAAATCCAAAAGGTCGCCCAGATTCGGCTCTTTGATGCCGTCTGAAAAATAATGGCGGCGGCGCAATTCGGCACGCAACGCCGTCAACACATAAAAAATCACGCCCACGCCCGCCAAGCTTTTGCTTTGGAAACCGCAGCCTTTTTGGTTCGGATTGACGATGATGCAGTCGGGTACGGTCTCGGCAGGCAGATGGTGGTCGGTTACAATCACATCCAAACCCAATTCCTGCGCCCGCGCCACGCCCGCGATGCTGGCGATACCGTTATCGACCGTAATCAGCAAATCCACACCTTGCTCTGCCGCGATTTCAGCCAGCTCGGGCGTTAAGCCGTAGCCGTGTTCAAAGCGGTTGGGCACAAGGAAATCCACTTTCGCCCCCATCGCCGCCAAACCGCTCATACCGACGGAACACGCCGTCGCGCCGTCGGCATCATAGTCGGCGACAATCAAGATTTTTTCCTGACGCTCAACCGCATCCGCCAGACGGCGGGCGGCGGCTTCGCAGTTTGTCAACGTTTGATACGGCAAAAGCGCAGCAAGCTTGTCGTCCAATTCGGCAGGACTTTGCACACCGCGCGAGGCACAAAGCCGGGCGATTAAAGGATCGGCGCCGGCGGCGAGCAAATGATTAAAAACGTCGGTATTGACGGATCGGGTTTGGATTTTGACGGACATAGCGCGGGGTTTTACAGTGCGGGTGTGCTTGAAATGCCGTCTGAAGGCTTTTCAGACGGCATTACCGTTCATTTGTCTGAGGAATTCGAGGCTGCAATCAACGCCGCGATAGGCAAGGCCAGCACCGCGCCCGCCGCATCCAGTATCAGTAAGGGGGGCGTATATAAAATATTTCCAAACAGCTTGAGTTTATCGGTATATTTTCCCTCAACCATATAATAAATCTCGACAGGCACACTTTGCTCAAAATGGTAATCGGCGTTCAGTTTTTGCGGTGTGGCGTAGTATTTGCCTTTGGTGGATACGCAGCGCGTGTAAATAGTCTGTTTGTCGAGTTTGACCGCTTTAAACTCAAGCTGTTTCAGCTTGGCGATGTCGTCAGGCCTGTCGGTATCGTAGCGCAGGCAAAGGCCGTCGGTACTGAAATTCTGGCTGCCGGGCGATTCGAGTTTGACCGGCAGGGCTTGGTGGCGAGCATAGCTCGGGGTATCCTCAACTATTTGGAAGGGCTTGTCCAGCCCTGCCTTCAAAATGCCCGTCAGCTTCGCCGAATCTTCGGGATTGACGACGAACCAGTATTTCCCGCCCATCATCACCAGGCTGCCCTTTTCCAATTGGGCATTGTCTTTGGCAACCACACCGAAGGCGCGGATTTGGTCCTTGTCAACGTGTTTGCGGTCGGTCGTTTGGATGAACGGGTCGTTCATGCCCCACAACATAAACGTACAGCCGTTCAGCATCAAGGTTGCCGCCAAAACGGCGGCGGTCGTTTTACGGAACAACATTTTATCCTCCAATCTAAATAACGGCGGATGCCGTCTGAAAATATGCCTAAGCTTCCCCTATTCCGCCTTGGCTTTCCATAACGGTTTTCAATTCTTGAAACAGGGCGCGGAAATTTTTCGGCGGTTTGTTCTGTTCCTGTTCTTTTTTGGTATTGCGGATGAGCGTCCTCAGCTTGCCCGCGTCCGCATGCGGAAAATCCGACATAAACTGCGTCAACGCTCCGTCGTCTGCCAACAGCCGTACGCGCGCCTGTTCCACACGTTGCAAAAAGGCATTGTGCGCCGCATCGTCGCCGCGCAGCTTGGCAAGAAACGCCTCGATGGGTGCGGGATCGGTATCGCGCATCAGCCTGCCGATAAATTGCGCCTGCCGCTTGAGCGCGCCGTTGGACGTGATTTTTTTATAGGCGGTTACCGCCTCGTACAAATCCGCATCCAAACCGATTTTTTTCAGCGTATCGTTTGAGAGCTTGGTCAACGCCATACCCAAATCCTGCAAATCGTTCATCTGCTTTTTCATTTGGGTTTTGCTGACCCATTCATCTTCTTGTTCAAACATCTTGATTCTCGAATTTTTTTCAATAGCGCATTTTAACAGAATGCCGCCGCGTTCAGACGGCATTTTGCACCGCACGCCCTGCAAACGGCGCGCTTTTGCCCCTGCCGCCCGAAACGGTTAAAATGCCGCAACGCTCCACCAAGAAAGATTTCTATGCTATTCAACCACACCGCTTCCGAACTCCTCGACCTCTGCCGCCGCACACTCGACTTGGCAAAAGCGACAGGCGCAACCGCCGCCGAAGCCGATTTCAGCGAATCATTGGGACAAAGCGTCAGCGTACGGCTGGGCGAAATCGAACAAATCGAGTTCCAGCAGGACAAGTCGCTGGACATTACCGTTTACGTCGGCAAACGCAAAGGCCGCGCCAGCACTGCCGACTTCTCCGAAAAAGCCCTGCAAGACACCGTCAAAGCCGCCATCGACATCGCCCGCTACACTGCCGAAGACGATTGCGCAGGTTTGGCAGACGCTTCGCTTATGGCGCAACACGTCGGCGACCTCGACCGTTACCACGAATGGGATTTAAGCCCGGAAGCCGCCGTCGAGTTGGCAAAACAATGCGAACAAGCCGCCCTGAACGAGGATGAACGCATCGAAAACTCCGAAGGGGCAGCGGTACAAACCGGACATTACCAATACGTTTACGGCAACACCCACGGTTTTGCCGCACACCAGCAAGGCACGCGCCACAGCATTTCATGCAGCGTCGTTGCCGCCGACGAAAACGGCATGCAGCGCGACTACTGGTACGATTCCTCCTGCCGCCATCAAGACATGGACAGCCCGGCGCAAATCGGTCAAACCGCCGCCGAACGTACCTTACGTCGTTTGAACAGCCGCAGCATTCCGACCGGAAACTACCCCGTCCTATTCGATGCGACCGTTTCGGGAGGTCTGATCGGACACCTCGTCGGCGCACTGTCCGGCGGCGCACTCTACCGCCAAAGCAGCTTCCTGATTAACAGCATAGGCAAGCAAATTCTGCCCGATTTCCTCAGCCTGCGCGAAGAGCCGCATATTCCCCGCGCCTTCGGCAGCACCTATTTTGATTCCGAAGGCGTCGCCACGCGGCCGCGTTTCATCATCCGCGACGGCATTGTCGAAAGCTATTTCCTCAGCAGTTATAGCGCGAGAAAACTCGGTATGCAGACCACGGGCAACGCCGGCGGCGCGCACAACCTTTATTTGAACCATACGCACGAAACGCAATCAGACCTGCTGAAAGAAGTGGGCACAGGATTGTTGGTAACCGAGCTCATGGGGCAAGGCGTAAACGCCATTACCGGCGACTACTCGCGCGGTGCGGCGGGTTTTTGGGTGGAAAACGGCATCATTGCCTACCCCGTCCATGAAATTACCGTTGCCGGCCGCCTTCAAGATATGTACCGCAACATCGTCGGCGTGTCCGATGATGCCTTACGCCGTTCGTCCAACCAAATCGGTTCTATCCTGATAGGAAGCATGACGGTTGCCGGCAACTGAAACCCCAACCGGATGCCGTCTGAAAGCAAAGGGCTGAACCTACAACGGTTCGGCCCTTTGTTGATATAGTGGATTAACAAAAACCAGTACGGCGTTGCCTCGCCTTAGCTCAAAGAGAACGATTCTCTAAGGTGCTGAAGCACCAAGTGAATCGGTTCCGTACTATTTGTACTGTCTGCGGCTTCGTCGCCTTGTCCTGATTTTTGTTAATCCACTATACATAATTTCTTTTAGATTTCCGCAAAAATCCCTGACAAACAATCTGCACATTTTTTAATCATATAAGATTTCCCCTTATTCCTCAGCATACTATCAAACATATCCACAACAGGATTCACACAGGCTAAGGATAAAGCAGATAAAAAGACACCTGTTCTTTTCAGACGGCATTCCCTGTTTCTGCAAACGGCAAAACAAAACGGCAGGACATCGTCTGTCCTGCCGTTTCACATATACGGTTTCCCGTACACTCGGGATTAAGCAGCCTGAATGTTAGCAGCTTGTTTGCCTTTAGGGCCGGTGGTTACGTCGAAAGACACGCGTTGGCCTTCTTTCAGGGTTTTGAAACCTTCCATATTGATCGCTGAGAAGTGAGCGAACAAATCTTCGCCGCCTTCGTCAGGAGTGATGAAACCAAAACCTTTAGCGTCGTTAAACCATTTTACGATACCGGTTGCCATTAGAAACTTCCTATACTTAAAAATTAACAAAATCAGCAAAATAAGGCATACAGCAAACTTAAACGTTCAGCGTTTCTCCCCAGCTTTATATACTTGGTCGAGTGCCGGCTTCTGCTTAACCGTCTTTTTACATTTGTTAAGCCGAAACGTCAAGCTATGTTTCCAAAAAAGTGAGAAAATAAGCGGAAAAACCGAAAATACAACAGAAATGCCGTCTGAAAACGGCTTCTTCCCGATAGAAAACAACTTATGACGACACACTGCCAATCCGATACGCTTTTAAGCGACCTGAAAACCCTGCCGCCAAAACGTTACGGCGTTTTCCTATTGAACGACGATTACACCACGATGGAATTTGTCGTTGAAATCCTGACCGAAATCTTTATGCTCGGGCAAGAACAGGCGGTAGCGGTAATGCTCTTGGTTCATCACGAAGGCAAAGGCCTGTGCGGCACTTACACGCGCGATATTGCCCAAACCAAACAGCAACAAGTCATGCAGCGGGCAAAAGCCGAAGGGCATCCGCTGCAATGTATTGTCGAGGAGATTTAATATGCTTGCCCCTGAATTAGAACAGATTTTGCAGCAGCTTTACCGCGAGGCGCGCAACGCCCATTATGAATTTATCAGCCTCGAGCATCTGCTTTTGGTACTCATCGAAGAAGATGCCGCCGTCCCCAACGTCCTCAAGCTCTGCGGCACGGATTTGAAAGTGGTGTCCGAACAGCTCGCCGCCAGCGTTGCCGAAAACACCCCCCTGATTCCCGAACACCTTTTAGACACGGTCGAAACCCGGCTCACGCTCGGCTTCCAACGCGTGATGCAACGGGCGATGGTACATACCCAATCCGCAGGCAAAGCCGCAGTCGAACCGTTGGACGTTTTGGTCGCGCTGATGAGCGAAACCGACAGCCACGCCGTTTATTTTTTGGGTTTGCAATCGGTTACGCGTTTTGAAGTTTTGCGCTGCATCGCCCACGGCTCTCCCGATGAAGATGAAGACGATGGCAACTATTCTTCAGATGGCATGGACGACGATAATGAGAACCGCGCCAACCCGGGCAAAAACCCTTTATCGGCGTACACCGTCAACCTCAACACCGAAGTCAAAGTCGGCCGTATCGACCCTTTGATTGGTCGCAAACACGAAATGGAACGGCTGGTGCAAATCCTGTGCCGCCGCCGCAAAAACAATCCGCTTTTGGTCGGCGAAACAGGCGTGGGCAAAACCGCGCTGGCGGAAGGTTTGGCACATCAAATCGTCAACGGCGACATTCCCGACGCGCTCAAAGATGCCGAAGTATACGCGCTGGATATGGGTTCGCTTTTGGCGGGCACAAAATACCGCGGCGATTTTGAAGCGCGGATCAAATCTATATTGAAACAGCTCGAAAAAATCCCGCGCGCCATTTTGTTTATCGACGAAATCCACACCATCATCGGCGCAGGCAGCACCAGCGGCGGCACGATGGACGCGTCCAATCTGCTCAAACCCGCATTGGCGAAAGGCTCGCTGCGCTGCATCGGTGCAACCACCTACGACGAATACCGCACCATTTTCGACAAAGACCACGCCTTAAGCCGCCGCTTCCAAAAAATCGATGTGGTCGAGCCTACCGTCGCCGAAACCGTACAAATCCTGCGCGGCTTGAAACCGATGTTTGAAGGCTTCCACCAAGTGCGCTACACGCAAGGCGCACTCGAAGCCGCCGCCGAACTTTCCGCACGCTACATCAACGAACGCTTCCTGCCCGACAAAGCCATCGACGTGATGGACGAAGCAGGCGCGGCGCAACGGATTCTGCCCAAATCCAAACAGAAAAAAGTCATCGGCAAAGCGCAAATCGAAACCGTCATCGCCAAAGTCGCGCGGATTCCTGAAAAAACCGTGTCGCACGACGACAAACAAGTGTTGCAATTCCTCGGCCGCGATTTGAACAATATGGTTTACGGGCAGGAAAACGCCATCGACGCACTGGTTGCCGCCGTCAAAATGTCGCGCTCGGGCTTGGGGCTGCCCGACAAACCGATAGGCAGCTTCCTCTTCTCCGGCCCGACCGGCGTGGGCAAAACCGAAGCCGCCAAACAGCTTGCCTACTCGATGGGCGTACCGCTGCAACGCTTCGACATGTCCGAAT
This sequence comes from Neisseria polysaccharea ATCC 43768, assembly GCA_000176735.1. Classification (GTDB taxonomy): domain Bacteria; phylum Pseudomonadota; class Gammaproteobacteria; order Burkholderiales; family Neisseriaceae; genus Neisseria; species Neisseria polysaccharea. Next base: position 4,222 of record ADBE01000134.1, on the reverse strand, counting down.
ACATGGAACGCCACGCCGTATCGCGCCTCATCGGCGCACCACCGGGCTACGTCGGCTTTGAACAAGGCGGCCTTTTAACCGAAGCCGTCAACAAACAGCCGCATTGCGTGCTGCTCTTGGACGAAATCGAAAAAGCCCACCCCGACATTTTCAACGTCCTCCTGCAAGTCATGGACGCAGGCAAACTGACCGACAACAACGGCAAGAGTGCCGATTTCCGCAATGTTATCCTGATCATGACCACCAACGCAGGCGCGGAAAGCCTCAGCCGCCCCAGTCTCGGCTTCACCGCCAAGCGCGAGCGCGGCGATGAAATGCAGGCTATCAACAAGCTCTTCACGCCCGAGTTCCGCAACCGCTTGGACGCGATTATCCCGTTTGCGCCCCTGTCCGAACCCATTATCGTCAAAGTCGTGGACAAATTCCTGCTTCAGCTCGAACACCAGCTCCTCGACAAAAAAGTTGAAGCCGAATTCACGCCGGCATTGCGCAAATATCTGGCGGAAAAAGGTTTTGACCCACAAATGGGCGCACGCCCAATGAACCGCCTGATCCAGGAAAAAATCCGCAAACCGCTCGCCGACGAACTCCTGTTCGGCAAACTCGCCGACGGCGGCTTCGTGCGGATAGACTGGGATGCGGCAAAAGAAGAAGCCGTGTTGAAGTTTAAGAAAAGCAAGGTCAAAATAAAAACCGCCTCCGCATAAAATCAAAAATGCCGTCTGAAAGGTTCAGACGGCATTTTGTCAAATATCGGTCCCTATTCCGGCAAACTTCTCCACAAACGCCGCAATCTTTTGAAAAACACTTTGTTTCTTCGTCAGATATTGCGGGTTGAGCGGACTCATTTTCGGCAGGGTTTCGGTCAGTTCCGTACCGTTTTCGCTGGCATAGCCGCGTTTGAGCGAGCCGGTCAAATAGCGTTTGGCGGCGGTTTCGTTCAGACCTTCGGCGGCAATCAGCTCTGCTGCTTCGCGCCTCATCACCTCTTGCGCGTAGGTGTAGAAGGTTTCCAGTATGGCGGGAACATCGGGGACTTTATCCAAATCCGTATCGTTGATGAAATCCACAATCAGACCCTCTTTGGCTCGGTGTCCGATACTTGCGCGGATGATGCGGCGGATTTCTTCCACCAGCTCCGCTTTTCCTTTGATTTTTTTGTGATGCTCGAAAACCAGTTGCAGGATGTAATCCAGATTGATTTCCTGTGATTTGAGCAAATCTACCTCAAAAACCACATCGTCCCAGTCGATTTTTGACTGTTCTTTCTGTTCGCCTGCTTTTTGGCGGCGCAGCCAGTCGCGAATGTCGTTATAGGCGGAACGGTAATCCTGCACCGCCCTTTCAGACGGCATCGGCACTTGCCGCATTTCCTGCACGTCTTCATCGCCCAGGCAGTATTTTTCCTGAAACGCCTTCATCGCATCTTCGTCCGCCGCATCCACATTCTGCAACTCGCGCAGCGCGGCAAATTCATCGTAGTTCTGCAATACGTTTTCCGCCCGCAGGTATTCGCCGAAGAGCTTGGCAAAATCTTTTTTGTCTTTTTCCGTTTCGATTTTGTCGGAATCGGGGAAACGTTCGCGCAATTCTTTTGCCACATCCAAATAGCCGCGCCGCGCTTCGCTGGTCAGGCTGTCGGTATAGCCGTTCATGTATTCTTCGTAACTTTTTTCCAGCACCACATTTTTGGTGTTTTTATCGCCGAAGAGCGTAATCGCATCAATGGTTGCCTGCTCCAAATCGCGGAAGCAGACAATATTGCCGAAGGTTTTGGTGGCATCGTAAATGCGGTTGGTGCGCGAAAACGCCTGCATCAGTCCGTGATAACGCAGGTTTTTATCGACAAACAGCGTGTTCAGCGTCGGCGCGTCAAAACCCGTCAAAAACATGCCGACCACAATCAGCAAATCTATTTCCTGGTTTTTCACCCGTTTTGCCAAATCGCGATAGTAGTTCTGAAAGGCTTTGCTGTCCGTGCCGAAATTGGTTTTGAAACAGGCGTTGTAATCGTTGATGGCAGCCTGCAAAAATTCTTTCGCGCTGCTGTCCATCGCTTCCGGTTCAAAGGTTTCATCGACAATTTCACCGACGGCGTTTTGCTCTTCGTTGGCGGCAAAGGAAAAAATAGTGGCCACTTTCAACGGGTGCAGGCTGCCTGCCTGTTGTGTTTTGAACGCTTCATAATAGCACTTCGCCGCATCCACGCTGCTGACGGCAAACATGGCGTTAAAGCCTTTGCCGCCCGCATTCAGCCGGTGCGTTTTCTGCCTGAACTGGTTCAGGATATATTGCGTAATTTCGCGGATGCGTTCAGGGTGCAGCAGGGCTTGGCGGTTTTCGGTGGCACTCAGTTTCTTCTCGTCCTGTTCCGCTTCCACGGCTTTGAACTGCGGACGCACATCGTTGTAATCCACTTTGAATTTCAATACTTTTTCATCGCGGATGGCATCGGTAATCACATAAGAATGCAGCTCCCGCCCGAACACGCCCGCCGTGGTTTCCGCGCCCAAAGCATTTTCAGGAAAAATCGGCGTGCCGGTAAAGCCGAACTGGCAGAATTTTTTAAATTTCTTTTTCAGGTTTTTTTGCGCTTCGCCGAATTGCGAGCGGTGGCATTCGTCGAAAATAAAGACAACCTGCTGATGGTAAACCGGCAGATTATCTTCACTCTTCATCAGGTTGTTCAGCTTTTGGATGGTGGTAACGATGATTTTGTTGTCGTCTTTTTCCAAATTGCGTTTCAAGCCCGCCGTACTTTCCGAGCCGTTCACACTGTCGGGCGAAAAACGCTGGTATTCCTTCATCGTCTGGTAGTCCAAATCCTTCCTATCCACCACGAAGAAAACCTTGTCGATAAACGCCGATTCTGTCGCCAGACGCGCCGCCTTAAAGCTGGTCAGCGTTTTGCCGCTGCCCGTGGTGTGCCAGACATAGCCACCGCTTTCCGGCTTGCTCCAATTCTTCGTCTGCGCCGAGCTGTTGATTTTCCACAAAATGCGTTCGGCGGCGGCAATCTGGTACGGCCGCATAATCAGCAGCGTATCATTCGCATCGAACACGCTGTAATGCAGCAAAACGCCCAGCAATACGCTTTTCTGCAGGAACGTGGCGGTAAAGTCTTTCAAATCCTTAATCGGATGATTGTCCGACCGCGCCCAATTCATCGTGAAATCGAAGCTGTTTTTGTCGCGCTTGGTGGTGTTGGCGAAATAGCGCGTGTCCGTGCCGTTAGAAATCACGAAGATTTGCAGGAATTTGAACAGCGAATTTTCGCTGTTGAAGCTCTCTTTGCTGTAACGGTGCACCTGATTGAATGCCTCGCGCACCGCCACACCGCGCTTTTTCAATTCAATCTGCACCAGCGGCAGGCCGTTTACCAACACGGTAACGTCATAGCGGTTTGCATGCGTGCCCGTCTGCTCAAACTGGTTGATAAGCTGCACATGGTTGCGGGCAAGGTTTTTCTTGTCCAGCAGATAAATGTTTTTCAGACGGCCGTCATCAAAAGCGAAATCGTAAATATGGTCGTCGTGGATTTTGCGGGTTTTATCGGTAATGTTTTCAGACGGCCTGTCCAGATATTCCGTCAAAAACCGCGCCCATTCGCCGTCTGAAAACGCCACATCGTTCAGCCGCTGCAACTGCGCGCGCAGATTTTCCAGCAGCCTGCTTTGGCTGTTCAAATCCTTGCGGTATTCGTACCCCTGATTCTGCAAATCGGCGATTAACTCCGCTTCCAACCGGTTTTCCGATTGGTAGCTGCCCGACTGTTCGATTTTTTCATATTGGTCGAGCACGATGAAATTCGGCGTTTCGGCGATGGGTTTGGTTTCAAGGTTCATATGGGTCGTCCTTTGCAGGGTCGGGTTTTAAACAGTTTGATGTTCGGATTGGGCTGCCTGAAAATGTGCAGGCTGCTTTGGTTGGCTTCGGCGGAATGCGGGGCGGTTGTGTCCGCCGTAGGGCGGGCTTCAGCCCACCGCCCCGCCTGCCCTTGTTTGCTGTTGTTCCGGTTTGCCGTTGTTTCGGTGGCTGAAGCCACCCTACTTTGTCTGCGACTTCTACCCCACCGATGCCGTCTGAATCATCCCAATCGGGTTTTTCTCTTTGTTTTGAGCATCTATCGCCATATTTTCCGGTTTCCGCACGCTTCGGCGGAATGAGAGGCGGTTGTGTCCGCCGTAGGGTGGGCTTCAGCCCACCGCCCCGCCTGCCCTTG
>ADBE01000135.1 GCA_000176735.1 Neisseria polysaccharea ATCC 43768 | reverse complement strand
CCGCCGTGCGCCGCCTGTTGAAAGTGCGCATCGAAGATGCCATCGCCGCCGACGAAGTATTCGTTACGCTGATGGGCGACGAGGTCGAACCGCGTCGCGCCTTTATCGAAAACAATGCGCTGATTGCCCAAAATATCGACGCATAAGTGCCGTTTTAAAAAGGAGACGGGCAGCTTGCCGCGTCTCCTTTTGGTTTGTCAAACGGAAGCCATGCCGTCTGAAACCGCCTTTCGGAGCAAAACCATGATCAGCATTTTTGATATAGTGGATTAAATTTAAATCAGGACAAGGCGACGAAGCCGCAGACAGTACAAATAGTACGGAACCGATTCACTTGGTGCTTCAGCACCTTAGAGAATCGTTCTCTTTGAGCTAAGGCGAGGCAACGCTGTACTGGTTTAAATTTAATCCACTATATTTTCAAAATCGGTATCGGCCCTTCTAGTTCGCATACCGTTGGCCCGATGAAGGCCGCCGCCGCCTTTGCCGCAGGCTTGGACGCGCAAACCGCCCGCATCGCCATCGACATTTACGGCTCGCTTGCCCTGACCGGATACGGACATGGCACATTTGACGCGCTGATGCTCGGTTTGGAAGGCAGCCTGCCGCACGACATCCCGCTTGCCGGCATTCCCGAACGCCTCGGACGCATCCGCACGCAGCACATCCTCTGCCTCAACGGGCAAGAAATCTGCTTCATCCCCGACCGCGACCTGAACATACTCGGCAATCAAGTGCTGCCCAAACACCCCAACGGCCTGCGTTTTACCGCCTATGCTTCAGACGGCACGGTATTGAAGGAACAGGTTTATTATTCGGTCGGCGGCGGTTTTGTCGTTACCGAAGAAGATTTCGAGCGGCAGGCGGAAACAGAAAAAGCCGTTCCCTATCCCTATACCAGTTGCGCCGAGTTGCTTGCCCAATGCCGTCTGAACCGGCTCGACATCTCCGAAGTCGTGTTGGCAAACGAAGCCGCGCTTGCCGGACTCGCTGCCACGCTCCGGAAAAAGCCGTCCCCGTATCCGTGCGCGTGGTCGAGTGCTGAGGATGGATAGAAACGGAAATGCCGTCTGAAAACAGTTTTTCAGACGGCATTTCATTTATTTCTTGTTGCTTTACCGTTTCAGTGCCAACGTCAACACGCCCGCCGTTACCAGCCCCAAGCCTATCCATTCCTGCGTACTGGGGCGTTCGTCCAAGAAAACCACCGCCATCAGCGCGACCAGGACCAGGCTGAATTTGTCGACGGGCGCGACTTGCGAGGCGTTGCCCAGTTGCAGGGCTTTGAAGTAGGCGAGCCAGGATGCGCCGGTCGCCAAACCCGACAGAATTAAGAATGTCCAGTTTTTTCCTGTAAACCCGTTTACGCCCTGCCATTTGCCGGTGTAGGTCAAAAACAGTACCAAAGCGGCGAGGATTACCAAGGTGCGGATAAAGGTGGCGAAATCCGAATCGATGCCCTGCAAACCCATTTTGGCGAAAATGGCGGTCAGCGAGGCGAAGCCTGCCGATGCCAATGCCCAAAACAGCCATGCGTTGCTGCCCATGTTTTTTCCTTTGTTTCAAATTGTTGACAATATGAATCCGCTTGTTGATGAAATATCAAAATTTTCACTGCGGTTTGTCTTTGGAAAACGTTATAATAGAACGAATATTCTTTTTCTTCCAGCCGTCTTTAGTGTATTGTTTCAGACGGCCTTTCCCTCTCTCAATAAAGGAAAATCATGAGCTTCAAAACCGATGCCGAAATCGCCCAATCCTCCACCATGCGCCCGATTGGTGAAATTGCCGCCAAGCTGGGTTTGAACGTTGACAACATCGAGCCCTATGGCCATTACAAAGCCAAAATCAATCCTGCCGAAGCGTTTAAACTGCCGCAAAAACAAGGCCGTCTGATTTTGGTTACCGCCATTAATCCGACTCCTGCGGGTGAGGGTAAAACCACTGTAACCATCGGTTTGGCGGATGCGTTGCGCCATATCGGCAAAGATGCCGTGATTGCCCTGCGCGAACCTTCTTTGGGACCGGTGTTCGGCGTGAAAGGCGGCGCGGCAGGCGGCGGCTATGCCCAAGTTCTGCCGATGGAAGACATCAACCTGCACTTTACCGGCGACTTCCACGCTATCGGTGCGGCGAATAACCTGCTCGCCGCCATGCTCGACAACCATATCTACCAAGGCAACGAGTTGAACATCGATCCGAAACGCGTCCTGTGGCGGCGCGTGGTTGATATGAACGACCGCCAGTTGCGCAACATCATCGACGGTATGGGCAAACCTGTTGACGGTGTGATGCGTCCTGACGGTTTTGATATTACCGTTGCCTCCGAAGTGATGGCGGTATTCTGCCTTGCCAAAGACATCAGTGATTTGAAAGAGCGTTTGGGCAACATCCTCGTCGCCTACGCCAAAGACGGCGGCCCCGTTTACGCCAAAGATTTGAAAGCCCACGGTGCGATGGCGGCATTGCTCAAAGATGCGATTAAGCCCAATTTGGTACAAACCATCGAAGGCACGCCCGCCTTCGTACACGGCGGCCCGTTTGCCAACATCGCCCACGGCTGCAACTCCGTTACCGCCACCCGGCTGGCGAAACACCTTGCCGATTACGCCGTTACAGAAGCAGGCTTCGGCGCGGATTTGGGCGCGGAAAAATTCTGCGACATCAAATGCCGCCTTGCCGGTTTGAAACCCGATGCGGCCGTCGTCGTCGCCACCGTCCGCGCTTTGAAATACAACGGCGGCGTGGAACGCGCCAACCTCGGCGAAGAAAATTTAGACGCTTTGGCAAAAGGTCTGCCTAATCTCTTGAAACACATTTCCAACCTGAAAAACGTATTCGGCCTGCCTGTGGTGGTTGCCATCAACCGCTTCGTGTCTGACTCCGATGCTGAGTTGGCGATGATTGAAAAAGCCTGTGCCGAACACGGCGTTGAAGTTTCCCTAACCGAAGTGTGGGGCAAAGGTGGTGCGGGCGGCGCGGATTTGGCGCGCAAAGTCGTCAACGCCATCGAAAACCAACCGAATAACTTTGGCTTTGCCTACGATGTTGAGTTGAGCATTAAAGACAAAATCCGTGCGATTGCTCAAAAAGTGTACGGCGCAGAAGATGTTGATTTCAGTGCGGAAGCGTCTGCCGAAATCGCTTCACTGGAAAAACTGGGCTTGGACAAAATGCCGGTCTGCATGGCGAAAACCCAATATTCTTTGAGCGACAACGCCAAACTGTTGGGCTGCCCCGAAGGCTTCCGCATCACCGTGCGCGGCATCACCGTTTCTTCCGGCGCGGGCTTCATCGTCGCGCTGTGCGGCAATATGATGAAGATGCCGGGCCTGCCGAAAGTTCCGGCCGCCGAGAAAATCGATGTGGACGAACACGGCGTGATTCACGGCTTGTTCTGAACGGTTTTTGAAACCAGATGCCGTCTGAAGCCGTTTCAGACGGCATTTTTTCGGAAGGAAGGCGGCGGTATGCTATAATCCGCCGTTAAATTTCTCTATTTTCAGGAAAAAACATGAGTTTGAAATGCGGCATCGTCGGTTTGCCCAACGTTGGCAAATCCACCCTCTTTAACGCGCTGACCCAATCGGGCATCGAAGCGGCAAACTATCCCTTCTGCACCATCGAACCCAACGTCGGCATCGTCGAAGTGCCCGACCCGCGTATGGCCGAATTGGCGAAAATCGTCAATCCGCAAAAAATGCAGCCCGCCATCGTCGAATTTGTCGATATTGCCGGTTTGGTTGCAGGCGCGAGCAAAGGCGAAGGCTTGGGCAACCAGTTCCTTGCCAACATCCGCGAAACCGACGCGATTGTGAATGTCGTGCGCTGCTTTGACGACGACAACATCGTCCACGTTTCCGGCAAAGTCGATCCGATTGCCGACATCGAAACCATCGGCACAGAGTTGGCACTTGCCGACCTGGCAAGTGTCGAAAAAGCCATCGTCCGTGAAGAAAAACGCGCCCGCTCCGGCGACAAAGACGCGCAAAAACTGGTCGAACTGTGTAAAAAACTGCTGCCGCATCTGGACGAAGGCAAACCCGTGCGTTCCTTCGGTTTGGACGCGGAAGAACGCTCGATGCTCAAGCCGCTGTTCCTGCTGACAGCCAAACCGGCGATGTATGTGGGCAACGTCGCCGAAGACGGTTTTGAAAACAATCCGCACCTCGACCGCCTGAAAGAATTGGCGGCAAAAGAAAACGCCCCCGTCGTCGCCGTATGCGCCGCGATGGAAAGCGAAATCGCCGAATTGGAAGACGACGAAAAAGCCGAATTCCTCGCAGAAATGGGTTTGGAAGAACCCGGCCTGAACCGCCTCATCCGCGCGGGTTACGACCTCTTGGGGCTGCAAACCTACTTCACCGCCGGCGTGAAAGAAGTCCGCGCGTGGACGATACACAAAGGCGACACCGCGCCGCAAGCCGCCGGCGTGATTCATACGGATTTTGAACGCGGCTTCATCCGCGCCCAAGTGATTGCCTACGATGATTTTGTCTCGCTCGGCGGCGAAGCCAAAGCCAAAGAAGCCGGCAAAATGCGTGTGGAAGGCAAAGAATACGTCGTGCAAGACGGCGATGTGATGCACTTTTTGTTTAACGTGTAACCCAAATGCGGCAGGTTTTCAGACGGCTTTGCCGGAAATGCCGTCTGAAGCCGATTCCTGCAAAACAAACCGCCTGCCCCGCTGTTGCAAAAAGCCGTCCGGCATTCCGAATATCCCGTACAAAATGACCTTTCAGACGGCATTTGCGCCGCCGCGTTTCGAGTATAGTGGATTAACTTTAAATCAGGGCAAGGCGACGAAACCGCAGACAGTACAGATAGTACGGCAAGGCGAGGCAACGCCGTACTGGTTTAAATTTAATCCACTATAAAAACATTATGAGCCAAGCCTTACCCTACCGCCCGGACATCGACACATTGCGCGCCGCCGCCGTCTTATCCGTCATCGTGTTCCATATCGAAAAAAATTGGCTGCCGGGCGGGTTTCTCGGTGTCGATATATTTTTCGTGATTTCAGGCTTTTTGATGACGATGATTCTTCACCGCGAAATGTCGGGGGGGGGGAGGTTTTCCCTGAAGGCATTTTATATCCGCCGCATTAAGCGGATCTTGCCCGCATTTTTCGCCGTATTGGCGGCAACGCTGATAGGCGGCTTCTTTTTATTCACCAAAGATGATTTCTTTCTTTTATGGAAATCCGCGCTGACCGCCTTGGGTTTCGCCTCCAACCTGTATTTTGCAAGGGGGAAGGATTATTTCGATCCCGCGCAGGAAGAAAAGCCCTTGCTGCACATTTGGTCTTTGTCGGTCGAAGAACAATTTTACTTTGTCTTTCCGATATTGCTGCTGCTTGTCGCCCGCAAAAGCCCGCGCGTACAGTTCGGCTTCCTCGCCGCATTGTGCGCCTTAAGCCTTGCCGCTTCCTTTATACCTTCCGCGCTCGATAAATATTACCTGCCCCACCTGCGCGCCTGCGAAATGCTGGTCGGATCGCTGACCGCCGTGTGGATGCGGTACCGGCAACAGCGGAATCTCGCCGTCGGCAGACGCTGTGCCGCCGCCGGTGCATTGTTTTCCTCGTGCATACTGTCCGCCTGCCTGTTTGCCTATTCGGAACAAACCGCCTATTTCCCGGGACCCGCCGCTTTGATTCCCTGTCTGGCTGTTGCCGCGCTGATTTATTTCAACCATTACGAACACCCGCTTAAAAAATTTTTCCAATGGAAAATCACCGTTGCCGCCGGTTTGATTTCCTATTCGCTTTATCTGTGGCATTGGCCGATATTGGCCTTTATGCGCTATATCGGCCCGGACAACCTGCCGCCTTATTCGCCGGCGGCGGCAATCGTCCTGACTCTGGCGTTTTCCCTGATTTCTTATCACTGCATCGAAAAGCCGTTTAAAAAATGGAAAGGTTCGTTCGCACAATCCGTTTTATGGATTTATGCCTTGCCTATGCTCATTTTGGGGGCGGGCTCATTTTTTGCGATGAGGCTGCCGTTTATGGCGCAATACGACCGCTTGGGGCTGACGCGTTCCAACACCTCCTGCCACAACAATACCGGCAAACAATGCCTATGGGGGGATACGGAAAAACAGCCGGAACTGCTCATTTTGGGCGACTCCCACGCCGACCATTACAAAACATTCTTCGATGCCGTGGGGAAAAAAGAAAAATGGTCCGCCACTATGGTTTCCGCCGACGCTTGCGCCTATGTGGAAGGCTACGCGTCCCGGGTGTTTCAAAACTGGGCAGCCTGCCGCGCCGTTTACCGCTATGCCGAAGAACACCTGCCCCGGTATCCGAAAGTGGTTTTGGCGATGCGCTGGGGCAGCCAGATGCCCGAAAACAGCCGCTCCCTTGCCTATGATGCCGGTTTTTTCCAAAAATTCGACCGTATGCTGCACAAGCTCTCGTCCGAAAAACAAGCCGTTTACCTGATGGCGGACAACCTTGCCTCGTCTTACAACGTCCAGCGCGCCTATATCTTGTCTTCACGCATACCGGGTTACCGCCAAACCCTGCGCCCGGACGACGAAAGCACCCTGAAAGCCAATGCCCGCATCAGGGAATTGGCAGCCAAATACCCCAACGTCTATATTATTGATGCCGCCGCCTATATCCCCGCAGATTTTCAAATCGGCGGATTGCCGGTTTACTCGGACAAAGACCACATCAACCCTTACGGCGGCACGGAATTGGCAAAGCGTTTTTCCGAAAAACAACGGTTTCTCGATACGCGCCATAACCATTGATTCGCTTAAATTTGTTACAATCGGCGGTTTGCAAAAACGCTAATTTTTTTTGAAAGAGACCGATGAGCGTCATCCAAGACCTGCAATCGCGCGGCCTTATCGCGCAAACTACCGACATCGAAGCCTTAGACGCTTTGTTAAACGAACAAAAAATCGCCCTCTACTGCGGCTTCGACCCGACCGCCGACAGCCTGCACATAGGACACCTGCTGCCCGTATTGGCATTGCGCCGCTTCCAACAGGCGGGACATACGCCGATTGCCTTAGTAGGCGGCGCGACCGGTATGATTGGCGATCCCAGCTTCAAAGCCGCCGAACGCAGCTTGAATTCCGCCGAAACTGTTGCCGGCTGGGTGGAAAGCATCCGCAACCAATTAACCCCTTTCTTGAGCTTTGAAGGCGGAAATGCCGCCATTATGGCGAACAACGCCGACTGGTTCGGCAAAATGAACTGCCTCGACTTCCTGCGCGACATCGGCAAGCATTTCTCCGTCAACGCCATGCTGAACAAAGAATCCGTCAAACAGCGCATCGACCGCGACGGCGCAGGCATTTCCTTCACCGAGTTCGCCTATTCCCTGCTGCAAGGCTACGACTTCGCCGAGTTGAACAAACGCCACGGCGCGGTTTTGGAAATCGGCGGCTCCGACCAATGGGGCAACATCACCGCCGGTATCGACCTGACCCGCCGTCTGCACCAAAAACAAGTGTTCGGACTGACCCTACCTTTGGTTACCAAATCAGACGGCACCAAATTCGGCAAAACCGAAGGCGGCGCGGTGTGGCTGAACGCGAAAAAAACCTCACCGTACCAGTTCTACCAATTCTGGCTGAAGGTCGCCGATGCCGATGTGTATAAATTCCTGAAATACTTTACCTTCCTGTCGGTTGAAGAAATCGATGCCATCGAAGCGAAAGACAAGGCAAGCGGCAGCAAGCCCGAAGCGCAACGCATCCTCGCCGAAGAAATGACCCGCCTGATTCACGGTGAAGCCGCCCTACAAGCCGCACAGCGCATTTCCGAAAGCCTGTTTGCCGAAGACCAAAGCAGCCTGACCGAAAGCGACTTCGAGCAGCTCGCCCTCGACGGCCTGCCCGCATTTGAAGTTTCAGACGGCATCAATGTCGTCGAAGTCTTGGTCAAAACCGGTTTGGCATCCTCCAATAAAGAAGCGCGCGGCTTTGTGAATAGCAAAGCGGTTTTGCTCAACGGCAAACCTGCCGAAGCCAACAATCCGAACCACGCCGCCGAACGCCCCGACGATGCCTGCCTGCTGACCGACGAACACAAACGTTTCGGCAAATACACCATCCTTCGGCGCGGCAAACGCAACCACGCGCTTTTGGTTTGGAAATAAGCAGTATGCCTAGAAATGCCGTCTGAAGCGTTGTCCGGACGTTTCAGACGGCAAGTGTTTTTGCACCAGTCAGCAGCAGGATGAGCCGTGGGGTAAATGTGCGGCGCAGATGTGCAGCGCGGGCGTAGGGCGGGTTGTAGGGTGGGCTGTAGGGTGGGCTTCAGCCCACCAATTCCACCGCATCCGCCGAATCCAACCAATTCCACCGATTCTGCCGCCGTCATTCCCACGAAAGTGGGAATCCAAACCTGTCGGCACAGAAACTTATCGGATAAAACGGTTTCTTTAAATTTTACGTCCTAGATTCCCACTTTCGCGGGAATGACGGTTTAAGTATTTTATAGGAAGCCGTAGGATGGGTTGTAGGGTGGGCTTCAGCCCACCAATCCCGCCAATCCCGCCGCATCAAGGATTTTGGCGATTCGGCGGTTTCGTTTCCCCGCAAAATCTGAGATACAATGCCGTCTGAAACCCACCGGCAGAATCCGCAATGAACACACAACCCCCCGACACGCAACGCTGGGCATTGACCCTATCCTACGACGGCAGCCGTTTTTACGGCTGGCAGAAACAGGCGGGCGGCGTACCGACCGTTCAGACGGCATTGGAAGACGCACTTGCCCAAATAGCAGGGGAAGCAGTTTCCACCATTGTTGCCGGCAGGACCGATACCGGCGTGCACGCAACCGCCCAAGTCGTCCATTTCGACACCGCCGCCCGCCGTCCGGCACAAGCCTGGATACGCGGCACAAACGCCGTGCTGCCCGAAGGCATAGCCGTTTTGCACGCCCGGCAGACCGCCCCCGGATTTCATGCCCGCTTCGACGCATACGGACGGCACTACCGCTACCTGCTCGAATCCTCCCCCGTCCGTTCCCCGCTGTTGAAAAACAGGGCGGGCTGGACACACCTCAAACTCGACATCGGGCCGATGCGGCAGGCTGCCGCCTTATTGGTCGGCGAACAAGATTTTTCCAGCTTCCGCGCCGCCGAATGCCAGGCAAAATCCCCCGTCAAAACCATTTACAGCGCAACCCTTGCCCAAGCCGGCGGACTGATACGTCTGGATTTGCACGGCAACGCCTTTTTGCACCATATGGTACGCAACATTATGGGCGCGCTCGTCTATGTCGGCAGCGGCAGGCTCAGTGTAGAGGGTTTTTCCGCCCTCATACAGGAACGCAGCCGCCTCAAAGCCCCCCCGACCTTTATGCCTGACGGGCTTTACCTGACCGGTGTCGATTATCCCGAGGCATACGGCATCGTCCGCCCCGATCCCCCCAAATGGCTTTAAACCGGCATTTCGGGCGCATCCGGTGCGGCAAACCCCGTTGCAGCGGCAGATTTCATTCCCGCCCCGCCCCTTTTCCGATAAGTGTTGTAAAAATGCAAATTTTAAAAGCAAATCACAACACAATGTTTTCAAACAAGAAAAACAAACAAATCCCCTTCAGCTTCCAATTTCGGTACACGCATTGCCCGTATCGGGCGGGCAGAAGTTTGTTTTTTCGGGCGGGAACATTTATAATTTCAAACAAGGAATCGCCGAAAACGTCGGCGGTAAATGCAAAGCTAAGCGGCTCGGAAAGCCCGGTTCGCTTAAATTTCTTAACCAAAAAGGAATACAGCAATGAAAAAATCCCTGATTGCCCTGACTTTGGCAGCCCTTCCTGTTGCAGCAATGGCCGATGTTACCCTGTACGGCACCATCAAAGCCGGCGTAGAAACCTACCGTACTGTAAAACACACAGACGGCAAAGTAACTGAAGTGAAAACCGGCAGCGAAATCGCCGACTTCGGTTCAAAAATCGGCTTCAAAGGTCAAGAAGATCTCGGCAACGGCCTGAAAGCCATTTGGCAGTTGGAACAAAGCGCCTCCATCGCCGGCACTAACAGCGGCTGGGGCAACAAACAATCTTTCATCGGCTTGAAAGGCGGCTTCGGTACCGTCCGCGCCGGTAACCTGAACAGCATCCTGAAAAGCACCGGCGACAACGTCAACGCTTGGGAATCCGGCAAGGCTACCGAAGACGTGCTGCAAGTCAGCAAAATTTCCGCTCCGGAACACCGCTACGCATCCGTACGCTACGACTCTCCCGAATTTGCCGGCTTCAGCGGCAGCGTACAATACGCGCCTAAAGACAATTCAGGTGCAAACGGCGAATCTTACCACGTTGGTTTGAACTACCAAAACAGCGGCTTCTTCGCACAATACGCCGGTTTGTTCCAAAGACACGGCGAAGGCACTAAAGCCACAGTCGGCGAGCCTGTTGAAAAACTGCAAGTTCACCGTTTGGTCGGCGGTTACGACAATGATGCCCTGTACGCTTCCGTAGCCGTACAACAACAAGACGCGAAACTGGCTGATGCTTCCAATTCGCACAACTCTCAAACCGAAGTTGCCGCCACCGTGGCATACCGTTTCGGCAACGTAACGCCCCGCGTTTCTTACGCCCACGGCTTCAAAGGCAATGTTGCTAAAGCAGACGAGGACAATACTTACGACCAAGTGGTTGTCGGTGCGGAATACGACTTCTCCAAACGCACTTCTGCCTTGGTTTCTGCCGGCTGGTTGCAAGAAGGCAAAGGCGCAAACAAAGCCGTATCGACTGCCAGCACCGTCGGTCTGCGCCACAAATTCTAATCTGCAAAGATTGGTATCAACAAAAAGCCTGTCGTCAGACAGGCTTTTTCTGTTTTCTGTTTTCTGTTTTCTGTTTTCTGTTTTCTG
>ADBE01000136.1 GCA_000176735.1 Neisseria polysaccharea ATCC 43768 | reverse complement strand
CCGGCCGTGTAGAGCGCGGTGTCATCCACGTTGGCGACGAGATTGAAATCGTCGGTCTGAAAGAAACCCAAAAAACCACCTGTACCGGCGTTGAAATGTTCCGCAAACTGCTGGACGAAGGTCAGGCAGGCGACAACGTAGGCGTATTGTTGCGCGGTACTAAGCGTGAAGACGTAGAGCGCGGTCAGGTATTGGCCAAACCCGGCACCATCACTCCGCACACCAAGTTCAAAGCAGAAGTGTACGTACTGAGCAAAGAAGAGGGCGGCCGCCATACCCCGTTCTTCGCCAACTACCGCCCCCAATTCTACTTCCGTACCACCGACGTAACCGGTGCGGTTACTTTGGAAGAAGGTGTGGAAATGGTAATGCCGGGTGAAAACGTAACCATTACCGTGGAACTGATTGCGCCTATCGCTATGGAAGAAGGCCTGCGCTTTGCGATTCGCGAAGGCGGCCGTACCGTGGGTGCCGGCGTGGTTTCTTCTGTTATCGCTTAAGTTTAGAGGCCAATAGCTCAATTGGTAGAGTATCGGTCTCCAAAACCGA
Organism: Neisseria polysaccharea ATCC 43768; assembly: GCA_000176735.1. Taxonomy (GTDB): domain Bacteria; phylum Pseudomonadota; class Gammaproteobacteria; order Burkholderiales; family Neisseriaceae; genus Neisseria; species Neisseria polysaccharea. The sequence continues at coordinate 10,221 of ADBE01000136.1, read as the reverse complement.
GGGTTGGGGGTTCGAGACCCTCTTGGCCTGCCAAATAAAAAATTAACCGGCCTTGTGCCGGTTAATTTTTTGTATTTGTTATTTAGTAAACTCTCTTGCCATTTACATGGATTGAGAATAGACAGATGCTATGATGGGTAAATAATATGACAGAACATACGCCTGAAAAAAGAACGTTAAAGTGGATCAACTGGTTGTTCAAAATAAAGAATCTGCATCTAATTCCGGTAGGGAAGGTTTTTTTGCATATTTCTCAAATTCTTGGTCCGAATTCAAAAAGGTGGTTTGGCCTAAGCGTGAAAATGCTGTCAGAATGACTGTATTTGTTATAGTGTTTGTTGCTGTGCTTTCTATATTTATCTATGCGGCAGATACAGCAATTTCGTGGTTATTTTTTGATGTATTGCTGAGAAGGGAAGGTTGAGATGTCGAAAAAATGGTATGTTGTACAGGCGTATTCGGGGTTTGAGAAGAATGTCCAACGAACATTGGAAGAGCGAATTGCCCGTGAGGAGATGGGAGATTATTTCGGACAAATTCTGGTGCCTGTAGAGAAAGTTGTTGATATCCGCAATGGTCGTAAGACTATTAGTGAAAGAAAGTCATATCCTGGTTATGTGCTAGTTGAGATGGAAATGACAGATGACTCTTGGCATCTTGTAAAAAGCACTCCCCGTGTTTCCGGTTTTATTGGAGGGAGGGCTAATAGACCCACGCCGATTAGTCAGAGAGAGGCTGAAATTATTTTACAGCAGGTTCAGACTGGCATAGAGAAGCCGAAACCAAAAGTTGAATTTGAGGTCGGTCAACAGGTTCGTGTAAATGAAGGACCGTTTGCGGATTTTAACGGTGTGGTTGAGGAGGTCAATTATGAACGGAATAAGTTACGCGTGTCTGTTCAGATATTTGGTAGAGAAACACCCGTTGAGCTGGAGTTTGGCCAGGTTGAAAAGATTAACTGATTTTTATACTTGAAAAAAAAGCAATAAGAGGATAGAATCAAAAATTAACTTGGGGAGCGGAAATGGTTCCGCGTCTTACCCGTTTTTAGGAGTTCGTTAAGTGGCAAAGAAAATTATCGGTTATATTAAACTGCAAATTCCTGCAGGTAAAGCCAATCCATCTCCTCCGGTTGGTCCTGCTTTGGGTCAGCGCGGTTTGAATATTATGGAATTTTGTAAGGCATTCAATGCTGCAACCCAAGGTATGGAGCCTGGCTTACCGATTCCAGTTGTGATTACTGCATTTGCAGATAAATCATTCACATTTGTGATGAAAACCCCGCCAGCTTCTATCTTGTTGAAAAAGGCTGCTGGTCTGCAAAAAGGTAGTTCTAATCCTCTGACCAACAAAGTGGGTAAATTGACCCGTGCTCAGTTGGAAGAAATTGCTAAAACTAAAGAGCCTGATTTGACTGCTGCTGACTTGAATGCGGCTGTCCGTACTATAGCAGGTTCTGCTCGCTCAATGGGCTTGGATGTGGAGGGTGTTGTATAATGGCTAAAGTATCTAAACGCTTGAAAGCTCTTCGCTCTTCTGTGGAAGCTAACAAACTGTACGTAATTGATGAGGCAATTGCTTTGGTTAAAAAAGCTGCCACTGCTAAATTTGACGAGTCTGTTGACGTGTCTTTCAACCTGGGCGTTGATCCTCGTAAATCTGACCAAGTTATCCGTGGTTCAGTCGTTCTGCCTAAAGGTACCGGTAAGACAACCCGTGTGGCTGTATTTGCTCAAGGTGCAAATGCAGAAGCTGCTAAAGAAGCTGGTGCAGATATCGTCGGTTTCGAAGATTTGGCTGCTGAAATCAAAGCAGGCAATCTAAACTTTGATGTTGTTATTGCTTCTCCAGATGCAATGCGTATTGTTGGTCAGTTGGGTACTATTTTGGGTCCTCGAGGCTTGATGCCAAACCCTAAAGTAGGTACTGTTACTCCTAACGTTGCTGAAGCAGTAAAAAATGCAAAAGCAGGTCAAGTGCAGTATCGTACCGACAAGGCAGGTATTGTTCATGCAACGATTGGTCGTGCTTCATTTGCTGAAGTTGATTTGAAAGAGAACTTTGATGCGTTGCTGGATGCTATCGTTAAAGCCAAGCCTGCTGCCGCTAAAGGTCAGTATTTGAAAAAAGTTGCTTTGTCTAGCACCATGGGTTTGGGTATTCGCGTTGATACATCAAGCGTAAATAACTAATCTTAAGGAATTTTCAAGCAGTTTGGTTTTTTGGGCTGCTTGAATTTGGGCTACTTAAAATTAAGTAGATGTCCAAGACCGTAGGGATCGTAAGATTTAATCGTAACTGCCCTACGCAGACGGTAGTCCTGAAACACATTGCAAGATTGCTTGTAAGATGTCTTTTTAGGTTACCGCGCTGGTGGGATATCGTTTTGGTATCCTGTTTATAAACAGTGGGAGGTAGACCTTGAGTCTCAATATTGAAACCAAGAAAGTGGCGGTCGAGGAAATTAGCGCGGCAATTGCTAACGCTCAAACCCTCGTAGTTGCTGAATATCGCGGTATCAGTGTTTCCAGTATGACTGAGCTTCGTGCGAATGCACGTAAAGAAGGCGTTTATTTGCGCGTTCTGAAAAATACTTTGGCTCGTCGTGCAGTGCAAGGTACTTCATTTGCAGAATTGGCCGATCAAATGGTTGGTCCGTTGGTTTACGCTGCTTCTGAAGATGCTGTTGCTGCTGCTAAAGTGTTGCACCAATTCGCGAAAAAAGATGACAAAATTGTCGTTAAAGCTGGCTCTTACAATGGCGAAGTAATGAATGCTGCTCAGGTTGCTGAGTTGGCTTCTATTCCGAGCCGCGAAGAGCTGTTGTCCAAACTGTTGTTTGTTATGCAAGCTCCTGTATCGGGCTTTGCGCGCGGTTTGGCTGCTTTGGCAGAGAAAAAAGCCGGTGAAGAAGCCGCTTAATCGATTTTGTTTCTGTTAATCAATTATTTTTTAATACAATATTTGGAGTAAAATAGCATGGCTATTACTAAAGAAGACATTTTGGAAGCAGTTGGTTCTTTGACTGTAATGGAATTGAACGACTTGGTTAAAGCTTTTGAAGAAAAATTTGGTGTTTCTGCTGCTGCAGTTGCTGTTACAGGTTCTGTTGGTCCTGCTGCTGCCGCTGAAGAAAAAACTGAATTTGATGTCGTTTTGGCTTCTGCCGGTGATCAAAAAGTTGGCGTGATTAAAGTTGTCCGCGCTATCACTGGTCTGGGTCTGAAAGAAGCTAAAGACATCGTTGACGGCGCACCTAAAACCATTAAAGAGGGTGTTTCTAAAGCTGAAGCCGAAGACATCCAAAAACAACTGGAAGAAGCGGGCGCTAAAGTCGAAATCAAATAATTTGATGCTTCTTATGAAGGCTGGCAGTTTTCTGCCAGCCTTATTTTGCTTCTTAAAATAAACATCAAGTATTATTTACATTTATTTGCATAGTTTTTATCAAGTCATTGCAAATAAATGTAAATATCAGATTGATGCGTACCGTTGTTTCAGACGGCCTATTATTGAAAATTACTTTTCGGAGTGTGTATGAACTATTCGTTTACCGAGAAAAAACGTATCCGTAAGAGTTTTGCAAAGCGGGAAAATGTTTTGGAAGTTCCTTTCCTGCTGGCAACCCAAATTGATTCTTATGCGAAGTTTTTGCAGCTGGAAAATGCTTTTGACAAACGTACCGATGATGGTCTGCAGGCGGCATTTAATTCTATTTTCCCGATTGTGAGCCATAACGGTTATGCGCGATTGGAGTTTGTGCATTACACATTGGGCGAGCCTTTGTTCGATATTCCCGAATGTCAGTTGCGCGGAATCACTTATGCAGCCCCCTTGCGCGCGCGTATCCGTTTGGTGATTTTGGATAAGGAAGCATCTAAACCGACGGTAAAAGAAGTTCGTGAAAACGAAGTGTATATGGGCGAAATTCCGTTGATGACCCCGAGCGGTTCTTTTGTGATTAACGGCACAGAGCGTGTGATTGTTTCCCAGTTGCACCGTTCGCCCGGCGTATTCTTCGAGCATGACAAAGGTAAGACGCACTCTTCCGGCAAATTGTTATTCTCCGCCCGCATCATTCCCTACCGTGGTTCATGGTTGGATTTTGAATTTGATCCGAAAGATTTGCTGTATTTCCGTATCGACCGCCGCCGTAAAATGCCGGTAACGATTTTGTTGAAGGCTTTGGGCTACAACAATGAGCAAATCTTGGATATTTTCTACGACAAAGAAACGTTCTATTTGTCTTCAAACGGTGTTCAAACCGATTTGGTCGCAGGCCGTCTGAAAGGCGAAACTGCCAAGGTCGATATCTTGGATAAAGAAGGCAATGTATTGGTTGCCAAAGGTAAGCGCATTACTGCGAAAAATATCCGTGATATTACCAATGCAGGCCTGACCCGTTTGGATGTAGAACCGGAAAGCCTGCTGGGCAAAGCATTGGCTGCCGAACTGATTGATTCGGAAACTGGTGAGGTATTGGCTTCTGCCAATGATGAAATTACAGAAGAGTTGTTGGCCAAATTTGATATTAACGGCGTAAAAGAAATTACGACCCTTTATATCAATGAGCTGGATCAGGGTGCTTATATCTCCAATACCTTGCGTACGGATGAGACTGCCGACCGGCCGGCGGCTCGTGTTGCGATTTACCGTATGATGCGTCCGGGCGAACCGCCCACCGAAGAGGCGGTCGAGCAATTGTTTAACCGCTTGTTCTTCAGTGAAGACAGCTACGATCTGTCCCGCGTAGGCCGTATGAAATTTAATACGCGCACATACGAACAAAAACTGTCCGAAGCCCAACAAAACTCTTGGTACGGCCGTCTGCTGAATGAAACGTTTGCCGGTGCTGCCGAAAAAGGCGGTTATGTCCTGAGCGTCGAAGATATTGTTGCCTCGATTGCGACTTTGGTTGAGTTGCGTAACGGCCATGGCGAAGTGGACGATATCGATCACTTGGGCAACCGCCGAGTACGTTCGGTAGGCGAGCTGACTGAAAATCAATTCCGCAGCGGTTTGGCCCGTGTGGAACGTGCCGTAAAAGAACGTTTGAATCAGGCGGAATCAGAAAACTTGATGCCGCACGACTTGATTAATGCGAAACCCGTTTCTGCCGCCATCAAAGAATTCTTCGGCTCCAGCCAATTGAGTCAGTTTATGGATCAGACCAACCCCTTGTCTGAAGTAACCCATAAACGCCGTGTATCCGCATTGGGTCCGGGCGGTTTGACCCGCGAACGTGCCGGCTTCGAGGTGCGGGACGTGCATCCGACCCACTACGGCCGCGTATGTCCTATTGAAACGCCTGAAGGTCCGAACATCGGTTTGATCAACTCATTGTCCGTTTATGCGCGCACCAATGATTACGGTTTCTTGGAAACGCCTTACCGCCGCGTTATCGACGGCAAAGTAACCGAGGAAATCGATTACTTGTCTGCCATTGAAGAAGGCCGCTATGTGATTGCACAGGCGAATGCCGATTTGGATTCAGACGGCAATCTGATTGGCGATTTGGTTACCTGTCGTGAAAAAGGCGAAACCATTATGGCAACGCCCGACCGCGTCCAATATATGGACGTGGCAACCGGTCAGGTGGTATCCGTTGCGGCATCCCTGATTCCGTTCTTGGAACACGATGATGCGAACCGCGCATTGATGGGTGCCAACATGCAACGTCAGGCAGTGCCTTGCCTGCGTCCTGAAAAACCGATGGTCGGTACCGGTATCGAGCGTTCCGTTGCCGTTGACTCTGCCACTGCAATCGTTGCCCGCCGAGGCGGCGTGGTCGAGTATGTCGATGCCAACCGCGTTGTGATCCGTGTCCATGATGACGAAGCGACTGCCGGCGAAGTGGGTGTCGATATTTACAACTTGGTTAAATTCACCCGTTCCAACCAATCTACCAACATCAACCAACGTCCGGCCGTTAAAGTCGGCGATGTGTTGCAACGCGGCGATTTGGTGGCCGACGGCGCGTCCACCGATTTGGGCGAATTGGCTTTGGGTCAAAATATGACCATCGCCTTCATGCCGTGGAACGGTTACAACTATGAAGACTCGATTCTGATTTCCGAAAAAGTGGCTGCGGACGACCGCTATACTTCGATTCACATTGAGGAATTGAATGTCGTTGCCCGCGATACCAAGCTGGGTGCGGAAGACATTACCCGCGATATTCCGAACTTGTCCGAACGTATGCAAAACCGTTTGGACGAATCCGGTATCGTTTACATCGGTGCGGAAGTAGAAGCCGGCGATGTGTTGGTAGGCAAAGTAACGCCTAAAGGCGAAACCCAGCTGACGCCGGAAGAAAAACTGCTGCGCGCCATCTTCGGCGAAAAAGCGTCTGACGTAAAAGATACTTCATTGCGTATGCCTACCGGTATGAGCGGTACGGTTATCGACGTTCAAGTCTTTACCCGCGAAGGCATCCAACGCGACAAACGTGCCCAATCCATTATCGATTCCGAATTGAAACGCTACCGTTTGGATTTGAACGACCAATTGCGTATTTTCGACAATGACGCATTCGACCGTATCGAGCGTATGATTGTCGGTCAGAAAGCCAACGGCGGTCCGATGAAGTTGGCCAAAGGCAGCGAAATCACTACCGAATATCTGGCGGGTCTGCCGAGCAGGCACGATTGGTTCGATATCCGTCTGACCGATGAAGATTTGGCCAAGCAGTTGGAACTGATTAAAGTGAGCCTGCAACAAAAACGCGAAGAAGCAGATGAGTTGTATGAGATCAAGAAGAAAAACTGACCCAAGGCGACGAGCTGCAACCGGGCGTACAAAAAATGGTGAAAGTATTTATCGCCATCAAACGCCGTCTGCAAGCCGGTGACAAAATGGCGGGTCGCCACGGTAATAAAGGTGTGGTATCTCGCATTCTGCCTGTGGAAGACATGCCGTACATGGCGGACGGTCGTCCTGTGGACATCGTACTGAACCCGTTGGGCGTACCTTCCCGTATGAACATCGGTCAGATTTTGGAAGTTCACTTGGGTTGGGCAGCAAAAGGTATCGGCGAGCGTATCGACCGTATGCTGAAAGAGCAACGCAAAGCCAGCGAGTTGCGCGAGTTCTTGAACAAACTCTACAACGGCAGCGGTAAGAAAGAAGATTTAGACAGCCTGACTGATGAAGAAATCATCGAACTGGCCTCCAACCTGCGTAAAGGCGCATCTTTCGCATCGCCGGTGTTTGATGGTGCGAAAGAGTCTGAAATCCGCGAAATGCTGAATTTGGCTTATCCGAGCGATGATCCTGAAGTTGAAAAATTGGGCTTTAACGACAGCAAAACCCAAATCACGCTGTATGACGGACGCTCTGGCGAACCGTTTGACCGCAAGGTAACAGTCGGTGTGATGCACTATCTGAAACTGCACCACTTGGTTGACGAAAAAATGCACGCGCGTTCTACCGGTCCATACAGTCTGGTTACTCAACAGCCTCTGGGCGGTAAAGCTCAGTTCGGTGGCCAACGTTTCGGTGAGATGGAGGTTTGGGCACTGGAAGCATACGGCGCAGCCTACACGCTGCAAGAGATGTTGACTGTGAAGTCTGACGACGTGAACGGTCGTACCAAAATGTACGAAAACATCGTCAAAGGTGAACACAAAATCGATGCCGGTATGCCTGAATCCTTCAACGTATTGGTTAAAGAGATTCGCTCACTGGGCTTGGATATCGATTTGGAACGCTACTGATACGGGTTTCAGACGGCATAAGGGGAGCTGTTCTGCAGGTATGCGGGGCAGCCGACAATGTTTAAAAACGAAATGCCGTCTGAAAACGCTGTACCGCTATCCATATCGAATCATCCGCCATGCGGTAAAAATACTTCCTTCAAGGAGCAAAAATGAATTTGTTGAACTTATTTAATCCGTTGCAAACTGCCGGCATGGAAGAAGAGTTTGATGCCATCAAAATCGGTATTGCCTCTCCCGAAACCATCCGCTCATGGTCTTATGGCGAAGTTAAAAAACCTGAAACCATCAACTACCGTACGTTCAAACCCGAGCGCGACGGTTTGTTCTGCGCCAAAATCTTTGGTCCGGTTAAAGACTATGAATGTTTGTGCGGTAAGTACAAACGCTTGAAATTTAAAGGTGTAACCTGTGAAAAATGTGGCGTAGAAGTTACCCTGTCCAAAGTGCGCCGCGAACGTATGGGCCATATCGAATTGGCTGCACCTGTTGCCCATATTTGGTTCTTAAAATCCCTGCCTTCCCGCCTGGGTATGGTATTGGACATGACGTTGCGTGATATCGAACGTGTATTGTACTTTGAAGCATTTGTGGTAACCGACCCCGGTATGACTCCGCTGCAACGCCGCCAATTGCTGACTGAAGACGATTACTACAACAAGCTGGACGAATACGGCGACGACTTTGATGCCAAAATGGGTGCAGAAGGTATTCGTGAATTGTTGCGCACCTTGGATATTACCGGTGAAATCGAAATCCTGCGTCAAGAGTTGGAGTCTACCGGTTCTGACACCAAAATCAAAAAAATCGCCAAACGTTTGAAAGTATTGGAAGCCTTCCATCGTTCCGGTATGAAACTGGAATGGATGATTATGGATGTGCTGCCGGTATTGCCGCCTGATTTGCGTCCGTTGGTTCCATTGGATGGCGGTCGTTTTGCCACTTCCGATTTGAACGATTTGTACCGTCGCGTCATCAACCGTAACAACCGTCTGAAACGTCTGTTGGAACTGCATGCGCCCGACATCATCGTCCGCAACGAAAAACGTATGTTGCAAGAAGCGGTTGACTCTCTGTTGGATAACGGCCGTCGCGGTAAAGCCATGACCGGTGCCAACAAACGTCCGCTGAAATCATTGGCTGACATGATTAAAGGTAAGGGTGGCCGTTTCCGTCAAAACCTGCTGGGTAAACGTGTGGACTACTCCGGCCGTTCCGTGATTACCGTAGGTCCATACCTGCGTCTACACCAATGTGGTCTGCCGAAAAAAATGGCTTTGGAACTGTTCAAACCGTTCATTTTCCACAAATTGGAAAAACAAGGTTTGGCGTCTACCGTTAAAGCTGCGAAAAAATTGGTAGAACAAGAAGTACCGGAAGTATGGGACATCTTGGAAGAAGTCATCCGCGAACATCCGATTATGCTGAACCGTGCGCCGACCCTGCACCGTTTGGGTATTCAAGCGTTTGAACCTATCTTGATTGAAGGTAAGGCGATTCAGCTGCATCCGTTGGTGTGTGCCGCGTTCAACGCCGACTTTGACGGCGACCAAATGGCGGTACACGTTCCATTGAGCTTGGAAGCACAAATGGAAGCACGCACGCTGATGCTGGCTTCAAACAACGTATTGTCTCCTGCCAACGGCGAACCGATTATTGTACCTTCCCAAGATATCGTATTGGGTCTGTACTACATGACCCGCGACCGTATCAATGCCAAAGGCGAAGGCAGCCTGTTTGCCGATGTGAAAGAAGTGCATCGCGCATACCATACCAAACAGGTCGAGCTGGGTACAAAAATCACCGTACGTCTGCGCGAATGGGTGAAAAACGAAGCAGGTGAGTTTGAGCCTGTCGTTAACCGTTATGAAACAACCGTCGGTCGTGCATTGTTGAGCGAAATCTTGCCTAAAGGCCTGCCGTTCGAGTACATCAACAAAGCGCTGAAGAAAAAAGAAATTTCTAAGCTGATTAACGCATCATTCCGTCTGTGCGGTTTGCGTGACACAGTTATTTTGCCGACCACCTGATGTACACCGGTTTCGGTTTTGCGGCAAAAGGCGGTATTTCCATTGCTGTTGACGATATGGAAATTCCGAAAGAAAAAGCAGCCTTGCTGGCTGAGGCCAATGCCGAAGTTAAAGAAATCGAAGACCAATACCGTCAAGGTTTGGTTACCAACGGCGAACGCTACAATAAAGTGGTGGATATTTGGGGTCGTGCCGGCGATAAAATCGCTAAAGCGATGATGGATAACTTGTCCAAACAAAAAGTTATCGACCGTGACGGCAACGAAGTTGACCAAGAGTCCTTCAACTCTATTTACATGATGGCTGACTCTGGTGCTCGTGGTTCTGCGGCTCAGATTAAACAGTTGTCCGGTATGCGTGGTTTGATGGCTAAACCTGACGGCTCGATTATTGAAACGCCGATTACCTCAAATTTCCGCGAAGGTCTGACCGTATTGCAATACTTTATTGCGACCCACGGTGCGCGTAAAGGTTTG
>ADBE01000137.1 GCA_000176735.1 Neisseria polysaccharea ATCC 43768 | reverse complement strand
ATTTGTCGAAAACCCGTTATGTAGTCGAACAAAGCTTCGGTACGCTGCACCGTAAATCCGCTACGCCCGGGCAGCCTATTTGGTTTGCTCAAAGTGAGTGCGCAAAGTCATCTGAAGGCGATGTGTTTAAACCTGTTGAAAGCGACTAACAGGCTAAGTGTGCCTGTTGCTGCCTAAAAGGCGACCCGGATGCCTGATTATCGGGTATCCGGGGAGGATTAAGGGGATATTTGGGTAAAATTAGGAGGTATTTGGGGAGAAAACAGCCGAAAACCTGTGTTGGGGTTTTGGTTGTTGGGGGAAAAGGAATTTTGCAAAGGTCTCACTACATTAAAACACAGCCAAAACAAAAAGCACCGGCGGCGGCCGATGCCCCTTCCCTTACAGGTTCCCCTATTTTTTAGCTGCGGGCAGCACCGGTTTTGCCGGGGCTTTGGGCGCGGGCGCGCCGACCGAAGCCTGATCCTTCAGCTTCGCCAGCACCGCCGGGCCGATGCCCTTCACCTTCGTCAAATCGTCCACAGACTTGAACGCGCCGTTTTGCGCACGGTATTCCGCAATGGCTTTCGCCTTCGCCGGACCTATTCCCGGCAGCGCCTCCAACTCCTGCGGCGAAGCCGCATTGATGTTTACCGCCGCAAGGGAGAAGGCGCAGGAGAACAGCATACAGAACAGCACGAACATTTTCTTCATGGTTTTTCCTTTAAAGGTTGCAAACAATAAAACCGCATCCTGCGGCGATAAAACGGGTCATTCTAAAATGAATATCCCAAAGTTTCAAGCCGTTCCTTCGCAAACCCGACCAGACACCGTACGGATACCGTCCCACCATCCCCGACATTTTTTCCGGACAAAGCAAAAACCCCCGAATAATCAGGGGTTTTCTGAAAGGGTGTTTGGCAGTGACCTACTTTCGCATGGAAGAACCACACTATCATCGGCGCTGAGTCGTTTCACGGTCCTGTTCGGGATGGGAAGGCGTGGGACCAACTCGCTATGGCCGCCAAACTTAAACTGTTACAAATCGGTAAAGCCTTAATCAATATATTCGGTGATGACTGAATCAGTCAGTAAGCTTTTATCTCTTGAAGTCCTTCAAATGATAGAGTCAAGCCTCACGAGCAATTAGTATGGGTTAGCTTCACGCGTTACCGCGCTTCCACACCCCACCTATCAACGTCCTGGTCTCGAACGACTCTTTAGTGTGGTTAAACCACAAGGGAAGTCTCATCTTCAGGCAAGTTTCGCGCTTAGATGCTTTCAGCGCTTATCTCTTCCGAACTTAGCTACCCGGCTATGCAACTGGCGTTACAACCGGTACACCAGAGGTTCGTCCACTCCGGTCCTCTCGTACTAGGAGCAGCCCCCGTCAAACTTCCAACGCCCACTGCAGATAGGGACCAAACTGTCTCACGACGTTTTAAACCCAGCTCACGTACCACTTTAAATGGCGAACAGCCATACCCTTGGGACCGACTACAGCCCCAGGATGTGATGAGCCGACATCGAGGTGCCAAACTCCGCCGTCGATATGAACTCTTGGGCGGAATCAGCCTGTTATCCCCGGAGTACCTTTTATCCGTTGAGCGATGGCCCTTCCATACAGAACCACCGGATCACTATGTCCTGCTTTCGCACCTGCTCGACTTGTCGGTCTCGCAGTTAAGCTACCTTTTGCCATTGCACTATCAGTCCGATTTCCGACCGGACCTAGGTAACCTTCGAACTCCTCCGTTACTCTTTGGGAGGAGACCGCCCCAGTCAAACTGCCTACCATGCACGGTCCCCGACCCGGATTACGGGTCTGGGTTAGAACCTCAAAGACACCAGGGTGGTATTTCAAGGACGGCTCCACAGAGACTGGCGTCTCTGCTTCAAAGCCTCCCACCTATCCTACACAAGTGACTTCAAAGTCCAATGCAAAGCTACAGTAAAGGTTCACGGGGTCTTTCCGTCTAGCAGCGGGTAGATTGCATCTTCACAACCACTTCAACTTCGCTGAGTCTCAGGAGGAGACAGTGTGGCCATCGTTACGCCATTCGTGCGGGTCGGAACTTACCCGACAAGGAATTTCGCTACCTTAGGACCGTTATAGTTACGGCCGCCGTTTACTGGGGCTTCGATCCGATGCTCTCACATCTTCAATTAACCTTCCAGCACCGGGCAGGCGTCACACCCTATACGTCCACTTTCGTGTTAGCAGAGTGCTGTGTTTTTAATAAACAGTCGCAGCCACCTATTCTCTGCGACCCTCCAGGGCTTACGGAGCAAGTCCTTAACCTTAGAGGGCATACCTTCTCCCGAAGTTACGGTATCAATTTGCCGAGTTCCTTCTCCCGAGTTCTCTCAAGCGCCTTAGAATTCTCATCCTGCCCACCTGTGTCGGTTTGCGGTACGGTTCGATTCAAACTGAAGCTTAGTGGCTTTTCCTGGAAGCGTGGTATCGGTTACTTCGTGTCCGTAGACACTCGTCGTCACTTCTCGATGTTAAGAAGACCCGGATTTGCCTAAGTCTTCCACCTACCGGCTTAAACAAGCTATTCCAACAGCTTGCTAACCTAACCTTCTCCGTCCCCACATCGCATTTGAATCAAGTACAGGAATATTAACCTGTTTCCCATCGACTACGCATTTCTGCCTCGCCTTAGGGGCCGACTCACCCTACGCCGATGAACGTTGCGTAGGAAACCTTGGGCTTTCGGCGAGCGGGCTTTTCACCCGCTTTATCGCTACTCATGTCAACATTCGCACTTCTGATACCTCCAGCACACTTTACAATGCACCTTCATCGGCCTACAGAACGCTCCCCTACCATGCCGGTAAACCGGCATCCGCAGCTTCGGTTATAGATTTGAGCCCCGTTACATCTTCCGCGCAGGACGACTCGACCAGTGAGCTATTACGCTTTCTTTAAATGATGGCTGCTTCTAAGCCAACATCCTGGCTGTCTATGCCTTCCCACTTCGTTTACCACTTAATCTATCATTTGGGACCTTAGCTGGCGGTCTGGGTTGTTTCCCTCTTGACAACGGACGTTAGCACCCGCTGTCTGTCTCCCGAGGAACCACTTGATGGTATTCTGAGTTTGCCATGGGTTGGTAAGTTGCAATAACCCCCTAGCCATAACAGTGCTTTACCCCCATCAGTGTCTTACTCGAGGCACTACCTAAATAGTTTTCGGGGAGAACCAGCTATCTCCGAGTTTGTTTAGCCTTTCACCCCTATCCACAGCTCATCCCCGCATTTTGCAACATGCGTGGGTTCGGTCCTCCAGTACCTGTTACGGCACCTTCAACCTGGCCATGGATAGATCACTCGGTTTCGGGTCTACACCCAGCAACTAATCGCCCTATTAAGACTCGGTTTCCCTACGCCTCCCCTATTCGGTTAAGCTCGCTACTGAATGTAAGTCGTTGACCCATTATACAAAAGGTACGCAGTTACACCACTAGGGTGCTCCCACTGTTTGTATGCATCAGGTTTCAGGTTCTATTTCACTCCCCTCCCGGGGTTCTTTTCGCCTTTCCCTCACGGTACTGGTTCACTATCGGTCGATGATGAGTATTTAGCCTTGGAGGATGGTCCCCCCATATTCAGACAGGATTTCACGTGTCCCGCCCTACTTTTCGTACGCTTAGTACCACTATTGAGATTTCGAATACGGGACTATCACCCACTATGGTCAAGCTTCCCAGCTTGTTCTTCTATCTCGACAGTTATCACGTACAGGCTCCTCCGCGTTCGCTCGCCACTACTTGCGGAATCTCGGTTGATTTCTTTTCCTCCGGGTACTTAGATGGTTCAGTTCTCCGGGTTCGCTTCTCTAAGTCTATGTATTCAACTTAGGATACTGCACAGAATGCAGTGGGTTTCCCCATTCGGACATCGCGGGATCATAGCTTTATTGCCAGCTCCCCCGCGCTTTTCGCAGGCTTACACGTCCTTCGTCGCCTATCATCGCCAAGGCATCCACCTGATGCACTTATTCACTTGACTCTATCATTTCAAGAACTTCTTTGACTTCGTTTACCTACCCGTTGACTAGGGAAGTAAACTTGAAATTCCTACTTTGATAAAGCTTACTGCTTTGTTGTGTCTTAATCCTGCCTTTTGTGTTTCAGGATTAAGTCGATACAATCATCACCCAAATACTGTGTTTGTTTTCTTTTCTCTCGCGAGAGATTTTTACCCTTTGCAAAAGGTAAAAATCAAAACAAACTCATTGTCTTTGTTTGTTGATTTCGGCTTTCCAATTTGTTAAAGATCGATGCGTCGTTATTTTACTCCGCAAATCAAAATAAGTTGCTATAAAATATAAAAGTACAAATAAAATAAAAGCAACAGGATTACTTTGATTTGCAAAGTTTTGGTGGAGGCAAACGGGATCGAACCGATGACCCCCTGCTTGCAAAGCAGGTGCTCTACCAACTGAGCTATGCCCCCGTTCTTGGTGGGTCTGGGAGGACTTGAACCTCCGACCCCACGCTTATCAAGCGTGTGCTCTAACCAGCTGAGCTACAAACCCGGATTCTCTTCTTAAGCGAACCTTGCCTTCACTCAAGCTTCTTCCGCATCTTTTCAGTTTACCGATAAGTGTGAATGCCTAAAGCCTCTTCTTTCTCTAGAAAGGAGGTGATCCAGCCGCAGGTTCCCCTACGGCTACCTTGTTACGACTTCACCCCAGTCATGAAGCATACCGTGGTAAGCGGACCCCTTGCGGTTATCCTACCCACTTCTGGTATCCCCCACTCCCATGGTGTGACGGGCGGTGTGTACAAGACCCGGGAACGTATTCACCGCAGTATGCTGACCTGCGATTACTAGCGATTCCGACTTCATGCACTCGAGTTGCAGAGTGCAATCCGGACTACGATCGGTTTTGTGAGATTGGCTCCACCTCGCGGCTTGGCTACCCTCTGTACCGACCATTGTATGACGTGTGAAGCCCTGGTCATAAGGGCCATGAGGACTTGACGTCATCCCCACCTTCCTCCGGCTTGTCACCGGCAGTCTCATTAGAGTGCCCAACCGAATGATGGCAACTAATGACAAGGGTTGCGCTCGTTGCGGGACTTAACCCAACATCTCACGACACGAGCTGACGACAGCCATGCAGCACCTGTGTTACGGCTCCCGAAGGCACTCCTCCGTCTCTGGAGGATTCCGTACATGTCAAGACCAGGTAAGGTTCTTCGCGTTGCATCGAATTAATCCACATCATCCACCGCTTGTGCGGGTCCCCGTCAATTCCTTTGAGTTTTAATCTTGCGACCGTACTCCCCAGGCGGTCAATTTCACGCGTTAGCTACGCTACCAAGCAATCAAGTTGCCCAACAGCTAATTGACATCGTTTAGGGCGTGGACTACCAGGGTATCTAATCCTGTTTGCTACCCACGCTTTCGGGCATGAACGTCAGTGTTATCCCAGGAGGCTGCCTTCGCCATCGGTATTCCTCCACATCTCTACGCATTTCACTGCTACACGTGGAATTCTACCTCCCTCTGACACACTCGAGTCACCCAGTTCAGAACGCAGTTCCCGGGTTGAGCCCGGGGATTTCACATCCTGCTTAAGTAACCGTCTGCGCCCGCTTTACGCCCAGTAATTCCGATTAACGCTCGCACCCTACGTATTACCGCGGCTGCTGGCACGTAGTTAGCCGGTGCTTATTCTTCAGGTACCGTCATCAGCCGCTGATATTAGCAACAGCCTTTTCTTCCCTGACAAAAGTCCTTTACAACCCGAAGGCCTTCTTCAGACACGCGGCATGGCTGGATCAGGCTTGCGCCCATTGTCCAAAATTCCCCACTGCTGCCTCCCGTAGGAGTCTGGGCCGTGTCTCAGTCCCAGTGTGGCGGATCATCCTCTCAGACCCGCTACTGATCGTCGCCTTGGTAGGCCTTTACCCCACCAACTAGCTAATCAGATATCGGCCGCTCGAATAGCGCAAGGTCCGAAGGTCCCCTGCTTTCCCTCTCAAGACGTATGCGGTATTAGCTGATCTTTCGATCAGTTATCCCCCACTACTCGGTACGTTCCGATATGTTACTCACCCGTTCGCCACTCGCCACCCAAGAAGCAAGCTTCTCTGTGCTGCCGTCCGACTTGCATGTGTAAAGCATGCCGCCAGCGTTCAATCTGAGCCAGGATCAAACTCTTATGTTCAATCTCTAACTTTTTAACTTCTGGTCTGCTTCAAAGAAACCAACAGGACAATGTTCAAAACATTATCTTGTCTGTCTTTCAAACAGTGTGAGGCTCAAGGCACTCACACTTATCGGTAATCTGTTTTGTTAAAGAGCGTTTGAACTGCTTCATCACCGCCGTTTCGTCAGCAGCGAAGAAGCGAACTATACGCTTGAAGACGTATACGGTCAATACTTTCAGCGGGATTTTTTGGGAAATATTGTCATATCTCTGTCGGATAAGGTTTTTTATTTCCGCCAATGCTGCGCCGTCT
>ADBE01000138.1 GCA_000176735.1 Neisseria polysaccharea ATCC 43768 | reverse complement strand
AAAACTCCCGAATTTTTACCTTTTACTTCTGTAGGAATATTCCGTTTTGGTGCGGATATAACAGAGTACAAAAACATACTGGAAACTTTTATGTATGAACCTCCTGATGAGTTTAGAACAGAATATTATGAATCTCCCGACTCAAATTTACTCATTTCCGTCGAAAAAAACAAAATTATTTCGATATTTTGTTATCAGGAGTTATATTTTATGGGCGTTAATATAATAGGTCTAAATTTTGAAATTTTTTAAACAACTTTTCCATTACCCCAAGTTAAACGATATTGATAAATGTTATTTATCGAATGAATCTTATCCGACATATATCTATGATTTTGATGAAATAGGAGTACAAGCATGGGAAGCAAAAGGGAAAATTGTTACTATCATTGCCGGGGGCAAAGACAATTATTCGACAGAACCTTACTACGATGAATAACATTACAGAAAAGAAACAAGAAACGGTACATTTGATAAAAACCTAAATCGTATTGGAGATTAATTATTATGTGTGAGTTCAAGGATTTTAGAAGAAACATCCCTTGCTTTGAAGAGTATGACGAAAATTCATTTATTGGCAAATGGTATGATGACGGGGTGTGGGATGATGAAGAATATTGGAAATTGGAGAATGCTTTAATCGAGGTTAGGAGAAAATATCCTTATCCGATGGATATACCAAGGGATATCGTGATTGGAATCGGTACCATTATTGAGTTTTTAATGGTTCCAAATTGGAAACTTTTTACAATTAAATCTTCCCCTTGGTTGCCTAAAAGTGTCAAAATTGATGAGCGTTATGAAAGGTTCAGAGTAATGCTCCGTTATATTTTTACCGAGATAGACATAGTCAACGTGCGATTTGATTATTACAACAAAAAATAGCAAAACCCGGCAATCAAAATGCCGTCTGAAACCGTGTTTAATTTTCAGACGGCATTTCCTTCATTTGAAATAGGATATGAGAACTGAGTTCTTCAAAAATCCTACACTTGCTCCTTCCACGGCAGCACCTTGGTCAAAACGGCAGACGGCTACAAAGCCATCGCACATATCCAAACTGGAAAGCACGTCTTTGCCAAAGATGAAACCAGTGGAAAAACGGGATACAAACCCGTTACCACCCGATACGGCAATCCGTACCAGGAAACCGTTTACATTGAAGTTTCAGACGGCATCGGCAACAGCCAAACCCTGATTTCCAACCGCATCCATCCGTTTTATTCGGACGGCAAATGGATTAAGGCGGAAGACTTAAAGGCGGGAATCAGGCTGTTATCCGAAAGCGGTGCAGAGCAGACCGTTCAAAGCGTTACCGTTAAACCAAAACCGCTCAAAGCCTACAATCTGACCGTTGCCGACTGGCATACTTACTTCGTCAAGGGCAATCAGGCGGAGACGGAAGGGGTTTGGGTTCATAATTCTTGTCCGCCTAAAAGAACAGGAAGCTCCAAGAATGAAAAACATGGAGACGGCGGTCGAAGTCAAATATCAGCGGAATCAAGAATTGCTGAATTAAAAAATAAAATTATTCCCGGAATGCACAAAAATGAACGCTTAAAGATTGAGAAAACAATCAGAAATATTGCAAAAAATGCCAATCGAAAAGCAAAAGGAGAAGAGCATGGTCGACGCGGTCGTTAAAACTCCCGAATTTTTACCTTTTACTTCTGTAGGAATATTCCGTTTTGGTGCGGATATAACACAGTACAAAAACATACTGGAAACTTTTATGTATGAACCTCCTGATGAGTTTAGAACAGAATATTATGAATCTCCCGACTCAAATTTACTCATTTCCGTCAAAAAAAACAAAATTATTTCGATAT
>ADBE01000139.1 GCA_000176735.1 Neisseria polysaccharea ATCC 43768 | reverse complement strand
GTTTAACATAGTGTTGGAAGTTCTAGCATAAGCAATCAGACAACAAAAGGAAATCAAAGGCATCAAAATTGGCAAAGATGAAGTCAAGCTTTCGCTTTTTGCAGATGACATGATATTATACATGGAAAATCCGATAGACTCCACCAAAAGTCTGCTAGAACTGATACAGGAATTCAGCAAAGTTGCAGGATACAAAATCAATGTACAGAAATCAGTTGCATTCTTATACACTAACAATGAAGCAACAGAAAGACAAATAAAGAAACTGATCCCATTCACAATTGCACCAAGAAGCATAAAATACCTAGGAATAAATCTAACCAAAGATGTAAAGGATCTGTATGCTGAAAACTATAGAAAGCTTATGAAGGAAATTGAAGAAGATTTAAAGAAATGGAAAGACATTCCCTGCTCATGGATTGGAAGAATAAATATTGTCAAAATGTCAATACTACCCAAAGCTATCTACACATTCAATGCAATCCCAATCAAAATTGCACCAGCATTCTTCTCGAAACTAGAACAAGCAATCCTAAAATTCATATGGAACCACAAAAGGCCCCGAATAGCCAAAGTAATTTTGAAGAAGAAGACCAAAGCAGGGAGGGCATCACAATCCCAGACTTTAGCCTCTACTACAAAGCTGTCATCATCAAGACAGCGTGGTATTGGCACAAAACAGACA